>NZ_JACUUB010000051.1 GCF_014859525.1 Marinobacter sp.
ATGCCTGAAACAGAGGGCCGCACCTGCCCGCTGGCTTACCGCTACCGGCCGGACGAGCTTTGTCGGGAGCCTGTCCACGTTACGGAAAGCGTGCTGTATGTCGTTGGCGGTCTGTACGGCAACCCCTTTGCACTGGATGAAATCGAATCCATGGTGCGGGCAGAAGAGCGCCAGGGGCATCGGGTAAAGCTGGTGTTCAACGGTGACTTCAACTGGTTCAACGCCGATGACACCCTGTTTCGGGAGATCAACAGTCGGGTTCTGGATCACACCGCCATCCTTGGCAATGTGGATTATGAGCTGTCTATTCCCAACGCCGGGGCAGGCTGTGGCTGTGCTTACCCGGAGTACGTGGATCAGGATGTGGTGGCCCGCTCAAACCAGATGATGGAGCGTCTTCAGGCACTGGCTGATCAACACCCCGATATTCAAACGAAACTCTCGTTGTTGCCCCGGTACCGCTGCCTGATCTTTGGAGGCCTAAAGATTTTGGTGTTGCATGGCGATCCTGAGTCGCTGGCAGGGTGGGGGTTGGCTCATGAATCGTTCACTGCCGGCAATGAGCGGCAGCTAACGGATTGGTTTCGCGCCACTGGCGCCGACGTGATCGCATGTACCCACACATGTCTGCCTGTGGTCTGGTCCGGCGAGGTAGACGGAAAGCAACGGCTGGTGGTTAATAACGGTGCGGCCGGCATGGGTAATGTGCGCGCCGACTCTCGAGGCCTGGTTGCCCGTATTGGCTTTACAAGCCCCTTCGCGGAGCCATTGGCAGGAATTGCGCGACCTGGTTTGCATGCTTCACTGATGCCTGTGGCATACGATTTAGACGCCTGGTTGTCACAGTTCGACCGGCTTTGGCCCGAAGGTTCGCCGGCTGCTGTATCCTACCGGAACCGCTTGACTGGCGGTACGCACCTCGCGCTGGAGGACATCGTTTTCCCTCCTGCCGGTAACCAATCTGTCACTGGTAAATGTTTTAATGCGGTCTATTCTGAAGAAGGATGACGTGCTTTAGCGGCGCTTCCTCCTTTAGCCTCACTTGAAATATATTTTGTGGTCTATATAATTCAACTCTAACTTTTGAAGCGAATTGATCACGTTATGACATCAGAAGGATCGAATACCACCGCCATTGCCTTGCGCAAACCCACCAAGGACGATGGCTACAGGCTCCACCAGCTGGTTGCACAATGCCCACCGCTGGACCCAAACTCGATTTACTGCAACCTGTTGCAGTGCAGCCACTTTGCCGAAACCGGCGTGGCCGCGGAGAAGGAAGGCGATCTGGTCGGCTTTATCTCCGGATACATCCCTCCCCAACAGCCCGAGACCGTGTTTGTCTGGCAGGTGGCGGTTCACGAGAAAGGTCGTGGACAAGGCCTTGCCAAGCGAATGCTGAAGGAAATCGTTGGCCGGGACGCGTGCAAAAACGTCACGCACCTGGAAACCACGATTACCGAAGACAACGAGGCCTCCTGGGCGCTGTTCCGCTCTTTTGCGCGTGATCTGGGAGCCGAGCTCACCTATCACGAGCACTTCGAGAAAGAGACCCACTTTGGCGGCAACCACGATTCCGAGTTTCTGCTGCGCATCGGGCCGTTCACGAAGCCTGTCTGAGAGCCCTTGTTCACGGTGATTCATCGTGAATAACCAGCTGTGATTTGACGTAGCCGGCAGGCCACACAAGGTGGGTCTGCCAGATCGCTACAACTGACGCACGGCGGGCCTGTTGAGATCAATCGTGTTACCGGCAGTCCCCCCCGAGCATTAACCTCGAACCTGACATGCTAAGAGGCAAGACCATGGAACTTTTTAAATCGACAGAATCTGAAGTACGTGTTTATTCCCGCGCCTTCCCGGTGATTTTTAACCGCGCCAAAAACGCGCACTTGTACACCGAAGACGGCAAGCAATATCTGGATTTTCTGGCCGGTGCCGGTTCCCTGAACTACGGCCACAATAATGACATCCTGAAGCAGGCGCTGATCGAGTACATTGAGGCTGATGGTGTCAGTCAGGGCCTGGACATGTTTACCACCGCCAAGCATGACTTTATCGGGTCGTACAAGAAGTACATCCTGGATCCCCGTGGTCTGGACTACAAAATGCAGTTTACTGGCCCGACCGGCACCAACTGTGTGGAAGCGGCCATGAAACTGGCCCGTAAGGTCAAAGGCCGCACCGGTATTATCTCATTCACCAACGGTTTCCACGGTGTCACCATGGGTGCGGTTGCTGCGACCGGTAACAAGCACCACCGTGGCGGTGTCGGCACGCCGCTGGGCAGCGTTGATTTCCTGTTTTACGACGGCTATCTGGGTGAAGATGTTGATACCCTGATGATCATGGACAAGGTGTTGTCTGACAGATCTTCCGGTGTTGAACTGCCCGCCGCCGTGATTGTCGAGGCCGTGCAGGGTGAAGGCGGCTTGAACGCGGCTCGTGCCGAATGGTTGAAGGGCCTGTCGGATCTGTGCAAAAAACACGATATCCTGTTGATTCTCGATGATATCCAGGCTGGCAATGGTCGTACTGGCGAGTTCTTCAGTTTTGAGTTTGCCGGTATAAAGCCAGACATCGTTACCGTTTCCAAATCGCTGAGCGGTTACGGTCTGCCGATGGCTCTGGTACTGTTCAAGCCGGAGCTGGATGTTTGGGAATCCGGTGAGCACAACGGTACCTTCCGTGGTAACAACATGGCGTTTGTCACGGCCCGTGCCGCGGTTGAGACCTACTGGAAAGACAGTGCGTTTGCCAATGAAGTGAAAGCCAAATCCAAAGTGCTGGGCGATGCCTTGCAGGGTATTTGCGACAAGTACAAAGGCGAGTTCAAGATGAAGGGCCGGGGTTTGATGCGCGGGATCGAAGCGACTCATGCCGACTTGACCGGTGCGATCACCAAACGCGCCTTCGAGAAGGGCCTGATCATCGAGACCAGCGGTCCCAATGATGAAGTCATCAAGTGCCTGATGCCGCTGACCACCAGCGAGGAAGACTTGCGTCTGGGCGCCCGCTTGTTGGCTGAGAGTATTGATGAAGTCATGCAGGAAGGTGTCAGCAAGGCGTCGTAAGGCGCCGTCATTCAGGCATACACTCCTCAGGATAGCGAAGGTAAAGATATGACTACGGCACAACATACCGTCGAGAAAATCGGCGGTACTTCAATGAGTAATTACGAGGCCGTCCGCGACAATATTATTATTGGCAAGCGCAAGAAGAGCGACCTCTACCAACGGATCTTTGTGGTGTCTGCCTACGGCGGTGTCACCAACGAGTTGCTTGAACATAAAAAGACCGGTGAACCGGGTGTTTATGCGCTGTTTGCCGATGCAGAATCGGATTGGGCCTGGGGTGATGATCTCACCAAACTGATCAAGTTTCTGACGGACATCAACGGTGAGCTGTTTGTCGACCCCATGCTCAAGCAGCAGGCAGACCAGTTCATCACCGATCGCATCGAAGGTGTTCGGGGTTGCCTGATTGATCTTCAGCGCCTGTGCTCTTACGGGCAGTTCCAGCTGGAAGAGCACCTGTTGACCGTGCGTGAAATGCTGGCTGGCATCGGTGAAGCACACAGTGCATTCAATACCGCGCTGAAACTGCAGCAGGAAGGTATTAACGCTCGTTTTGTCGATCTGACGGGCTGGCGTGACAGTGAATTGCTGGCGCTGGATGAGAAACTTCAGCAGGCGTTTGACAGCATTGATCTGTCCCGTGAGCTACCCATCGTGACCGGTTACGCTCAGTGTAAAGAAGGCCTGATGCGCACCTTCGATCGGGGCTACAGTGAGATGACCTTCAGTCGGGTAGCGGTGATTACCCAGGCACGCGAAGCGATCATTCACAAGGAGTACCATCTGAGCTCTGCCGATCCCAATATTGTTGGTGAAGACAAGGTCGTTCCTTTGGGCCGCACCAATTATGACGTTGCCGATCAGCTGGCCAATCTGGGTATGGAGGCGATCCATCCCCGTGCCGGTAAAGGTTTGCGCCAGAACGAAATTCCGCTTCGAGTGATGAATACCTTTGAGCCGGAACACACCGGCACCTTGATCACCGGCGATTACATCAGCGAGAAGCCCCAGGTAGAGATCGTGGCGGGTGCCCGAGGCGTGTTTGCCATCGAGGTGTTCGACCAGGACATGCAGGGCGAGCCGGGATCGGACCGCAAGATTCTGGAAGTGTTGAGCCGGTTCAAAGTGCGCTTTATGGCCAAAGACACCAACGCCAACACCATCACCCACTACGTTGATACCACGCTCAAGCACATCAAACGTGTGGTCAAAGGTTTGGAGGAAATCTTCCCCAATGGCGAAATCAGCACCCGCAAGGTGGCGTTGGTGTCTGCGATTGGTAGCGATATGAAGGTGCCGGGCATTCTGGCACGTTCGGTCAAGTCGTTGGCGGATAAAGACATCAGCGTTCTGGCAATCCACCAGTGCATGCGCCAGGTGGATATTCAGTTTGTGATTGATGAGGATCACTACGATCAGGCCATTGTGGCACTGCATGGTGCCCTGATTGAGCCTCACAACCACGAATACGCCATTGTGGCGGCGTCCACAACCTGATGATGTTCCCGTCAGTGGAGCCGATGGCTTCGCTGATGGGTAACCCCCTCCTTTGCCTGTTCTTCTCCCGGCAATCCGTGCGTTTCGTTTGATCGTATCTTAAGTGAATTTCAAAAGGTACCTCAGCCATGCAAACACATGACCGGCTGGGCCCGTCTCCGACTCTTCCCAACTCTGGCGAAAGGGATTCCCTGGTAGGGTTGTACTTCCGGGATGCGTCTCAGCATCAACTTCTCAGTGACAACGACGAGCGCCGCCTTGCCCGCCAACTGATTCTCAGTCTTCGGGTGATCAGCCAGGAGCTGTGCTTGCCGGATGACACGCCACAAACACTGCGAGAAGTAGTAGGCAGTCTTGGTGACGCTTGTGCGTTCTCGGCGCGCTGTCGCCGGGCCTATCACCTTGCCATGGCCTGTCGTCAGAAGTTGATCCAGTGCAACCTTCGACTGGCAGTGCATATTGCCCGTCGATACGGCCAGAATGGTATCCCGATGGCCGATCTGATCCAGGACGCCAACATCGGACTGATCAAAGCGGCAGAGCGCTTCGATCCGGGCAAGGGCTTTCGCTTTTCGACCTACGCCTATTGGTGGATCAGCGAAGAAGTCCGGCGCTGCTTGCAACGTGGTGTTCGGGTGGTGCATACCCCGGAAAATGTGGTCGATGAGATTCGGCAGTTGCAGAAGGCCTCGATGCGTCTCAATCAGGATTTGGGACGAATGCCGTCTCAATCCGAACTTGCGACCGCGATGGAAGCGTCGCCGTCGAGAATCGGAGAGTTGCGAGCCCTGGCATCCCGGGAAATCTCGACCGACGTACCGCTGGTAGAGGATGGTTCGATCACCCTGGGCGACAGCCTGGATGCGGGTGACTCGATGACCCCGGATCACCCGCTTCGTCAACGGGACCGAGTCCTGACGTTGCGTGCCATGATGGGTGAGCTCAATGAGCGGGAGCGAGAAATTCTGACACGCCGTTATGGCTTGGGCCTGGCAGAGCCAGAGACGTTACAAACCATTTCGGATCAGCTGGGTATCAGCCGGGAGCGGGTGCGTCAGATCGAAAAACTGGCGGTTAAAAAACTTCAGCAACGATTTTCTGCCGAACCACACAGTGTCTGATTTTCAGGCACTGTGTGACAGATAAAACCAGACACCCACCGTCGCCTGACAGCAGAGCACGACTAAGGTCAGCACCAAACGTAACCTCAGATACCAGGAGGGCCAATAGTGTCGCATCCAGCGAGCGTCAACGATGTACAGCGCCAGGTAAGCGGCGGTGTACAACAGTATTTTTTGGGGAGTCTGGAGGAGTAAACCAAGGCCTGCTGCCACAAAAAAGAGTTGGCTGAGCAGCATCGAAACAAGCGGCGATTGAGGATAAGAACGGTTCTCCAGTTGCAACGCAATGGTCCAGTAAACACCGCCCATGAACGCCAGTATCCCGGCGCTGTACAGATAAAACCATCCCAGAATGGCAATGCTGTTGGCGGGCATTACAAACAGACCGATGGTTGCAGCAATGAACGGAATCAGGCCGGCAATCCCGACCAAAATCGCAAGACGAGCAACCACAATCACGACCGTTGCCTCTGAACTTGAATGCGCATGGGCTCGATGTCCGCCGGTGCCATACCGACCATCTCGTGGTAGGCGGATGGGTGTACAATTTGGGTTTCTCTGACATCAAGGTCACTGAGTGTGTCCTGCACTTGCCAGGCACTACGGAACAGACGGGTCTTACCGGCATCGTCGGACAGCAACCTGAGACCGTCCGGCCCATGAAGTCGGGCCATGTAATGCTGGCCTTCCAGAGAGATAATCTCCAACAGCTCAATAACAGGCTGCCGAAGACTTTTGAGTTCGTTGAGGGTGATGCGCACGGTAAAACTCCTGATTAGGTGTTACCCAGAAGTTTACGTGCAACCGGACCGGGAAGATCATTGTGAGAGCTGTAAGCAGGCCTGATAAGCCGGGCATGAGGTCAGATGGTCATTGACCATGCCGGTTGCCTGCATGAAGGCATAAACGATGGTTGGGCCAACAAAGGTGAATCCGGCTTGCTTCAGGGCCCTGGACATAGCCTCGGACTCCGGGGTTAGCACCGGCACCTCGGCCATGGTGCGCCAACGGTTCTGTCGGGGCTGATGGCCCACAAACTGCCATAGAAAGGGCGACAATGATGTGCCGCGTTCCTGCAGCGCGAGATAAGCGCGAGCGTTATTAATGATCGAGCGTACCTTGAGCTTGTTGCGGACGATGCCCGGGTTTTGCAAAAGTTCGGTCTGGTCCTGTTCAGTAAAGCGAGCAATTTTTTCCGGATCAAAATCAGCATAGGCCTCGCGATAGTTTTGTTGCTTGCGGAGGATGGTGATCCAGCTCAATCCGGCCTGCTGTCCGTCCAGACACAGCTTTTCGAACAACGCTTGGTCGTTATATTCCGGGCGGCCCCAGACAGTATCGTGATAGTGCACGTAGAGCGGGTCAGTGCCGCACCAGGTGCATCGCTGTGGGAGTTGACTCATCGCGGTTGGTTCCGTTTATCGCTTGGCCCGGATCGTTTTGTGGAACAACGGCTCCCAGCTCGCGTCCAGGTTGCCAGCGCGGATCAGGCCATAGTTGTCCGGTGGCGGCTCCAGTAAGGTGATGCCGGGTAAGCTGCCCGAGCTGTCTTCTGTGCCCTGATACACCAACGTTACCAGAAAACCCTCGACATAAAAGCAGCTGGCCAACCAGTGTTGATCGGGCTGATCGCCATAGAGCTCGAAATCTTTGCGTACTTCCAGAGTTTGCAGGTTGCCGGCAATGCCCCTGCCAGTGGCTTTAAGCCAGGCTTCTTTCAGTGTCCACACTTTTAGAAAGTTGAATGGATCATCGGCCCGGAACAACCACTCCTGTTCAACCGTCGAGAACCAGCGTTTGGCTACGCCGATCCAGTCCGGTTTGCGTTGGCTGGGTTCGATGTCGATGCCCAGGGGGGCCATGCCGGTGGCAACTGCACTCAGACCCTTGCTGTGGCTCAGTGACAGGCACCAGTCTGCCGGTTTTATCGATTTGACCGGGCGGCCATCGACCGGCCGGCAGTGCTGCGGAGACTGACCGCTGGCTTTGGCAAGCCCTTGCCGGATCAACCAGCGGCTGGTCAGAAACTCGCTCCGCCTCAGACCCTCCAGGTTTGCCAGAGTTTGGGCTTCAGGCGCTGTCATCCAGGGCGGAGCGCTTGGCAGGTCGCGGTTAATCTGATGACAGAGCCAGATGCCTGGGCGATCAGGGTTGCAGTCGTTGAATCGTCCAGTCATCGCCGTCCCTCACATATTCAAAACGGTCGTGAAGCCGGCTTGGCCGCCCTTGCCAGAATTCGATGCATTCCGGAACCACCCGATAACCGCCCCAGAAACCGGGCAGCGGAACTTCACCGGAGCTGAATTTCTGTTTCATCTCCGCGACTTTTTGCTCAAGCAGGCCCCGTGAAGTGATGACTTTGCTCTGTTCCGACACCCAGGCACCAATCTGGCTGCCTCGCGGCCTGGAGGCGAAGTATTTGAGAGATTCAGTTTTGCTCACCTTCTCTACATGGCCCTGGATACGAACCTGCCTGTTTAAACCAATCCAGGGAAACAGCAGGGCCGCTCTGGGGTTTTCCTCAAGCTCTGTGGCTTTTCGGCTGCCGTAGTTGGTGTAGAACACGAACCCCCGATGATCGAAGTACTTCAGCAGAACGGTGCGCAAGTCTGGCATCTGGTCCTTGCCGGTGGTGGCCAGAGACATGGCGTTTGGCTCCAATATGCCAGCCGCACGAGCGTCTTCGAACCACGCCTGAAATTGGAACACCGGATCGCCGTGTAGCTGATCCAGGTCGAGCCCCTCGCTTTCAAAATCCCGACGCATGTCGCCGATGTCCATCCGCTTCTCCTGCACAGTAAACAAACCCGTTATCGATACGGTTTCTGAGCATAACGGGTTCACCTGTCTGTGTCAGTCATCGGTTCCATGCCTGATTGTGCAAGACCTGCATACCGCAGGCTGACAAACGACTGCCCGGCGGACTATCCTTGTGACAGGCAGGGGGGGCTGATTCAGCCCTGTTTTTTCGCCGCTCACCAAGGAGAGTTTTGTGGCCCAGAGTCGTCAACGCAGTCGTCTACCCAGGAATCTTGCCGTCGTGGTTCTGATTCTGGTGGTGCTTTATGCCCTGGCGGGTTTCCTGGCGTTGCCCTGGTGGCTCAATCGCGCCCTGCCTGAACAGCTGGATCAGCACATGGGCTGGCAGGCGGAGTTGGCCGAGCTGCGGGTCAATCCCTTCAGCCTGACGGCCGAACTCACTCAGCTGTCGGCGCATGACAGAGCGGGTGAAAAGGTACTTGGTTTTGACCGTTTATTCCTCAACCTGGGTTTCTTCCCGCTGTTCCGGGGTATCGTCAGTTTTCAGGAAATTCATCTGCAGGAGCCTTATATCCGGGTGGATCTGCTGGACGATTTTACCATCAACTTCGCCCGTGACTGGCAGGCTGCGCAGCCGGAGGCACCTCAAGCTGAAGATCCAGCCGCTGAGGTAGAAACCGGCGCACCCGCCAAGCTGTTGTTTCAGCAACTGACCATCGATGGCGGAGAACTGCTGTTCAGGGACTTCAGTCAGTCTGAGCACGCTGAATTTCAGATCACGCCGCTGGACCTGTCGATCAGCGATTTGGCCACTTGGCGGCGTGACGCCGAAGGCAGTCAGTATTCGGTGATGGCAGCGTTGGGTGATCAGACCCTCGAGTGGCAGGGCGAGCTCAGCATCACGCCGCTTTTTTCCGAGGGCCGCCTGAAGATCTCGAACCTTGATTACAACACGCTGGGTCATTTTCTGGCGCCTCACCTGCCGTGGCAGCTACGGGGCGGCTCTCTGACGGTAGAATCCCGGTACCAGATGGGTGGCAGTGAACCGTTCGAGCTGATCACCACCGGAGGCAAGGTGACGATTCGGGATCTGGCTGTCGCGTTGGCCGACGCCAATGACGAACCGGCGCTGGCAGCCAGGACCATAGAGATTGATGGCATCGGCTTTGATCTGACCGCGGGCGAGGCTCGTGTTGGTGTGATCAACTTTGATCAGCCCTTTGTAGCTGCGGCCCGGGACAGAGAGGGCATGATTGATTGGCTTGCGTCTTTAGCACCGGCCGAGGTTGAGGTGGAACAGAGCGGGCCGCCAGAAGCCGATAAGCCAACATTCCGCTGGTCTGTTCAGGGTGTTGAGGTCGAAGGCGGTCGTCTGCGTTGGCGGGATCAGGTGCCGGACACGTCGGCTGAGCTTGAGTTGACCGATCTGGAGATCACAGTGGGCGGCTTGTCTCACCTGCTCGATGAGCCAGTTACCTATGGCCTGGATACCGTGTTGGTCAGCGGTGGACGGGTCTCGGCCAACGGTCAACTGACACTGGTACCGTTCACTCTTGAGGCCGCTCTGGCTGGCTCAGACGTTGTGCTGGCCGTGATTGAACCCTACCTGCAACAGACGGCAAACCTTGCACTTGCCAGCGGTCGTCTGGGTTTTGACGGCAACCTGGACCTGGACAGCCAGGACGATCCGATGACCGGCACCTTCAGCGGCACCGCCGAAATTGTCGATCTCGACCTCAGGCTGTCAGGCAGCGATGCCTCCATGCTGGGCTGGCAAACCTTGCGCCTGGCGCCGATCGAATTCAACGTGAATCCACCCCGGCTGGAAATCGGCACTGTGACGCTGGCGCAGCCATCGTTTAACGCGGTACGGATGCCAGATGGCCTGCATAACTTTGAGCAGATCATGCGCGCCGCCACCAACGGGGATCAGGCTGCCGATTTAGGCGACCCTGCGGGCAATGATGCTGGGCCGACGGAACCCGGTTTTATCTTCCGAATTGGTGAACTGCAGGTGGAGGACGGCGCTGTGGGTTATTCTGACCGGACCCTGGAGCCACCGTTCAGTACCCGTTTCGATGACTTGACGGGGTCGATCGCCGGCGTCAGCAATGTTTCACCCCAGCAGGGCCGAGTCCGTTTACGGGGCCGGCTAGCAGGCGACGCTCCGGTTAGCTTTGAAGGCACCCTTGGAGCGCTGGGCACGGACGAAGCCAGTGTCCTGAAACTATCGATGGACGACCTGTCTCTGCCGGTGCTGTCGCCCTACTTTGGCCGCTACCTGGGCTATGCGGTGGACAGCGGTAAGCTCAACCTTTACCTGGATTATGAATTTACCGGCACTCGGATAAAGGCATCCAATCAAGTGATCATGGACCGGATGGCACTCGGCCAGGCAGTGGTCAGTGATCAGGCGATCGGTGCCCCGGTCAAGCTTGGCCTGGCCTTGCTGACCGATCGTCGAGGCGTTATCGAGGTGGACTTGCCTATTCAGGGGGACGTGTCGGATCCGGAGTTTCGTGTTGGACAGATTGTTATGCGAGCTTTTGTAAACTTGCTGGTGAACGCGGCAATGTCACCCTTCAGTATGCTGGGTTCGCTGGCGGACCTGGCGGGCTTCAGCAGTGAAGAACTGGGCCAGGTCAGTTTTGTCCCCGGCCGTGTTACGCTGGCCGAGGGCGAGGCCGACAAACTGATGGCTTTGGCGCAGGCCCTGAATGAGCGCCCGGAGTTGCTGCTTAACATTCGTGGTGGCATTGCACCGGAGGCGGACAGCCTGGCGCTGCTGAGGGGCAATATGGAGGCCCGGGGCGAAGAGATTACCGATGACGCCTGGGCTCAGGCCGAGCAGGCCTGGCGTGAGGGTGAACGCCAATTGCCACCGGAACAGCTGGGCCAACTGGCCACCGATCGCGGCCAGGCGGTTCGGCGTTTACTGCAAGAGACCCACGGCGTGGACGCCGGCCAGTTATATACGCTAGAGCCCACCCGGCAGGCCGGTGTTGATGAACAGGGTGATGTCACGGTGCAGTTTACCCTGGACGTTCGCTAATCAAATTCGCAACAGGAACCCCCATGGCCAGTCTGACACAACGAACTGCCAGCCATTTTTTTGCCTACGTTTCGCGCCTGCGCTGGATCAAGCGCTGGGGCTTGATGCGCAATGCTATTGAGGAAAACGTTGCCACCCATTCCTGGGAAGTAGCTACCATCGCCCACGCGCTGGCGCTGATCCGTAACCGGCATTATGAGGGGCAGGTGAATGCTGATCGTATCGCCGCTGCGGCCCTTTATCACGACGCCATTGAAGTCATTACCGGGGATATGCCCACGCCGGTCAAATACCACTCGAAGGTCATGAGGGAAGCCTTCGGCGATATCGAACACAAGGCGGAAGCAGAGTTGCTGGCACTGTTGCCGGAAGATCTCAGAGAGGATTTCGCACCCTATGTGCGGGAGTCGCAGTTGGCGAGTGAAGAAAAAGAACTGATCAAGGCTGCCGACCGGTTATCGGCTTTATTGAAGTGCCGGGCCGAGATCCAGACCGGTAACAAGGAATTTGAGCCGGCGGCGGAGCAGATTCTCCACCGCCTGCAAGAGCAAGCCCAGCCAGAAGTGTTGTACTTCCTTGAGGTGTTTGCCCCAAGCTACGAACGACCACTTGACCATTTGCTGGGTGAGCGGTCGCTGTAACCGGCGGTTTTATCTCAGCTGTTGCCGGCTGAGGCAACCATGCCGCCCCGTAAGCCGCTGCGAACCACGTCTTCCGGACTGCCCGCGAGCTCACGGAACATGCCCATGGAACCCAGCAGTGCCGTGGACTCGTAAGGCACAAACACCCGCTCGCCGTTTTTCGCCATGTTCGGCAGTACCTTGATGTAGCTCTGGCCGAGCAGGTAGCCGATAACGGTCTGTTTGTTTTCCTCAGACTCGCCGATGGCGCTCAGCACCAGACGGATGGATTCCTGCTCACCTTGAGCGCGCAGAATGGCGGATTCTTTGTCGCCTTGAGCGTTCAGGATGGCCGATTCGCGCTGGCCCTGGGCCATGGCGATGGCGGCAGACTTCTCACCCTCGGCCTCTGTGACCGTGGCCCGGCGCTTACGCTCAGCGGCCATCTGCAGCCGCATGGCCTCTTCTACCTCCTCTGGCATGCTGATGTCCTGCACTTCCACCCGGGTCAGCTTGACGCCCCATTTGGAGGCGGCTTCTTCCATTTCAGCCTGAATCGCGCTGTTAACTTCGCTGCGGGATTCAAACAGCTTGTCCAGTTCCATCTTGCCGACCACCGAACGCAGGGTGGTTTTGGCCAGTACCTCAACCGCCTGGCTCATGTTGGCAACTTCATATACGGCGCGGCGCGGATCGATGATTTGGTAGTACAGTGCACCGTTGATGTTCACCGTTACGTTATCGGTGGTCACCACCGGCTGGCCGGGGAAGTCCATAACGGTCTCGCGGCGGTCAATGCGGATTTCATCGCTGCTGACCGGATGATAGTCATCGCCCATACGCACGTAGCGAATCATGCTGATCGGGCGTGGCCGTTCAATGAATGGAATGATGATGTTGATACCGCTTTCGAGCACACGGCTGAATGAGCCCAGTCGCTCGATCACCATCACCTCGGATTGACGAATGATCACCAGTCCCTTGGCAATAACAAAAATACCAACGGCGACAATGAAGAGGCTGATGACCAGCCCCGGGGTAACCAGTGATTCCATTTTTACGATTCCTTATCAGTCTGTGCGAAATGCACGATGGCGGTCGTGCCATCAAATGTCTCAAAAATCACCGAAGTACCCTCCGGTAATGCCGGGCTGCTGCCATCCTCAAGCTTAAGGCGGTAGAAGTCACCATTAATTTTGATGCCGGTGGCCTGATCAAAGTCACGGAGTAAGGTTTGATAGCGTTTGCCGCGTTCAACGCCGGTGCCGGTGGTGCCGTAGGCGACACCTTTTGGCGAAAATCTGGGCCGGATCC
This sequence comes from Marinobacter sp., assembly GCF_014859525.1. Classification (GTDB taxonomy): domain Bacteria; phylum Pseudomonadota; class Gammaproteobacteria; order Pseudomonadales; family Oleiphilaceae; genus Marinobacter. The sequence goes on from NZ_JACUUB010000051.1 coordinate 13,442, forward strand.
ACCAGATAACGGTGGGAACCAGAAGGCCAGACATCGCCCCCATGACCACCAACTGCCACTCAAAAGACACACCAAGAGCAGCAGCCAGGGCGGTCAATGCGGCCGCCAGGGCCAGCGCCAGCATAATCATCGCTCCAGAGGTCAGTTCGGTCAGACCAAGCAGCAGGGCCAGAATCAGCCAGAAGTGCGTGAGGGTCCATTCCATAGTCAGTTCCATCGGTCGGGCGTGAATTCAGAGGAGCCGGGATTGTAACGAATGTGCCGGCCCGCGTCGCTGACACGAGGCTCAGTTTGCAGAGCGCTGGCAGCACGGGCAGCACTGGCCGAAACGCCCGGCTCAGACTGCAGCTCCCGCCATTTTGCAGGACAGGCTACCTGTTACAGTACCGAAACATCAAAGTACCTGCTTTAATGGCAAAAACAAACAGAAGGTCGCGATCATGAAGGATCTGAATAATAAAGTGGCTGTGGTTACCGGCGCTGGCTCCGGTATTGGTCGAGCGCTAGCCTGTGAGCTGGCTGCCAGAGGGTGTCGTCTGGCATTGTCTGACGTCAACGAGGCCGGACTGGCCGAAACCATCGCCGCATGTGCTAATGGCACTGAAGCCAAGTCCTATCGCCTTGATGTTTCAGATCGAGATGCCATCTATGCGCACGCTGAACAAGTGCGGGCCGACTTTGGTGAGATCAACCTGGTGATCAACAATGCCGGCGTTGCCCTGTCGGCCAGCGTCCGCGAGATGACCGATGACGACTTTAAATGGGTAATGGACATCGATTTCTGGGGCGTGGCCCACGGAACCCGAGCCTTTTTGCCGCATCTCATCGCCTCGGGCGACGGTCATGTGGTGAATATCTCCAGCGTGTTTGGGCTGATTGGCGTACCCAAACAGAGCGCTTATAACGCGGCCAAGTTCGCGGTACGCGGATTTACCGAGTCTCTGCGACAGGAAATGAAACTGGAGAACCAGCCCGTTCAGATCAGTTGCGTTCACCCGGGTGGTATTCGCACCAACATCGCCAACTCTGCCCGTATGGGTAAATCGGAGAACGCTGCTGCCCAACGCAAGGGTTTCGACAAACTGGCCATGACCTCACCGGAAAAAGCCGCCGAGATCATTATTAAAGGCATTCTGAAAAACGAATCCCGCATTCTGGTGGGGCCGGATGCCTGGGGAATTGATGCCATTAACCGTTTGCTGGGCTCGGCCTACCAGCCTCTGGTTGAGCGGTTCTCAAAGAAGAATCTGTACATCTGATTCGGGGCTGGTTATTGATACGCTGGCTGGAGGCGCCAGCGGAATCGGGTATCCTTAGGCAGATAAAACCGACAGCCAAGGATAGAACCTGCCATGTGCGAACTGCTGGCTATGAGTGCCAACACCCCCACCGACCTCTGCTTCAGCTTCACCGGTCTGACCCGTCGAGGCGGTGAAACCGGTCCGCACAAGGACGGATGGGGTGTTTCATTCTATGAGGGTAAAGGCGTTCGCAGCTTTCATGACTCCGATGCCAGCGCCAGCTCCCGCCTTGCCCAAGTGGTGCAAACCCACCCGATCAAAAGTGAGGTGGCCATCTGTCATATCCGTCAGGCTAATGTCGGCGAAATCTGCCTGGCCAACACCCACCCGTTTATCCGTGAGCTTTGGGGGCGCTACTGGGTATTCGCCCACAACGGCCAGTTGTCATCGTTCCAGGCGGCCGACGGTTTTTACGAGCCGGTTGGCAGCACCGACAGCGAAGCCCTGTTCTGCGATCTGCTCAATCACCTGCGGGGTCACTGCCAGCGTAACGACTCTACGGAGCAGATCGTTGAGCGCCTGGTTGAGCTATCCAGCGCCTATGCCCGCGAGGGGGTATTCAACCTGCTGTTGAGCAACGGCGATTGGCTGTTTACTTACTGCACCACTAAAATGGCCAGCATCACTCGCCGTGCACCTTTTGGACCGGCTCGTTTGAAAGACACCGACGTTACTGTCGATTTTGAAGCGGAGACCACCCCCAACGATATCGTGAGTGTGATCGTGACCGAGCCGTTGACCACCGATGAAACCTGGGATGTCTACCAGCCTGGGGAATGGCGGTTGTGGCAAAAAGGAGAGGTTGTGCAGTCAGGCCGGGTAAAACCGGCCTGACTGTAAAGACAATACCAGGGCGAGTCTTACTGCAGGGTACGACGGTTGCCGTTCTGGTACTTCGGCGCAATGTACTGCTCAACTTCGGCTTTGAAGCGGGCAATCAACTCGCTGTTGTCTTTGTCCCAGGGGTGGTATCCGGGTTTGAAGTATTCCGCCCAGGCTGGGATCAGGCTTGAGAATGCCCCGTTTTTGCCCCACATACGCCAGATGCCCTTGGCCGCGCCCCTAAAGGAAAAGTTTTTCAGGTCGTTGGCAATCATGCGTCCGGTGTACCAGCTAGCGACCACGCCCAAAGCCGAAGTCGCGAACAACTGATAAAACGCTCGCTCGGCATAGGTGCCCCCAACCTGCTGAAAAACGTCATAAGCGACCGCTTTGTGCTCGGTTTCTTCAATAGCGTGCCAAACCCACAACGGGCGCATGGTTTCATGCATGTCTTCGCGTATGTCGTCACGCTCGAGCAGCATGTCGGCCATCATGGCCGTGATGTGCTCCAGAGCGCAGGTGATTGCCAACTGATGACGTTTTGGCAGCTGTCGGGCCAGGCCCAGAATCACCTTCAGGTCGCGCTCCATTTCCTCAACCGGCATACCCTGATCGCGAACATGCTGGTTCATCGCAATGTGCTCCAGGGAATGCATGGCCTCCTGACCTATAAAGCCCCGTACCTCTTCCTTTAACTTGGGGTCTTTGATCTGGTCCCGGAAGGCGCGAACGGAATCAACAAAAAACTGCTCGCCCTCCGGAAAAAGAACCGACAGGGCATTCATGGTATGGCTGATCAGGTAATTGTTGTCTAGCCAATACCGGGGCACGGCTTCGCCGAACTCAAAGCCCATCCGCTGGGGCTTGATAGAGACGTTACCCGGAGTATGGGACGCTTTGGTCTGTTTGTCTGTTTGCGTTGTTACCAGCATATTTGAACTCCTGTGCGATGAAACGCATTAGCTGAACTCACCGAATCAGTGTGGCTGGCGCAAGGTTATTTCTGAATGCGCGAATGGGACGGCCACCGCTCCCAATGGGACAGCCGAATTGGCCGGGGCGACAGTCGAATCGGGGCGAGCGGCCCCACTGTGGTAAGCCGGTGCTTCTGATAAAGTCAGAATCACGATAAAGAACAATCAGGGACACGCTATGTCATCAACCAGTGCGGATAATCAAAGGCAAATGCTGGGCCTGTTTCTGGTGCCCGGAGTTTACCTGAGGGTATTGGCTGAAACCGTCCGACACCTTGGGCACAACGATCGGCTGCTTTATGAGGGACTGGAATTTACAGCCGAGGATCTGAAGGCCAACGACAGCCGCATTTTCGTTACCGATGCTATGCTGATGGCCCAGCGTGCCCTGCAGTTGGCCGGCAAAGACGGCCTGAGTTTCATGTTGGCCAAGGAGTTGCGTTTAACCATCCACGGCACCCTTGGCTTTGCTGCACTGACCAGCCCGACTTTTGAAGGCGCGCTGGATTCTGTCCGTCGTTATCTGCAGCTGCGCGCGCCGTTTCTCAGCATGAAACAGTCATTGGCCAGCGATCAGGTTCTGGTGCAACTGTGCACCGAGTTTGATGTGCCCGGGCTGTACGAATTTTTGGCAGAAACAGTCAGCGCCACTCTGATATTGCTTACCGAACAACTGCTCGACCGGGCGGACGCTGAGGCCAAAGGTTTCGCGCTGGAAGATGGTAAATTGCCGGGTGTTTCCGTTCGCCTGACATCACCGGAGCCTGCCTATTATCAGCGTTTCGCCAATCAGTTACCGGTGCGTTTTGACTATGGTCAGCCGGAGGAAATGCTCATCTTTCCCCGGCAGCTGCTGGATGTCCGCATGCGCCTGGCAGACGCCGAAGCATCGCGCATGGCGCGGGATCAGTGTGAATTTGAGCTTCAAAAAGCCCTGAAAGACCAGGGCGATATTGTACTGGCCATCCGTAATATGCTGAGAATGACGCCGGGCCCACTGCCATCGCTAGAGGCTATGGCTGAACGTTTTTGTGTGTCTTCCCGAACGCTTAAACGCCGGCTGGCGGATAAAGACACCAGTTACCGCGAAATTGTGGAAGCTGTGCTCAAGGACCGGGCCATTCAATTGTTGCGATACACCACTCAGTCGGTGAGTGAGATCGCTTATGAGCTGGGCTATGCGGACCTGTCTAACTTCAGTCGGGCCTTTCGCAAGTGGACCGGGAAGTCCGCCTCCGAGTTTCGGGAAGGTGGGCCGGACCCGGCTCCGGAGGTGGGGCCTTGAAAGTGGGTTGTCTTTCCCAGTCCCGCCCCCAAACTCAAAGGCTAGGGCAGAAGTAACGCCACCCAAAAAGGAACCAAGATGAACGGACAACCAGACACCCACAGCAAAGTTATAGGCTACCTGCTCTGGATCTTCGGATTCCTGGGGTCGCACCGCTTCTACTACGGAAAACCCATCACCGGCACCATCTGGTTCTTCACCTTCGGCCTGTTCCTCATTGGCTGGATCATCGACCTGTTCCTGATCCCCAGCATGGACCGCCAGGCCGACAAGCGCTTCCGGGACGGCAATATCAGCTACAACATCAGCTGGATACTGCTCACCTTCCTTGGCGTGTTCGGCGTACACCGCATGTACATGGGCAAGTGGATCACCGGCATCATCTACCTGCTTACCGGCGGCTTGTTCCTGATTGGCGTGCTCTACGACTTCTGGACTCTGAACAGTCAGATCTCCGAGCGTAATCACGCCGACCAGATTGGCTGATCAGGGGCCTGCCGCAGTCTCCAGTTCGGTGAGGCCGTCTTCCAGGTAATCCAGCATCCGTTGCAGGCTGGGCAGAGTTCGGCGACAGCCGATCAGGCCGAACTCCACCTGGCCGTTGTAGCTGGTCAGGGTCATGTTCAGGGCCATACGATCCATGGCAATGGACACCGGGTACATGCCTTCCAGTTTTGCCCCGTTCCAGTACAGCGGCCCGGAAGGACCGGGCACGTTGGAAATCACCACGTTGAAGGTCTGCCACTTGGGCGCCATGCCGGTGAGCAGGTGGAACGCCGCCGGTGCCAGGGTAAGCGCGGTGTAGTTGACGATTTCTTCCGGCGACATATGCCGGTACCGGTCCTTGGCCTCCTGCATACCATGATGGATCTTCAGCAAGCGCTGGCCGGCGTCGTTCTCGTCGGTATGCAGGTTGGCCAGGATCACCCCCACCTGATTGCCCTCTGTGCTGTCATCCCGGTGCAGGGACACCGGCACAAAAGCAATCAGCGGTTTCTCCGGCAAGGCATCCTGGTTCATCAGATAGGTGCGCAAAGCGGAGGCGCACATGGCGGTGACCACATCGTTGACCGTGGTGCCGTAAGCTTCGCACACCGCTTTGATGCGGGTGAGGCAGTAGGATTGAGAAGCGAAACGGCGAGAGCCGGTGATTTTCTGGTTCAACACGCTGCGCGGCGCGTGGAAAATCGAATCGTAGGCCGGGTCTTTACGGGCCTGGTTGATGGTTTTCAGCAACTCTTTGGCCACTGTGGGAATGGTGCCCAGCTGCTTGCCGGACATCCCCAGCAAATGGGTGATGCTGTGCCACAGGGAACTGCCCGGGTCGTCACGGTCTGGCCGGGCTCTTCGGGGCAGGTCCCAGATGGGCGGAAGCCCGGTGTCCTCCGGGTTGTCGCTGAGCATCCGGGTGGCCATGCGCATGGCAGATACCCCGTCCACCAATGAGTGATGCACCTTGGTGTAGATGGCAAACTGCCGGTCCTTTAGTCCTTCAATAAGGTGCACCTCCCACATGGGCCGTTCCCGATCCATAAGATGGGAATGCTCAGCCGACACAAACGCCAGTAACTCCCGTATTCGACCGGGGGTTGGCAAGGCCTCAAAGCGGAAATGGTGCTCCAGATCCAGATGTTCGTCTTTGACCCACATCGGCTGGCCGAGTTTGTAGGTCAGCCGCTGGTTGAACGGTGGGGTTACCTCAAATTTCTGCCTCAGCTGCTCCGCCAGCTGCGCCACATAATCATCTGGCGCGCCTTCAGGAAACGAGAACAGCTGCAGGCCGCCTACATGCATGGGTTGCTGGCGCTTTTCCAGCCAGAGGAACAGTTGATCGGTGGGGCTCAGAGGTTTCACTGCGATTCCTTGGAGTCGTTTTTTGTTGTCATGATAACCCGGGAGTCAGGCATGTAGATTGACTTTGCTAACCATTAAGACGGACACGCAGGCGAAAGATGCCTGTCCCTGTGCTGCTCAGTCACCGGTAAGCTCGAATAGGCTGATGCCGGCTTTACCGGACTTTTTGCGAACGTACATGGCCTGATCTGCCCTCAGAAGAAGAATTTCCGGGCTTTCCGTGCCGTCGGACAGGTGGATGCCGATGCTGGCGCTCACCGATACCTGCTCGCCACTGGATGCACAGCTGATACCGCAGGAAAGCAGAACAAACGTAGTCAATACACCATAAAGTGACATGATCT
>NZ_JACUUB010000148.1 GCF_014859525.1 Marinobacter sp.
TGGTCAGATTTACGGCTATAGTGGCTACGTATTAAGATCTGAACTTTCCGCATCTACCCCGGAGCCTGAATGAACCGCCGTCAATTCCTGCAACTGTCTGTTGCTGCCATTCCGGCATTGGGGCTGGCCGGTTGCTCCGGGTCGCAACCCTTGCGAACTGGTCTCCATCCCTGGATTGGTTACGAATCTCTCTACCTGGCGGAGGAATTTGGGTGGCTACCAACCACCGTTGAGCTGCTGAAGGGGCAGGCGGCCAGTGAGTCCATGACCGGGCTGTTATCCGGTCAGCTGGATGCTGCAGCTCTGACGCTGGACGAAGCACTGCGGGTGTTTGCCGGTGGAGTTCCCCTGCGGGTCGTTGCGGTTACCAATGTTTCGGTTGGTGCTGATGTGCTGATGGCCAAACCCTCGATAACCAGCTTGCCCGGTCTCCGGGGCCGCACCATTGCTGCTGAGCTGGGCGGTGTCTCCGGCATTATGCTGTCTGCTGTATTGGAGCGGGCAGGGTTGACCATCGACCAGGTTAGCGTCGCAGACCTGCCGGCGAACCGTCATTTGGATGCCTGGCAGAATGGCGACATTGATGCGTCGATCAGCTATGAGCCCATCGCCTCGATGCTCAGGGAGGCTGGCGGAACACGGCTGTTCGACAGCAGCCACCTGCCCGATACCATTTTCGATACCCTCGTGGTCACCGAGCGTGCGGCCCGGGCCAACAAGGCAGCGGTGAACGATCTGGTGCGGGCGCATTTCCGGGGTAACTTGCACATGGTGCAAAGCATGCACGATGCCGTATACCGGGTGGCGACTCGCCAAGGCGTCACCCCAAACGCGGTTCGGCGTTCACTCGCCACAGTGATGCTACCGGATCTGGCGGCTAATCAGCGGTATCTTGCACACCATGGGCGTATTGAGTTGGTGGCTCGTCGGCTGGCAGAGATTCTGGTTCGGGAAGGTTTGATGGCGGAGTTCCCCCAGTATGAACGGCTGTCTGACCCCTCCTTTTTGCCCCGGAGCCTGATGTGATTTCCCGCCGGTTCAAAGTACTCGCTGTGCTCTTCTTGTGGCTGCAAGCGGCCTGGGCGCTTCATGCGGAGGCAAGGGAGGAGGTGACCTTCGGCGTTCTCTCGTACCGTCCAGACCCGGTTATTCAGGAACGTTACACGCTTCTGGCGGATTACCTGAGTCGCGAAACCGGCCTGCAAGTGCAGCTTCAGGCATTAAATCAGGAGGATTTGAATCGGGCTCTGGCGTCCAATCGCGTTGATTTCTTTCTGACCAACCCCAGCCACTTCCTGTTGATTCGCAGCGAACGGAGCCTTACCGGCGTACTTGCCACTCTGCACCGTGAGTGGGACGGCCAGGTCACCGGCAGCATCGGCGGGCTTATCCTGACCCGGGCCAATCGCAACGACATCAATGTGCTGACCGACCTGAAGGGCAAAAGCATCGCGACTCCGGGTGTGCATTTTATGGGTGGTTTCCAGGCGCCCGCGCTGGAGCTGAGGGAAGCCGGTGTAGATATCCAGCGCAACAACCGCATGGTGCATCTGGGCAACCATGACCGGGTCATCCGGGCGATTCTGATCGGCGATACGGATGTTGGTTTTATCCGGTCCGGTGTTTATGAAGAGTTGGTTCGGGAAAACCCGAGGCTGGCGGATGAGCTGAAGATCATCAATCCTCAGCAGTTGGCCGGATTCCCGTTTGCGGTGTCTACCCGACTGTACCCGGAATGGCCACTGGTTGCCTTGCCTCACGTTGACAGCCGGATTGTGCGCCGCGTCGCCTCGGCGTTGTTTGCGCTGGAAGCAGACCACCCGGCTGCGCGAATGGCTGGCCTCTCCGGGTTTTCGCCTCCGGCGGACTACCAGTCGGTAGAGCAGGTGGCCCGAGCTCTGCGGCTGGCACCCTATGATCAGGTGCCGCGTGTAACCTGGATGGATGTGCTGAACCAATACCGGGTTTGGGTAACCACGGTTACCGTTCTGATTCTGCTGCTGTTGTTGACCAGCCTGTGGTTGGGCCGGAAAAAACGCCAGCTGGCCGTGGAAGAGCGCCGCCTGCGTGAACTGATTGCCAGCTGGCCGCAGCCCATGCTGATGATCCGGGACGGTATTCTGGTTGATTGTAACCGCGCGGCGGTGGAGCTGCTCCGTTATACCTCCGAACAGTCACTGTTGGGTAAGGGCCTGCCGGCCTTTTTACCCCACGCCCAGCCAGATGGCACGCCGTCGTCGCAGAAATCCGATGCCCTGCTGCATCGGGTAACGGCCGGGGAAGTGTCCCAGACGGAATGGTTGTTTGTCCGCTCGGATGGCACCGAAATCTGGGTGCACATGACCCTCGCCCCGGTCTATGAACACGACCAGGAAGCCCCTTCGATCCTTTGCTCCTGGTTTGATATTACCCGCCGAAAACATGCGGAAGAGCGCCAGCGGCTGGCGCTGAAGGTGTTTGAGAATGCCCGGGAAGCAATCTTCATCACCGATGCCCACGGCGTGGTGATGGACATCAACGAGGCCTATACCCAGATTACCGGGCGCGACCACAAAACGGCGGTCGGCAGCTTACCCCCGCTACCGCTGGATGAAGGCAGCGCCATTCTGATTGCCGCCCGAAAACACGAGGTCTGGAGTGGTGAATTCGCCAGTCGGCATCGGGATGGCCACGCCACCATTCTGAGCCTGACCCTGAGCAGTGTGTTTGATGACCACGGAGAACTCAGTCATTTTGTTGGCGTCTTCACCGATATCACACAGCTTAAAGAGACCGAAAAACAACTGCGTACCATGGCGCATTTTGATGCGTTGACCGGCCTGCCAAATCGGGTGCTGTTCTCGGACCGGTTACATCAATCCATGGCTCAGGCCCGCCGGCACAGCTATCAGTTGGCGGTTATCTATATTGACCTGGACCACTTCAAGCCGGTGAATGACGCCTTTGGCCATGAGGCCGGGGATGGTTTGCTGGTCGAGCTGGCCCAGCGAATGCGCGCTACCCTGAGGGAAGAGGATACCCTCGCCAGGCTTGGTGGTGATGAGTTTGCGGCGATCGTGGTCAATGTAGCGGATGAGCCGACGCTCAACACCTTGTTGTCGCGCTTGTTGGCCACCATTTCGGATGCGGTATGGGTGGCTGACCACAGCGTCGAAGTGTCGGCGAGTGTTGGCTATACGCTCTATCCACAAGACGTCGAGCTGGACGGGGATCAGTTGTTGCGACAGGCAGACCAGGCCATGTACCGCGCCAAACGGGATGG
>NZ_JACUUB010000052.1 GCF_014859525.1 Marinobacter sp.
TGCAGCCTTACGTTCCCGGCGAGCAGCCCAAGATGGCTAACCTGGTAAAACTGAACACCAACGAAAATCCTTTCGGGCCCTCGCCGAAAGTTATCGAAGCCATCCAGTCGGAGCTGAACGATAACCTGCGCTTGTACCCGGACCCTGAGAGCTTGGCGCTGAAACAAGCGATCGCCAACTATTACGGCGTAAAAGCGAAACAGATATTCGTCGGCAACGGCTCAGACGAAGTCCTGGCTCATATCTTCCAGGGGCTTCTGAAGCACGACAAACCGATCCTGTTTCCAGATATCACCTACAGCTTCTACCCGGTGTACTGTGGCCTGTACCAGATTGAAAGCACCGTCATTCCGCTGACCGACAGCTTCGAGATCAACCCGACCGATTACAAACAACCCAACGGCGGCATTATCTTCCCGAACCCCAACGCCCCGACCGGTCGTTATCTCGGGCTCGAGCACGTGGAAGATATTCTGAAGGCTAACCCCGATAGCGTAGTGGTGGTCGATGAGGCCTATGTCGACTTCGGTGGCGAAACCGCGATTACCCTGGTTGATAAATACCCGAACCTTCTGGTCAGCCAGACCCTGTCCAAAGCACGTTCGCTGGCGGGTTTAAGGGCAGGCTTCGCCGTGGGTAACGAAGAGTTGATCGAAGCCCTGAATCGCGTAAAAGACAGCTTCAACTCCTATCCGCTAGACCGTCTCGCCCTGGTGGGCGCCATTGCCGCTTTTGAAGATCGAGAATGGTTTGAAAAAAGCTGTCAGGGCGTCATCAGCGAACGGGAAAGAATGACAGCCGAGTTGGAAAGTCTGGGCTTTGAAGTGCTGCCATCCAAAGCGAACTTCGTCTTCACCCGTCACCCGGAACACGCCGGAGTAGACATTGCGGCTAAACTGAGGGAGCAGGGCGTCATTGTCCGGCATTTCAACAAGCCAAGAATCAGCGACTTTCTGCGAATCACTATCGGAACCGCTGAACAGAACAACGCATTGCTTAACGGACTGAAAAGCCTGTAGGTTTTTCGCAGGCGTCAGATAAGGGTCCGGCTTTCATCAAACGTTTGGAGCGAGAGGTGGGGCAGGCCTCTCGAAAATATCGAAGGCCAAGGATGGCCTGAGAAAAGCGCACATGGATGTGCTCGTAGCGGTTTTCGGGAGGCCTGCCCCGCCTCTTGCCAGCACCAACAGTCAACGCCGGAGCCGGCCAGACACCAGAGCAAGAACCCGCGAGGAGTGACAATGGCAAACCGCAACGACATTCTGAAAAAAATCAACGAGTGGCTAAAGCCAGAAAACTTCCAGGACTACTGCCCAAACGGCCTCCAGGTGGAAGGAAAGTCGGAGATCAATACCATCATCACCGGCGTCACCGCCTCCCAGGCGCTCATCGACGCGGCGATCGAACAGAGCGCCGACATGATCCTTGTCCACCATGGCTACTTCTGGAAAGGTGAAGACCAAACCATCCGGGGCATGAAGAAAAACCGCATCAAACAGCTGCTTGATAACGACATTAACCTCGTCGCCTACCACCTCCCGCTCGACGACCACCCCGACTACGGCAACAACCGCCAACTGGCCGATGTTCTGGGTATCCAGAACCCCCGCCCACTCGGCGGACTGGTCTGGCAAGGCGAGCTGCCGGCAGCCATGACACCTGAGCAATTCAGCCTGCACATCGGCCATTTATTGAATCGTCAACCGTTACATGTGGGGCAGGGTAAAGGTGAGATCAAAACCATCGCCTGGTGCACCGGCGCCGCCCAAGGTTTCATCAACGCCGCGTTGGACGCCGGCGTGGACGCGTACCTCAGCGGTGAAATTTCAGAGCCCACCACCCACACCGCCAGAGAATGCGGCATCCACTACTTTGCGGCGGGGCATCACGCCACGGAGCGGTACGGTGTTCAGGCACTGGGTAAGGCGCTTGCGGAGGAATTCGGGGTGCGTCATGAGTACATCGAGTGCGATAATCCGGTGTGAAATTCGCTTGGGGGTTTTATGAGCCTCCACAAACCTGCCAAAACACCCAGGACTCTCCGTTGCACTAAAATCAGATTGCCCGTTTCTCACCTTTTTTCAGTCCATAATCTTCAGCGAGAGTGCCCTGAGCATTGGGGTCCTCTTTAGGTGCATAATCTCTGGGCGGCTCAGAGGTCTCATCGTTGCCGTGTTCAAGGCGACCTGACGAATCCTGGCCAAGTTCCCCCATCCAGTCCTCATCATTGCAAAGCCGATTCGCCCCGCGCGCCATATGCTGATTTACATCACGGTAAGCATCATTAAACCGCCTCAGTAAATGCGCAGACTCCATAAAATGCTCATTCACCTGCGCCTGATAGCGAGTAAACTCACTGCGCAACTCCTCAATCTGCTGCTCCGCCCGGCGCTGCCTGAGGGTAGATCCCTGGCCAGAACGGCCAAAAAACACCCCGATGACCAGGCCCGCCACCAACGCGACAACTGCCGCCAGAATCAGGTTTGTCATATAAAGTCGTCCTTCAATTGCATGCGAGTGAGCCAATCCTAATTCAACGAGTATAACCCCCCAAGCCGATTGCGCCCATGCCGAAACACTGCGCCAATCGTCGTATTGCCCCAGAAGCCTCGTGGCGTAGCGAAAAAGCGCTGAATAAGCGACAATACCGCGCCGTAAATCCAATACTATTTAATTCCCGGGAAACCCTGATGACTGCAGCCATGTCCTCCGAAACCGTTGCGCACCTGACTCCTTGGCAGCGTTACCAAAAGGACCTTGAACGCCCAGACTTTCACAAGGACCCAGCCCAGGAAGACGCCGTTAAACGCCTTCAGGCACTTTACGACAAACTCATCACTGCTGAAAGTGAGCGTAACAAAAGCCTGATCAAGCTCCGCCGCAAGCTCAAAAAAGGCAAAGAGACGCCTGTCAAAGGGCTGTACTTTTGGGGCGGGGTAGGGCGCGGTAAAACGTACCTGATGGACACCTTCTACGAGGCGCTGCCGTTCGATCGCAAAATGCGAGTGCACTTTCACCGCTTTATGCAACGTGTGCACCATGAGCTCAAGGCCTTGAAGGGTGAGAAAAACCCGCTTGAGATGGTCGCCAAAAAATTTGCGGACGAAGCCCGCGTGATTTGCTTCGATGAATTCTTCGTGTCTGATATAGGCGATGCGATGCTTCTGGCTACCTTGATGGAGGGCCTGTTCGGGCGGGGTGTGACCCTGGTTTGCACGTCCAACATTGTACCCGACGGCCTCTATAAGGACGGTCTCCAGCGCGCTCGCTTTCTGCCGGCGATCGAACTCGTCAAAACTCACACTGACATCGTGAATGTGGATGGCGGGGTAGACTATCGGCTGCGCACCCTGGAGCAGGCAGAACTTTATCATTGCCCGCTGGACGATCAGGCGGATGTCAGTTTGCGCACCAGTTTTGATGCCCTTGCGGTGGAAGCGGGTAAGCATAGCAAAACGATGGAAATCAACGGCCGCAAGATTCCGGCTCAGGCACACGCAGATGACGTGGTCTGGTTTGACTTCAAGGATGTGTGTGACGGTCCGCGCAGTCAGAACGATTACATTGAAATGGCCCGGCAGTTTCACGCCATTATCGTCAGCAACGTACCGATATTGGGCAAGGAGAAAGACGATCAGGCCCGTCGTTTCGTCAATATGATCGATGAGTTTTACGATCGCAACGTAAAAGTCATCATTTCTGCGGCGGCCCCCATTACAGAGCTCTACTCGGGTGGTCGCTTGAGCTTCGAGTTCGAACGCACCGAATCCCGGTTACTGGAAATGCAGTCCCAGGAGTATCTGGAAGCACCCCATAAGCCCTAGGGTCTGTCCCCGAACGGGGACTGACCCTTTTTAGAAACCAACTCCCAAAAAAGGGTCAGTCCCCATTCGGGGACAGACCCTGGCCAACAGAGAGATCACAACATGAGCCAGGAAAACGTAGTTATCGTAAGCGGCGTACGCACCCCGATGGGTGGATTCATGGGCAGTCTCGCCCCGGTGTCAGCCCCGGAACTGGGCGCTATCTGTATTGCTGAAGCCGTCAAGCGCGCTGGCTTGCAGCCGACCGACATTCAGGAAGTGATCATGGGCAACGTCCTGCCCGCCGGTCTCAAACAGGGCCCTGCACGTCAGGCCATGCGCAAGGCGGGTCTGCCAGACAGCACCGGTGCCACGACTATCAACAAGCTGTGCGGCTCGGGCATGAAAGCCACCATGTTTGCCCATGACCTGATCAAAGCCGGCACCAATGACATCATGGTCGCGGGTGGTATGGAAAGCATGTCCAATGCGCCTTACGTGTTGTTGGGTGCCCGTCAGGGTTATCGGATGGGGCCTGGCCAGGCACCGCAAGACCACATGTTCCTGGACGGACTTGAAGACGCCGAAACCGGGCGTTTGATGGGCTCGTTCGCCCAGGAAATGGCTGACAAAAAAGGCTATACCCGTGAAGAGATGGATCAGTACGCGATCACCTCGCTGACCCGGGCGAAAAAAGCGATCGAAGAAGGCTTGTTGAAAGACGAAATCATCCCGGTAACGGTCAAAACCCGCAAGGGTGATGTCGTTGTTGAAGACGACGAGCAGCCCCATAATGCCAATATCGAGAAGATCCCAAGCCTGCGCCCGGCTTTTGCGAAAGACGGCACGGTAACGGCGGCTAACGCATCGTCAATCTCTGACGGCGCTTCTGCACTGGTGCTGATGCGGGAGTCTGAAGCAGCAAAACGTGGCCTGAAGCCGATGGCGCGCATCGTTGCTCACAGCACTCAGTCCCAGCATCCGTCAGAATTTACCTGCGCGCCGGTTGGCGCGATCCAGTCGCTGTTCGAAAAAACCGGCTGGAGCAAAGACGATGTTGATCTGTTCGAAATCAACGAAGCCTTCGCCATGGTCGCCATGATGCCGATCAAAGAGCTTGGCCTGGACCCGGAAAAGGTTAATATCCACGGTGGCGCCTGTGCTCAAGGCCATCCGGTCGGCTCCACTGGCTCACGACTGCTGGTTACTCTGATGCATTCACTGAAGCATTATGGCAAGAAAAAAGGCGTTGCTGCCCTGTGCATCGGTGGTGGCGAAGCCACGGCTATGGCTATCGAATTACTGTAATTGAGTCGAAGTGGTTGCACTCCCAAATCTTGTCTATAGTGAGGGAGTGCGAAATCACGGCGGGATGGAGAGTGACAGCAAAATCATACTTTTGACTGATCAAAGCCCCCAATGGCCTTAGCTATAGTGCAAGCATCACGGCACTGTATGCACAGCCGCCAAGACACCAAAATCAGAACAACCGAGCAGCGACTCAGAACAACAACGGAGTAGGCTTCCAATGACAAGAAAAACACAACCGTGGCAGCGCTGGACCAAGTTACCGCTTGCCGTCGCTATAGCCGCCGGTGTATCGGCTCCAGCTTATGCGATTTCCTTCAATATTGGTGACGTTGACGCGCAGTTCAATACTACGCTGTCTGCTGGCGTGGGTTTGAGAACCCAAAACCAGGACAGACGCCTGATCGGTCAGGGCAACCTTGGCCCTGAGTATGCTCCCGGCGGGAGTCTTGCCAACATTGGTGCTTCTACCAATAACTACGACGACGGTAACCTTAATTTCGACAAGGGCGATTTCTATTCCCGAAACGTGAAAGGCAACAGTGAACTGTTTCTTGACTACGCGGTTGACAGTGACGTCCTCACACGAGTAGGTGGTCTTGTTCGTGGTCGGTATTGGTATGATTTCGAGCTGAAAGATAGCAACCGAGCGACTGATGATGTGGGGCAACGTCGCGAACTAAACAGTAAGGCGAAAGGGAATGCGTCCGGTGGTGAGATTCTGGATGCCTATATTTTCACCGACTGGTATGTAGGTAACACTCCGATCAGTGCTCGTTACGGCAAACAGGTCGTCAGCTGGGGTGAAAGCACCTTCATCCAGGGCGGCATCAATGTCATTAACCCGATCGACGTGCCTGCTTTCCGAGCTCCAGGTTCCGAGCTGAAAGATGCTTTGTTGCCGGTCGAAATGTTCTATGTGTCTGCTGGTCTCACCGATACCATTACGGTAGAAGCGTTTGTTCAGGCAGACTGGGAGCCGGTTCGCCCTGATGATTGCGGCACCTTCTTCTCAACTAACGATTTTGCTGCTGACGGCTGCGGCCCGGTATTGCTTGCCGGCCAGTTACCGGATTCACAGGCTTTGGCGCAGGGCTTTGTCGCGCCCCGCTTAGCTGATAAAGAGGCCGATTCCAAAGATCAGTTCGGTGTTGCTTTCCGTTGGTACGTGCCTGCGCTGAACGATTCTGAATTCGGGTTTTATTACATCAAATATAACAGTCGTCTGCCGTATGTTAGCGGGCTGGTGAATAATCCAGCATCACCAGCGAATGGTCAGGTGAACGATCCAGCTTTGCCTGCATCTACCTTCCCGAGCTACTTTATCGAGTATCCCGAGAACATTAATCTATACGGTATCAGTGTCAACACCACCACTCCGGGTGGCTGGTCTTTGGGAGCGGAGTATAGCTTCCGTGATAACGTACCGTTGCAGTGGAACGCGTTTGAATTGATCTTTGGCGGTCTGCAACAGCGCGGTCCTAATGGCGAGGTCCTGAGTGGTCTGGAGCGTCAGCGTCTGGCGGAGAGCAATAATGGCAACCTTGCGGGTAAGCCAGTTGAAGGTTATGACCGGTTCAAGGTGTCTCAGGCCCAGTTCACTCTTATCAAGTTCTTCGATCAGGTGATGGGTGCTAGCCGTCTGTCTTTGATTACCGAATTTGGCGCAACTTATGTGCATGATCTGCCAGATAAATCGGAGGCTCGATACGGTCGGTCTGGTACCTTTGGTATCGGTTCTCTCCCGCTTGATTCTGGTGCGGACCTCTGTACGCTTGGTGCAAATATAAATACCAATTATTGTAACAACGAAGGCTTTACCACGTCCTTCTCTTGGGGCTACCGTTCCCGCCTGATTTGGGATTACTCCAACGTATTCGCGGGTATCAACCTGGCGCCGCAGATTGCATGGAGCCATGACGTGAAAGGTTATGCACCTCAGCCGGGTGGGGCCTTCAACGAGGGCAACAAAGCCATTGGCCTGTCTCTGCAAGCGGTTTACCAGAACAGAATCACCGGCGACATCGGCTACACAAACTTTTTCGGTGGCAAACCGTATAACGAGTTGACCGACCGTGATTTCGTGAGTGCAAGCGTTTCTTACTCCTTCTGATACGGACAGAATTCGTTCAACGAGGTAACTTAAATGAAATTGAACAAGAAATTACTGGCAACCGGCGTTTTGGCCGCAAGCCTTTTTGCCGGCCAGGCCTGGGGTGCGGTTTCTGCAGAAGAAGCGGCCAAGCTTGGTAACTCACTGACACCCGTGGGTGCAGAGCGCGCGGGCAACGGTGGCGCTATCCCTGAGTGGACGGGTGGCATGACAACCCCGCCAGCTGGCTACAGAGGTGACGGGATTTATGTGAATCCTTTCCCGGATGAGCAGCCAAAATTTGTTATTGACCAGAGTAACGTTGCAGAGTACGAGGATAATTTGTCACCAGGTCAGGTGGCGATGATCCGTCAGTATTCAACCTTCAAGATTCCGGTCTATCCGACGCACCGTACCGCAGTCTATCCACAAGACATCATGGATGAGACGATCAAGAACGCGACCAAAGCTGAATTGATTCAGGGCGGAAACGGTATCGGTAATTACGATAACGCCACCCCGTTCCCGATTCCACAGAATGGTCTTGAGGCGATCTGGAACCACGTCACCCGTTACCGTGGTGGCTCCGTGCAGCGGAACGTTGGCCAGGTAACGCCTACTACCAATGGGGCATACTCTGTCGTCAAGTTCCAGGATGAACTGACCTGGAACCGTTATCTGTCGGATTATAGTCCTGGCCAGGATGACAACGTACTGTTCTATTTCAAGCAGGCCATTACCGCGCCGGCTCGACTGGCTGGCAACGTATTGCTGGTTCATGAAACTCTGGACCAGGTGGCGGAACCACGTCGTGCGTGGATTTACAACGCCGGTCAGCGCCGGGTTCGTCGTGCGCCTCAGGTAGCTTATGACGGACCGGGCACAGCGTCAGACGGAATGCGGACCTCTGATAACTTCGATATGTTTAACGGTGCACCGGACCGTTACAACTGGGAATTGATCGGTAAGAAAGAGATGTATATTCCGTACAACTCCTACCAGCTGGTTGATCGCAGCCTGAGCTACGACGATATTATTAGAGCAGGTCACATCAACCAGGATCTGACCCGGTATGAGCTGCACAGGGTATGGCATGTGCGTGCAACCTTGAAAAGCGGCGAGCGCCATGTCTATGCCCAGCGTGACTTCTACATTGATGAAGACACCTGGCAGGCAGCTGTGATTGATCATTACGATGGTCGTGGTGAGCTTTGGCGTGTCGCGGAAGCTCATTCCATGCAGTTCTACGATCAAGACGTGCCTTGGTACGCCATCGAAACTCTGTACGACTTGCTTTCAGGTCGATACCTGGCCCTCGGCCTGACCAATGAAGAAAGCAATCCATACAGCTTTGGTGTATCCCGTCAGTCCCGGGACTACACTCCCGCTGCTCTGCGTCGTGCCGGCACCCGGTAACGAACGAGCTGTGTCAATAAAAAAGGCGGCCCTCCTGGGGGCCGCCTTTTTTTGTTGGATATAACCCCTATCGCCCGCGCTGAAAATCCGCCACTGACAAACCTTTTACACGTCAAAGTTTTGCAGCTCACCCCATCTTTGGTTTAACCTTCCGGTAAACGACTCATACTAAAGGCGTACCCAAAGCAGGACGCCAAGCAAGAATCCGTGAAAAGATGCATCTTTTTACACCGGGCAGCGTTGCAGGATAGATCCGGTTTCAAATGGGGCAGTGCGTGAAATCTTATAATGATAGCTGTGCAGCCAACGACGAGTTTCAGACCGCTAATAACGGGCTCCCACATGGTGAGCTGGTGCGTGACTTGCTGGAACAACGGCTTCAAATGCCGGCCATTCCGACAGACCGGCTTATCCGGCCTGAGCTTGACCAACACATCCTGAGCACGCTGGCGCCGAGAAAACTTCTGTTTCTTGAGGCCCCCAGCGGCTATGGGAAAACGCTGTCGTTACTCAGTGCGCTGTCCTTGGCCGCCGAGAGCCGCGTTCGCTGGGTAGCGCTGAGCGCCGGCGATAACGCGCCATCACGATTCCTGTCGTTGCTTGAAACTGCGCTGGGTCTGACGGACGTTACTCCCCCGAACGGCGGTACGTTTGAAGATCACCTATCGGTGTTGCTGGTTACCAGGGCCCGCAGATCATCTGCACAACACGACATACTGGTGCTGGATAACCTGCACCACCTGAGCAACCCCGCCGTGGTCGGGCTTTTGCATCAACTCACCTCACACCTGCCAGAGAACCTGACCGTGGTTATGGCGTCTCGCCTGCCATTACCGTTCGAGTGCCATACCCTGGAGTTGAACGGCTGCTACCACTCAATAGGTCCGGAGCAATTAGAGTTTACCCGCTCTGAAACGTTTGAGTTCTTTCAGCAGGTCCGCTCTGAAAGCGTAATCACCAGTATTTCTATTGACCATCTTTACAATCTGACCGAAGGCTGGGCGACGCCATTGGCCCTTTATCGCCGGGAGTTGGTGCATGGCGATGAGAAAAGGCCCCTGCATGAGACACCCTCGGTAGAGCGATTTTTGAAGGACTCGATTTTGGCCCGGCTGGCGCTGGCCCAGGTTAAAAGCCTGCGGGTAATGGCCGAGCTTGAGAGCTGCTCTGATGAGCTGTTTTTGGCATTGGAGGGTACGGTTTCGGAGCAGGGGATGGTGCCGTCTGCGGCTGCCGAGCGTGGTTTGCCGCTCAAAAAAGTGCCCGGTCGTGGCCGTTGGTACCGTTTGAACCCTCTTCTGAGGGCCTGGCTTCAATCGCCTGTCATGGCGGGATACGCCACCCGAATGCTCATGGCGAGTCGCTGGTTCAGTCAACGTGCGCAGTTCCCTGAAGCGTTGAAGCATGCGCTGTTGTCTGGAGACAACGATGAGGTGATCCGCATCGCGTCTGAGGGCACAGAGGCACTGTTGCTGGGCCAGGATACTGCGTCTTTGCTTACGTTGCGTAAAAGCCTGCCAGCCCCGTTACTGGAGCGCAGCGCACGCTTGCGCATTGTCTACGGGTGGGTTCATGCCATTGGTGGTCAGTTCCGCCAGGCTCGCGAACTGATTGAGACGTTTAGCCCGACCGATTGGCAGGAGCAGGAGGCTCGAATATACGCCTTGAAAGCGTTTATCCTGCGCGGTGAAGGGTTTGTAGAGCCGGCACTTGAAATGGCCAACAAAGCGCTCGCAGGTGGGGCTTTGTCAACACAGGCGCAACTGGTTACCCAGATCGTCAGAGCCAGCGCCCTGTGCGCGGCCGGGTACTTCCAGGAGGCGCGGGACGCAAACCGCATAGCCGCCAAGTTGGCGCGAGAAGCCGGTGACTCCGGTTCGGAGGCCCTGGCCGTCTATGCACATGCCAGAATTGAGCTGGGCAAAGGTGCCCTTGGCCATGCGGAGCAACTGCTTCGAACAGGCCTCGATACGGCCATGCAGGAACTTAGCCGGCCGGCACGGATTGGTGAAACCCGGTTGCAACTAAATCTGGTTCTGGTGCTCTGGCACAAAGGCCGATTGAAAGAGGCTGACCGGTTGTTGGTCAGCTGTATGCGCCATGCAGAACAAACCCGGGATCTTGGTTTGTTGCTGGCAATGGCACTGCGGGTGCTGATGTGCCGGGCTCAAGGCCGTATGGACGATGCTTTCGTCTGGATTGGTCGGGCAGAACGCACCATGCAGGCTTGGCAAGTTGATGAGTCACTCTATCTACCGGTTCTGGAGGCGCTCAAAGCCAGCTGCTGGCTGGCTTGTGAGCAGCCCGAGAGCGCGAGTCAGGCCTTGAAGAAGTTAGCGCCATATCGCCTGGAAGGGTGTGTGCCAGAATTGTTCCCGATGATCCCCGGCTTGCTGGATTGCCTGCAGGTACGAATTGATATGTTCAACGGCGATCACGTGCGGGCTCGGGAGCATTTGTCAGACGTTTACCGCCGTTACGCCGAGGCGCTTCCGTGGGGACTGCAGTTGCATGCCGGACTGCTGGATGCCGTCTTACAAACAGAAGAGAAAGGCCTGGCTGCCGGCAGACGCCAGCTGGAAAGTGTGATCAGAGACGCGGCGAAAGAGCATTTCATTAGCCCGTTTGCTGAGCTGATGCATGAACTCCGGCCGTTGATGGAAAAAAGCTTCCGGGGCCTGGAGCCGTGCGCCTTCACAAAAGCCCTTGGGGAGTTGTTCGGCATAGAGAGCCATAAAGCCCCCTTAGAGACGCTGGCCGAGCCCATCAGCGAGCGCGAGCAGGGGGTTCTTGAGTTGATTGCCAAAGGACTGTCGAATCAGGAAATCGGCGACAAGTTGCACATTTCTCTGCATACCGTGAAAACCCATGCGCGCAGAATCAATGCAAAACTGGAAGTGAAATCGCGAACCCAGGCCATTGTCCGGGCCCGCGAGCTGGGCCTGTTGTAATCAGGCCCCGGCTTTCAATGCTTCAATCCGGGCATCTTTCTCAGCCCAGATGCCACTGATCCAGCGCTGAAAATCGGCCCGTAGTTCGCGATTGCCTTCGTAATCCATTCCCAGAAACCGCTCGGGAACCTCGTGCGTGCGGACGTCTATAATAATTTTGCCTACCCGGCCGCACATATAATCCCAGATGCCAGGCGTGCCATTCGGGTAGACAATGGTCACATCCAGCATGGTGTGAATCATGTCTCCCATAGCGCCAAAGACGAACGCGGTGCCTCCGGCCTTGGGCTTAAGCAGATTTTTATAGGGCGAGTTCTGCCGTTTATGCTTTACCGGGGTAAAGCGAGTGCCTTCCATGAAGTTGAAAATCGTGACCGGGGTGTAGCGGAATTTTTCGCAAGCAGCCCGGGTTGCCTCTGTATCTTTGCCTTTGAGTTCCGGTCGCTTGGCAATCTGTTCTTTGGTATGTCGATGCATGAATGGAAAATCCAGGGCCCACCAGGCAATGCCGAGCAGCGGTACCCAGATCAGCTCTTTCTTGAGGAAAAATTTCAGCAGCGGAATCTTACCGTTCAGAACGAATTGAATTGCCGGTATGTCGCTCCAGCTCTGGTGATTACAGGTTACGAAGTACCAGTGTTTCTTGCTTAGTGACTGCACCCCGCGAACGTCCCATTCCACGTTGTGGAAGATCTTCATCAGGGTGTTGTTATAGCCAATCCAATAGCGGGCGATACCATTGACCACCACGGTGCAACCTTTGCGAAGGAATGCGATCGGGACGATGAGCTTGATGATCGCAAACAGCAGCAAAAACGGAAGAAAAACAACAGTATTCAGCAAGATAAGCAGAACTACCAGAGCGCCTTTCAGTGGCGAGGGCAGAAAATCGAGCATGGGTCATAATCTCATTCTGTTCAGGTTTCAGGCCTAGCCTTCAAACGGGCTGACGATACTGCCCTCGGCACCGGGCAACAGCGATGTGTCTTCGGCAGCGGAGGCGAGCTGTTCAAAGTGGGCCGCTGAGCGGTCCCCCAGAAGTGCGCGGAATTTGCGATCATAGAACGCCAGATTGTTATACCGGATCATGGAACGAATCTCTTTTATATAGTCCTCGCCCCGTTCGGAATAGCCAAGCAGGCCTTCTGCCAATTCGATGCCAGACAGGGGCTTGTCGGCCTCGCGATTCTGCTGCCGGATATCACGGACCAGCTGGTACGTAGGGTGCCGGTTGAGGTTCTGGATATAGGAGCGAACAGACTGGTAAGGCGATGAAAACTTGGCAACCTCATGGGAAGCACCGTCTGCTCGGCTGAGCGGAACCAGCCCACAGCCTCTACTGAAACACCACTGGCCAAACAGGTTGTTGCCTTCGATGGCAAACCGGGAGGTGCCCCAGGCTGATTCGTTGGCAGCCTGTGCCAGAATCAGAGACGGCGGAATCGCATCAAGGCGTTTTCGCAACAGAGCGAACTGGGCTTCGCTTCCGGTTTCAGCCTCAACACGAAGCCTCTGAGACTGATCAGACAACCACTTCAACTCTCGATCAGAGAGGGATGCTTTGGTGGTCAGAGATTCCAGATACTCGCGCTCAAGCAGAATGCGAGAGTTTGCCAGCACAATGCGTGGATACAGAAACGAAAAAAACGCCACCTTGCGCTCGGTGGTGTCGCTGTAGCCCGAGAAGTCCGGCAAACCTTCATGGGCCCAGGCCGGCAAGCGGGGAAGCGACGCCAGCATGACCTCACCGTTATCATCAGTGGCATCTGTGCGGTCTGAATTTTCGGGCACATGCCAAGCGCCGCCGGCAGCAAACAGAATCAACGGAACACACAGCATCAGCGCCCGGTTAACTGCAGTCATAAAACCTCTCGTCTCTTGGGATATGTCTGGCGATATGGCATGAATTATAACAGGTTATACGAACGCATCCTGATCATTGGTTTGGTCAGCTTTGGTCTGGAATGACCGTGGCCATCAACAGACCGGTTTGGCACTCCGGCCTGTCCCATGTACGGGTGGCCAAACGGATTGCTGTGGTCGGTCTCTAACAGACTCAGGCGACAAGGCAGGCGAGCATGTGTCTCAAGCCAGACAATCCGATTGATAAAGATCCGGCAAGCCTAGCAGTAATAAAGCGGGTAGAGCGTGAGGAAAAGCACGATTCGGTTACCCGGCGCTGATTGGGCACCAGATAACCGAATCGGTTGAGCAGGAAGACCGATCAGAAGAAAATTTTCAGACCGGCAAGCAAGCCTTCATCCAGATTGATATCTGGTGATCCGGCAAAATCCAGCTCGGTGTTGATGTAACGGTAACCGGCAAAGACTTCGGCGTTGCGGATAACCCGATAGCTGGCACGTAGCTCCAGACTGGTCAGGTCGTCTGAGTCACCGAACGAGAGAATGGTGGGCGCGTAATGCAGGCTGCCACTAAAAGACAAGCCGGGTACATCGGGGATGTTGACGATGGCAAAGCCACCCAGGCCAACGGCACCGCCATCCACGTTCCTGCGGTTGTCATCGTAGAACAAGCCGCGCATACCAACACCGGCGGTTGTTGGCAGGTTGCCGATAGAGGTGCGGCCCTGGGCGTGAAAATCGATGTTGCCGATGTGCCGCTTACTTTCGCGGTAGGTATAGCCAGCGCCCAACTGAAGATCGTTCTGAGCACTGAAAAAGTTGACCTGGCCTTTCACGGAGTTGTTGGTCAGGCTCAGGTCCAGATCGCTGGCAAACGCCGGGGCGGCGGCCATCGACAGTGCTAACGCAGAGATACGGTATGCTTTCATGATGACACCTTTATTGCTGTCGTTACGGTTGATCGGGATGGTAACGATCTGCCAACCGCATCACAACTTAAATGCCCGTAAGTCGTCGGAAAGATGAGACGTTGACGCGTGTAAAAATCGTCAGAGGCTCAGTGCTGGGTGGTTTCACCGCCCTGATCCAGGTCATCGGGAGACACATTCTCCGCAGGTACCCGGTATTCCTCGTTGGCCCAGGCGCCCAGGTCGATCAGTTTGCATCGCTCGGAACAAAACGGTCGCCACGGGCTGGCATCGGTCCATTCAACGGTTTTTTTGCAGGTGGGGCATTCAACATTCATATCACAAGGTCCGGGCTGAGAGTGTCACGCTGCTGATCAGGTGGCAGCGGCCGGGCAGTATTGTTCCAGTACCGCCCGCAGCATTTCAAGGTTGACAGGTTTGGCGACAAAGGCATCCATACCCGCTGCCCGGCAACGTTCCTCATCCTCTTCCATGGCGCTGGCGGTTAGTGCCACCACGGGCACCCGGGCCCGATAGTTGTCTTCTTCCCAGTCTCGCAATCGCCGGGTAGCCTCAAAGCCATCCATTCTGGGCATCACGCAATCCATAAAAATCAGGTCAAACTGGTGCCACTGCCAGAGTGCAGACGCCGCTTGGCCATCGTTTGCTGTCATCACTTCGCAGCCAAGTTTTTCCAGTAGCTTGCGGGTAAGCGTGCGGTTGACCGGGTTGTCTTCCACCAGTAAAACCCGCATTCGGCCGCAGGGGGTACCCCGCTGGTTAACCGAGACATCGGTAATGGCCTGCAGCGAGAATCGGGTCAGGAATCGGCGTTCCTGCTTCTCAACGTCGAGGAATAACTGGTTCAGAATGGGGATCAGGTAAGATTCCCGCAGGGATTTACTCAAAAACGCATCTGCGCCAGCCTGCCGAAAGTGCTCTGCATCTCCCCGTTGAGGATTGGAGGAAAGGATCAATAGCCGCATTCCTGCCCATTGCGGGTTGCTGCGAATTTGCCGGCACAGCAAATCGCAGTCCATGTCTGGAACAAAGCCGTCAAGAATAATGGCATGGTAAGGGTCGCCAGCATCAAACGCCTGGCGCAGAGTGGTCAACGCCTCCCCGGCGGCCTTCACGGCCTCGATCTGAACATCATAACGGGACAGCATTTCCAGCGTAATCTTTCGGGAGAGCTCGTAAGAATCCACCACCAGGATTTTGCGGCCCCGCACCTTGCGGGAGTCTGGTCGCACTCGGGTTGAACCGTCACCCGCTTCTTGCAGGTGTAACTCAACCCAAAACGTCGAGCCCTCGCCGGGCCGGCTTTCTACGTCGAGGGAGCCGCCCATCAGATCGATCAACTGGCGGCAGATGGTCAGGCCCAGTCCGGCGCCGGGGAGCTGGCGCTGGAATCGCTGGCCCAGCTGCACGTAGGGTTCGTACACCAGCGGGATGTCTTCAGGATTGATGCCTATGCCAGTATCCTCAACCGCAAGCCGCAAACGCACCTTGCCCTCTTTACGGCCCAGCACCTCTATGCTGATCAGCACGTGGCCAGAATCGGTAAACTTGATGGCGTTGGACAACAGGTTCAGCAACACCTGACGAAGACGTATGGGATCGCCGACCATGGCCCAGGGCAGGTTCTCGTCAACCCGCATTTCCAGCGCAAGGCCTTTTTCCCGGGCCCGCGAGCCCAGCATGTGAATCAGATCGTTCAGGGTTTCCCGAAGGTCAAAGGGAATGGACTCCAGTTCCAGCTTGCCGGCTTCCATGCTCGATATGTCGAGGAGGTCATTGATAATGGCTGACAAGCTTTCAGAGGCATTCAGCAGGGTGTGCACGTAATCCCGCTGTTCCTGATCCAGCGGGGTGTCGGTGAGCAGGTTGGCGTAACCCAGAACCGATTGCAGCGGGATGCGAAGCTCATGGCTGACGTTGGCCAGGAACTGGTTTTTGGCATGATTGGCGCGAACGGCTTCATCCCGCTCATCCTGGCTCTCAAGAGTGGTCTGGCGCAAGGAGCGGGTGTCTTCAAGAATCTGCAGGCGCATTTTGTTCAGGGCCTGCTCAAGCTCAGACAGCTCGTCTGGCCTGCGGGGGGGCTTGCGTCGCAGCTGCAGAGGATCAACAAGAGCGTCCAGGTTGAGCTTGGCGGCGTAATCGGCCATGGTCTCCAGATGCCGTGATAGCGCGATTCGCACAATCAGCAGCAGGCCCAGAGTGCCCAACATCACCACGATTGATTGAAACAGCAGGTTCAGAATCGCCTGATCAAAAATATCGTCATACACTTTCTCTACCGACGACACCACCGTCAGCTCGCCTACCCGTTGGGGCTGGTCAAAGGATGAGCGGTTGAATTCAATAGGGAAGGACTGGGAAATGATCCGGCCATCCGGGAAGTCGCCGGTGCTGAACTCCTCGCCGGTAGTGGTGATAACCCGGGCATATTGGACAGAAGGCATGGCGCGCATATCATCGAGGCTGTTGGCAACCTCGCTGAAATTCATGACCCAAAGATTGGTGCCCATGCCGCCGGATATAAGCTCAGCGGCGCGCTCCTGGCTGGATTGTAGCTCAGACTTCTGACGCTCGAACTCGCCAATCATCTGAACACCGGTCGCCACCAGAGACAAGATCAGGCTGTAAAGCAGTACCCACCCCAGCAGGCGAAGGGCCAGTGGGCGAACACCCAAGCGCTTTAGAAACCGGTTTGAAGGCAAGGCACAAATTCCCTGTGTCGACTACAAAATCACCAGCAGCAGTTTAACAGACGGAAATCACTTCCACACGTATCTTTGAATCATCATTCACAAAACGAAAACGCACATTCAGATCGTACAAATTGGCACCGTAAACGCGCTCCTCCTCATCCCGTCCGCGGCGAAATGACGGCCGTGGGTCAAAGCCTACGACATCGTTAATGAGGGCTCGCACATCCGGGTAATCCTCATCACAAAGTGCCGCCAGTTCTGCCTCCGCCTGAGGGCAGAAAACAACGTTGGCTCGCTCGGTGGGTGCCGAGTCTGCCCAGCCCAGCGACGCCTCCGGCACCGAATCTGCAAATGGCAAATAAGGTTTGATGTCGAGAATGGGGGTGCCTTCAATCAGGTCGTGGTCGCCAATGCGCAGCACCAATTGCCCGCCTTTACGCACCAGCCCTTCGTTCCTGACCACCGATAACCCCAGGCTGTTCGGCCTGAACGGGGACCGGCTGGCAAATACTCCGATTTTTTTGTTGCCGCCCAGGCGCGGGGGCCGGACAACCGGGCGCCATTCGGCCCGGACCGCCTCGTGAAACTGAAACGTTAGCCACAGATGACTGGCGGTTTCCAGCCCCCGGAAAGCATCCTCCCGGTCATAGGGGCTCTGAATCACCAGCTCCGCGTGGGCATGGCGGGTCAAGCCGGGTTGCCGGGGCACCCCGAACTTGTCCTTGAAGCAGGAGCGGGTGATCGCAATCGGGGTGAGGGTGAGCGCCTCAACGGCCGGCCTGGATTTATGGCGTGGTCTGGTCATGTCAGTATCGGTTGATGGTTCCGGAGAAGTACATTTCGATGCGCAAAATCACCGAAGCCTGGTCCTTGAAGCTCTCTTCCCGGGGGAACTCCAGCGCCGGAATCATCTCGGCGTATAACCAGTCCTCGTATAAGCGATAGCGCCAGGTCATATCTACAAAGTAAGACGTTGATCGCCAGGACGGTTGGCTTTCGCCCAGTGCAGCAAGCCTGGGTGTAACGGTCGAACGGTTGTTCAGGCGTTTGTTGACGCTGAAGATCTGGGCCAGTTCAAATTTACGATCAGAATGCACCCACTCCAGCTCGGATGACGTGTAAAAGTGCCAGCCATGGTTCAGGGGGCGGTTCGCGCCAACCCATGAGCGCGCGCCCCAGCCACGAGTATGATAATAGAACAAGCGTTGCTGTACGTTCAGCGCCCAGGTCTCGTCCAGTTGCCAGCCCTTGCGTGCGGTGGTGCGCACAAACACTTCGGGTGGCAGCCTCAGCCGCCCGCCGATATCCGTCGACAGGTTGATCGCATCACCTACCTGTGAAAGTAATCGCAGCGCGCCCGTGGTCTCGGTGTCTGTGCGGTTGGGCTCGGTTAACCTGCGATCCCGCTCCCGCTCGCCCAGCGGAATTAACTCATCGCTCTCGCTTTCAATCACCAGACGAAGCTTTTCTTGTGTGGTGGGTACATCCAGCCGGAACCGAAGTTCGGGCTTGAACTGGGCGAGATTGCTGTACTCTGATTCGGCCGCGAAACCCAACCTGAGAAAGCTCTCGTTGTTTGGTAAAGCGTGGGTTGAGCCAGACAGCGTGCGGTCGGCCCAGGCACCAAACGTCTGAACCCTTGGGCCGTGAATGCGCTCCTGGTGGATCACCCAATTACTGAAGCTGATCCACCAGGAGTCGACGGGTTCGGCCCAGTAATCATCAGGCTCAAAGGTGTAAAAAGAATAGGGCAGGGCAGATGGGGAGAGTGCGTCAGCAATGGCAGGGTCGCTGACCGTGAACACCGGCTCTGCCGAGTAGCTGTAGGAAGAAACCAGTAGCGCAAGCGTAAATGACGGGCCAGCCAAGCGTGCCAGCCAAGGCTCCCTAGCGGAACTCAAACAGGAACCGATTATGCAACTCACAAACCTGACGCTCCACATTCGCTAACGGGCGATTATTGTCAATACACGCGTCCGCCCTTGAGCGTCGCTCTTCCCTGGCCATTTGCGCAGCCATAATACGTTCCACCTGCGCCCGGGTATTATCGTCCCGAGCCATGGTGCGTTCAACCTGAATCTCTTCTGGCACATCCACCACAACCACACGTTCCACCAACGCTTTCTGGTCGGTCTCTAACAGCAGCGGCGACACCAACAACACATAGGGCAGGGCATAGTCGCTGCCTGCCTGCTCAGCCGAAAGCTGACGAATCAATTCTTGCCGAATCACCGGATGCAACAGCCCCTCAAGCCAGGTTCGCTCCGCCGGATCCTCAAACACCCGCTGCCGCAATGCCGCTCGATCAAGCCCGCCATCCGGCAACAAAATATCGTCCCCAAAATGCGCCGCAATGGCCGCCAAAGCAGACGTGCCCGGCTCAACCACCTCCCGAGCCACATCATCCGCATCCACCCAATGCACACCCAAATCCCCAAAAATGCGCACCACCGTAGACTTCCCAGACCCAATCCCGCCAGT
>NZ_JACUUB010000053.1 GCF_014859525.1 Marinobacter sp.
CCGTCCGATGACAATCCCAATAAGGAGACGGCACATGAAACAACAACACGCTCTTGAGCGGGGCGCCAACGACCCCGGGCTGGAGAACCCGACGCGCCGAAGCCTTCTGGTCGGAAGTGCCGGCGCGATGGCTGCAGTCAGCCTGCTGGGCTTTACTCCGCTGGCCAAGGCCAACGAACCGAAATCGCTACCCGATTTCGCGGCCTGGAAAGACCGTAACGCCCTGATCGTGTACACCGCAAACACCATGGAAACCCATCGCGGCGCCATCGGTAACGGTGTCATTACGCCCGCTGACCATCTGTTTGTTCGCAACAATCTACCGGCCCCGCCATCAACCATTACAGACAACGCCGATACCTGGGAAGTGCGTATCGAAGGCGTCAAGAATCCACGGACGCTGACCGTTGCCGAATTAAAGTCCATGGGCGTCACCACGGTCGCCTCGGTGCTTCAGTGTTCCGGTAACGGCCGGGCCTTTTTCCCCCACGGCGCCAGCGGCACTCCCTGGTCGGTTGGCGCCGCAGGCTGTGTGATGTGGACCGGTGTACCGCTGAAGGATGTGGTTGAGACGCTCGGCGGCATCGCCGAAGGTGCCCGCTACATCACCGGCACCGGTGGCGAGTCAATTCCGGAAGGACTCGACCCCAAGAGCATCATGGTAGAACGCTCGGTGCCAACCCGCGCGCTGGACACGGCGCTGCTGGCCTGGGAAATGAATGACGTACCTCTGAGCCATGTCCACGGCGGCCCCCTGCGCCTTGTGGTGCCCGGCTACTATGGGGTGAACAACGTCAAATACGTGAAAAACATCGCATTCACCGAAAACCAGACCGACGCCAAGATTCAGTCCTCTGGTTATCGGGTGCGTGAAGTGGGCAAACCGGGTTCGCCGGACCAGCCCTCCATGTGGGAAATGAACGTCAAATCCTGGGTGACCGCGCCGCTTGAAGCCGGCCGCAGTGGCCGGAATATGGTCTACGGCGTGGCGTTTGGCGGCACGGTAGCGCTGGAGAAAATCGAGGTTTCCGTCGATGGCGGCAAAACCTGGAAGCAGGGCCGCTTCCTTGGCCCGGATCTCGGCCCCTATGCCTGGCGTCCGTTCGTGATGGCCACCGACCTTGCGGCCGGCGAACATCGAATCGTCAGCCGGGCGACCGACGTTGAGGGTAATACTCAACCTGAAGGCCGGATCGAAAATGAGCGTGGCTATGGCCACAACGGCTGGAGTGACCACGGAGTCTCGGTCACCGTCACTTGATCAACCCCGGGGCAGGCGCAGGACACCGCCCGCCCCGGCCTTAACCGGATCGAAACAACATGAGAACAACGGCCGTACTGGCGGTATCCCTCGGCTTGTCAGGCCTGAGCGCTCTGGCGCATGCCGAAAACACAGAACTCGGAAAAGAAGTGTTCACCCAGATTTCACAACCTTCCTGCACTATTTGCCATGCCTTGTCGGATGCCGGCTCGGCCGGAGCCATCGGGCCCGACCTGGATAACCTCAAACCGTCCCGGGAGCAGGTGATTAACGCCGTGACCCAGGGCGTGGGCGTGATGCCGGCGTTCGAGGGCTCACTGTCCGCAGAGCAGATTCAGGCGCTCGCCGACTATATTCTGTCAGTCACCTCAGGCCAGAACTGATCAGCGGGGGTGCAACGCCCCCGCCTACATCACTCGCTCAGGCATTTTCTTCAAACACCAGCGCAATGGAGTTCAAACAGAAGCGCTGACCGGTTGGCGCCGGACCGTCCGGAAATACGTGGCCAAGATGACTGTCGCATCGGGGGCAGCGCACCTCGGTACGGACCATACCCAGCGAGCCGTCTTCCAGATAACGAATATGATCTGGATCGTAGGGCTGAAAAAAACTTGGCCAGCCGGTGCCTGAATCAAATTTGGTCTCGGAACTGAACAACGGCAGCTCGCACAACCGACAGTGGTAAACGCCAGCCTTTTTGTTGTCCAGCAAGGTGCCACAGAAGGGGTGCTCAGTGCCGTGATCCAGCAACACATGCTTTTCTTCCGCAGTCAGCATTTTTGCTTTTTCGTCAATTTGTGCTTTGGTCAGCGGAGTCAGGTCGTGGCCTGCTGCGGATAACGTCATACGATTCTCCTGATTGTTTGCTTTAGGCCAGGTCCGGGTCGTCTTGGCTGAACTCGGGCTTTAACCGGTCCGGCCAGGCACTGACCAGCTTTTCCATCTTGGGTGCAGCGACCCCCATAATGTAGGGCTGCCAGGGGTTACGTGCGGCAAAGTTCTGATGGCTGGCTTCGGCAGGATAGAAAGCGGTAAGCGGCTCCAGCCCAGTCACGATCGGATCAGGGTAAACCCCGGCCGCATTAAGCTGACGAATATAGGCGCCTACCATCTGCTTCTGCTCTTCGGTTTCATAAAACACCGCCGACCGGTACTGGGTTCCAATATCGTTGCCCTGCCGGTTCAACTGCGTTGGATCATGAGCGACTGAGAAAAAAACCCGAAGCAGTTCACCCAGGCTTATCCTGGAGGGGTCGTAATGCACATCCACCACCTCGGCGTGGCCCGTACTACCACTGCAGACGGCCTGATAGTTAGCGGTATCGGCGCCGCCGCCAGCGTACCCCGACTCAGCAGACATAACGCCTTCCAAAGCCAATAACACAGCCTCCACACACCAGAAACAGCCGCCCGCCAGAACAATCCGGGACTCGCCCGCAGGTTCTGACAGGTCCTGCTCGGGGGCCGGAAACCGGCTACGGGGAACCGTGAGTCCGGGGACGTTACATGCATCGCTCATGATATGGCTCCACTGGGTTTGTTTGTCTCGATTGTGGCTGTTTCGCCGCGCAATGCCAACTATTGCCTCTGATCGTTATACGCCAGGCCGGCACAAAAAGACTGCACCGAGCCCGGCAGCAGAACATGAACATTGTGCCTATGCGGTTGCACAACCCCGGGCACCATCCATAATGAGAACAGGCGTCAATTATAAGACTCCGCTCGGCATCAGGGATTGTAAAATGACGGCAAAAGTCCGCACACCAGAAGACCAGGATGAGCTTCTCAAGTACCGCCTAAGCCTGCGCCTTGGCCCGGTTCACGCGCGACAGCGCCTGGGTATCGAGCAAGAGGCAGAAGCTAAAGTATTCGGCCGCGACAAACGCTCGTTCCACCTGGAGAACCTGGCCACTGCACCAGGCTTAATCCGATTCTGCTTGCAAATGACGGGGTTGTTTAACCGAGCCCGGGCAAACAGCCGCACGCTCACTACGGTTCACAACACCTTCACCCTGGCTGATTTACCCGAAGCCTTTGAGGGCTTTC
This sequence comes from Marinobacter sp., assembly GCF_014859525.1. Classification (GTDB taxonomy): domain Bacteria; phylum Pseudomonadota; class Gammaproteobacteria; order Pseudomonadales; family Oleiphilaceae; genus Marinobacter. Next base: position 3,308 of record NZ_JACUUB010000053.1, read on the forward strand.
GTGTTTTGCATCTGACCGACCTGCATGTGGACATGGACGAACACAATCTGCAAGCCGTGATCAAGCAAATCCAGCCGCTGGAGTACGATCTGTGCGTGCTTACCGGAGATTACCGGCAACTCACCTGGGGCTCGATTGACGCCGCCGTGGACGGCATGGCCCGACTCCGCGACGCCATCAAGGGTGACGCCTACGCTGTGCTCGGCAACCATGACAGTGTGCGCATGTTACCGGCGCTTGAAGATATGGGCTACCGCCTGTTGATGAACGAGATGACGCCTCTGACCCGCGGGCAAAGCTCGATATACCTGGCCGGTGTTGACGATGCACATTATTACAAGGTTCACAATCTACACCGGGCCGGCGACGACATTCCCACCGGCGGTATCAGTGTGCTACTGAGCCACACTCCGGAGATCTGGCGCGAAGCGGCTCACGCAGGCTACGATGTGTTTCTGTGCGGCCACACCCACGGTGGTCAGATCTGCCTGCCCGGCGGCATTCCCGTTACTCTGGATTCTGACTGCCCCCGCCGGCTGGGCCGGGGCTTCTGGCAGGTGAATGGCATGCAGGGCTATACCTCTCCCGGGGCAGGTACATCCGTGTTGAATGTTCGCCTGAATTGCCCGCCAGAAGTGACTCTACACACGCTGTCTCGCGGCCCACAATAAGCCGCTTTAATGGGGCTGCTTGCGAATTCCTAGTCGATAGAGCAGCGGAGAAAGCAGCATGTTGCTTAGCGCAAACAACACGGCGACGGCAGCGGCCTCCCACAACGCCAACGGCAACCAGAACCAGGCCAGGAGCATGGGTAGCAAGGCCTCGGGCAGCTGATCCAGCCAAAGTGCGCGCGCGCTCGACAGCAAGCCCAGGCGGCGCTTTACAAAACTGCTTAGCAGGTCACCTGTCAGGGCCGCAAGCCCAAACAGGGCACCCAAGAATCCGCCAAGACCGACCCAGGCCGAGAATGCCATGCAGGCAATAGTGCCAGACAACAATCCCCGCCAGGTTTTGCTGGGACCAAAAACGGGGTGCCCATCTGCCCACAAGCGCCCCCCATCGACCGGCCAGTCGCCGTGCCGATGCAGAAGTCTGGCCATCAGCACGGGGCAGCCGTTGGCCAACACCAGCATGACAAACAGCTCCAGTGATAACAGCACAGATTACCTCCGGTGATGCCCACTCAAGCCAGACCGCCTCGCGTCAGTTTGAGCGGGTCCATCAGTGCTTCCAGTCGTTTTCTGCTGAGGCCACTGCGCTCCTCGGCAACATCAATCACCGGGCGGCCGGTGCGATAGGCCTCTTTGGCAATGTCTGCCGCCAGGCTGTAGCCAATTTCCGGGTTCAGAGCCGTCACTAACACTGGGTTACGGCCAACGCCATTGTTCAGATTATCAGCGTTCACCGTAAAGCTCTTGATTGCTTTATCTGCGAGGATCGTCGACGCGCCTGTCAGCAGGGTGACCATGTCCAGCAAATTGGCACCCACCAGCGGCAGCATGACATTTAACTGAAAGTTCCCGGACTGACCAGCGATGGCCACCGCGTTGTCGAGGCCCATCACCTGGGCACCCACCATCGCCACCGACTCCGGAACAACCGGGTTGACCTTGCCGGGCATAATACTGCTGCCCGGCTGCAACGACGGTAGGCTAATTTCAGCCAATCCATGGATAGGACCACTGTTCATCCAGCGCAAATCATTGGCAATTTTGGTGAGTACAATTGCCACGCCCCGAAGCTGCGCCGACAACGCCACCGGCGCATCCACCGCGCTCTGCCCAACAAACTTATGTTCCAGAGCAAGAAACGGGTAGCCCGTATTGTGTTTGAGAAACTTGATAAACTGACCGGCAAACTCAGAGGCTGCATTCACACCCGTGCCCACCGCCGTGCCCCCTTGAGGCACCTCCGCCAACTCGACCATGGCGTTCTCAAGCCGTTTCTCGGCGGCCGCAATCTGCTCCCGCCAGGTTCTGAGTTCCTGACCAAGGGTGACCGGCATCGCATCCATTAAATGCGTACGACCGGTTTTGACCTGCCCGGACAGCTCGGCCTCTCGCTCGTAGATCACACCTCGCAAATGCGACAACGCCGGCAGCAATCGCCGCTCAACGGCCAACAGTGAACTGATGTGAATCGCGGTCGGGATCACGTCATTAGAGCTCTGGCTCATATTGACGTGATCGTTCGGGTCGACCTCCACACCCTGCTTGCGTGCGATGGCTGCGATCACCTCATTTACATTCATGTTGGTGCTGGTGCCCGAGCCGGTCTGGTAGCGATCAACAGGAAACTGATCTGAGTAATCTCCACCGACCAGTTGCTCGCACGCATCAACAATGGCGTCGCGCCGCTCGCTGTCCAGCAAACCCAGGGAGGCATTGGCCTGGGCCGCAGCCCACTTGATCTGGGCCACCGCAGTGATAAAGCTCATAGGCATGGTTTGCCCGCTGACGGGAAAGTTATCAATAGCCCTCTGGGTTTGCGCCCCCCAAAGGGCGTTTTCGGGCACTTTCACTTCGCCCAGACTGTCTTGTTCCATTCTGAATTCGCTCACGACACCCTCCTTTCTGCGCGGCTAACACGGACTCGCTCAGCGTAACGGAATTACCCCCGCCAGTCCGAGATCTCGGTCTGACAGGGTCGCAGATATCGGTAACTTGCTCAAAACCCGGGTTCTTTGAGTGCGGCTACCGGAAACGATGGCGAGTTCTGGACTAAGTGTAGTCACAAACCTGAAAGGCGAGTCAGGCAACGGAGCTCGTCAGACTTGCCAATAGGGCACGCAGACGATTCGGTTTAATGGGCTTGTTGAGAATGGGCAGGTACTGCGTTCGCATCAGGTTTCGGGTCTCATCACTGCGATCCGCCGTAATGATGGCGGCAGGCACGTCCCGATTCAGAAAACGACGAACCGCATAGATGGCCTCGCACCCCGTGCGGTCGTTGTCCAGGTGATAATCGGCAAGGATGATGTCTGGCTCCAGGCCGTCGCCGAGCAGAGTCAATGCGTCGGCTTCACTGGCGGCCGCCAACACAACGCAGCCCCAACGTTCCAGAACCGCGGTCATGCTTTCCAGCACCGCTGGTTCGTTGTCGATAACCAGCACTCTGGCCTCGTCAAAGCCGGACGCAGCCATGGCCGCAGGTGTTGGCGTTTGCCTTTGCGGCTCATGATGAACCTGACTCAGCGGGATCGACACGGCAAAACGCGAGCCTCGACCCGGCCGGGAAACAACGTCAATCCCGTAGTCCAGGATCCGGACCATCCGGTCCACGATCGCCAATCCCAGCCCAACACCCTGCCGACCGCCACCATTCTGCGGCAGGAGCTGATGAAATTCAGTAAAGATATCCTGCAGCTTGTGCTCTTCGATCCCGATCCCGCTATCCCAGACCTCGATGGCAAGCCTATCCCGGCGCCGACGCAGACTCAGCACCACACCACCCTCACGGGTATAGCGGAAAGCGTTGCTCAACAGGTTGCGCAGCACGCGTGTAAGCATCCGGTGGTCGGTCTGAACGATGACCGGCAAGGTACGCACCCGGAACTTCAACCCTGCATTGGCAGCCACGGCCTGAAACTCTTCGCCAAGCCCCGTGAGGAGTTCGGCCAGGTCAAGGAACGTCAGGTCGGGCTTCATCGCCTGCTGGTCCAGCTTGGAGATATCCAGCAGGTCGGCCAGAAGATCCTCAGCGCCTTCAAGCGCTCGATGAACCTGATTCACCATCCGCTCTTCCGCCTCAGGCAACGTGCTGTCCTGCAGTGCAGAAATCATAAGGCGGGCCGCATTCAGCGGTTGCAGAAGATCATGGCTGGCAGCAGCCAGATATTTGTCTTTGCCACGATTAGCTTCCGTGGCAGCGTCAACCGCCACTTTGAGCTCTTGCTCGATTTTTTCGCGCTCTTCAATCTGATAGCGAAGGTCAACGTTTGCATTGTGAAGAGCCTCGGTGCGCTCTTCTACCCGCTTCTCCAACTCGGCATTCATCTGTTCCAGTTTCTGCCGGGATTGCACTCTCTCGCTGATATCAGCAACAAACGCTTCCACCACTTCCGGCCCGAGATCAGGCCGGCGCAACAAGGTGACAGCGACATGCACGGGTGTTTGATCCGCTCGTCGAAAGCGGGTTTCCCTGGCGCTCAGGCTGCCACAATCGAGCAACTCCTGGCGCATCGTGTCGAACTCTGCCGCACTACAGAATAACTGCTCTCTCAGTCGGATAACGCTGGCCTGGAGCTGCTGTGGGTCGTCGTAGCCACAGATGCGCGCCATGGCCAGATTACTGGCCAGAAAACCGCCTCGCAGGTTGGCCTGAAACACACCATGCAGGGCGTTTTCGAACAACCACTTGTAGCGATTGCGCTCCTGTTCCAGCTCCTCCAACCGCTCCTGAAGTGCAGGGTAGTAATTTTTGCGGACTGACTGACTGCTCAGCCCTAGGAGGTCACCGACGTCATAACCCGTGCCCAGCAAATCAGAGGGCTTCTTTGTAGACAACCTGAACATCCCCTACGGAAGACTTCCTTGGGTTGGTCAATATGCAAGGGTCCTTCATTGCATAACCGGAAAGGTAGGGAATATCTGAGGTGGTTACGCCCAGTTCCTGAAGCCGCGCTTGCAGGCCTACCGTTTTCTTGAGACCAACAATCCGGCCCATCAGGCGTTGCTTGACCTGAGCGTGTGGCATGCCTCTGGTATCAATATCCATGGCTTCTGCTACCCGCCGAAAGCGATCTTCAGCCGAGGCGAAGTTGTAAGCCACAACATGCTCCAGCAACAAGGCATTGCAGAGCCCATGGGGCAAATCCAGAAACCCGCCCAGGCTATGGGACATCGCATGCACGGCCCCGAGAATGGCATTGGAGAACGCCAGGCCGGCCTGCATCGACGCCAGCATGATTTGTTCCCGAAGCAGCGGATCTGACAGATTCGCCACCAAAGGCTCCAGGTTTCGGTTAATCAACCGTATCGCCTCAAGCGCGTGGGTATCGGTCAGCGGGCCACTGCCGGTCGACACGAACGCCTCAATGGCATGCACCAGCGCATCCACGCCCGTACAGGCGGTCAGATAGGCATCCATGGTCTCGGTGACTTCCGGATCAATCAGGGAAACATCCGGGACAACCGCCTTGCTGATAATCGAGAATTTGAAACGCCGGTTGGGGTCGGAAATGATCGCAAACTGGGAGACGTCGGCCGACGTGCCCGCGGTGGTCGGAATCAGGATCAGCGGAGGCGACGGATTGCGGATGGTATCCACACCCTCAAACTCCAGAATATTTCGGCCATGGGAGGCCACAATACCGATACCTTTGGCACAATCCATAGGACTGCCGCCGCCAATCGCGACAATAACGTCACACTCACTGGCCCGATACAGCTCGGCTCCCGCCATCACCTCGTCCACTTTGGGGTTGGGAGATACCCCGGTAAATGTCGTGCAACGAATGCCCGCTTCCGACAGCAGGGTTTCGATTTCGCCTACCCAACCCGCCTCGGCAACGCCGGGGTCAGACACCAGGAAAACATGACGAGCACCGAAATTGCTCGCGAAGTTGGCCACCGATCGACGAGACCCGGTACCAAACACAATCTCCGGAGAGACAAATTTGCGCAGCGCGGAAATATCATAATTCATAACGCACAGAGACAACCCAGTTGTTGTTATAGGAATGACCGAGAGTCTAGCTCAAGTTTTGCGCCGATTCATTGCCCTTTTGGTCGAGCCGACGATCTGCTCTGAGCGCAGTACTGGTAGAAGTGACTCAGGCGCTCAAGCATGTGCGCCTGATTGTTCGCCTGCCGAAACCCATGGCCCTCCTGATCAAACCAGCACAACTCTGCACGCCGACCATGAGAGCGAAGTGCCTCGACCATCAGCCGAGTCTGATCAGGTACGACCACCTCATCAAGACCACCCTGAAAGAAAATCACCGGACTTTGAATACGACTGGCTTGAATCGCCGGCGTGCGATCGTTCCAGCGATCGGGATAGCTCTGTGGGTCTCCCAACAGCCAGTCCAGATAGCCGGATTCGAATCGGTGAGTTGCCGCCCTGAGTTTCATCGGATCGGTCACACCAAACAGACTGCCGATGGCGCAAAAACGACGGGTTTGAACGCCCGCCATCAGAGCAGTATAACCACCGGAGCTTCTGCCCTGGATAAAGGCATTGTCGTGGCTGACCAGCCCCTGCGCCGCCAGATAATCGGCGCTCCGGACCATATCCCGCACCTCGGCGCTGCCCCATTCGCCCCCAAGGGCGAGGCGAAAGTCTCGGCCGGCGCCGGTGCTACCGGTGTAATTCACTTCGGCGACCGCGAAGCCCCGCTGGCACCAGAACTGAACCTGCGGGTTATAAACCGCGTAGGCTGCAGAGGTGGGGCCACCATGGGCCATTAGAATCACCGGCGGCGTGCGGGTGTCAGAGACTGGCAAGTACAGAAAGCCCTGAATGACAGGTGCTTGCGACTGATCGCCCGGCACACTGAAGGCGAGGGGCAGCGCCGGCCTGGCAGAGGTGTGGGCCGGCAATCCGCCTCCGGCCAGAACATCCACCGCGCCGGTGCGCGGGCAGATTTGCAGAACGCTGTCATAGCGATCAGCCGAACGGCCCAGACACACCAATTGCTCTGCCCGTGGCCGAAGATCCCGGAAATCGGTAAACGCCTCAGCCAGCCGCCGATCACCGGCGACGTCGTCCAGCCAGAGCTCACCAATGCCCTTACAGTATCGAACACGTGCCCAACCGCCTCCGGCTATCGGGCAGGCGTGTTGTTCCCCCAACTGCCAGGGCGCATTGGCATGGTCTGATGCAGGGCTGCCGGCAGAGTGCCATCGGTAACTGTCGGTTTCTCGCGCCACCTGCCAAGGTTGCCACCAGCCCTGATGATCAGACACCACCCACAACGCCTCGCCTGCATACTGCGGCTGCTGGACAGAGCCGGGGGCCGGTGGTGCCTGCCCGGTAATGTTCGTCAGCCTGCCATCGTTGGTCACCTGCGCCACCCAAAGCATGGATTGCAGCCAGGGCATGTCCGGCAACTGCCAGCTGCACCAGGCCAATTGGGCACCGTCGTCACTGATGGCTGGGGCACTGTAAAAATCCAACCCCTGGTGCAACACCTTCAACTCATCGGAGGCTTCAATCGCTATCAACGCCTGCTGCTTGTGCTGTTCTCGCACCGCCACTACCCGGTCGTGGGCCGGGTCTGCCACCAGACCACCCCAGGCTTGACCTTGTCCATCCAGCAACCGCGTTCGTGCGCCGGTTTGGCGGTTCAGGCTCCAGAGGCTCTGATCTTCCGAGACCCAGACGATGCGCTCGGGCAGGACCGCGTAAGCACCGCCACCATAACCGTTGAGACGACTTCGGATGCTGCCCGGGCCGGTCGGGACGCGGCGGACTCCGGTAGTGCTGGTCTGCCACAGCCCCACCGTGCCGGTTGCCGGTTCCGATGCCAGCCAGAACACCTCCTGGCCACACACCCTGAGCCCCGCGAACTGGGTAAACCCAGCGCAGGCGGCTTGCGCGGATATCGGGTCAGCCGCGGTAGAGCAGGCGGGAATTATGGGCATTACGATAGGTTAGATCCTCCAGCCCGGCCGTGGCGTGGTCAGCCGCGGTGCGGGCCGCCAGAATACGGTCGTGGTGCGGAGACTTTGAACACACCGGGTCGGCGTTATCGGCGTTGCCGGTCAGCAGGTAAGCCTGGCAACGACAGCCCCCAAAATCCTTGCCTTTCTCATCACAGGAGCGACAGGGTTCCGGCATCCAGCTGTCGCCACGGTAGTGATTGAAACCGGGACTGTGATACCAGATGTCGTTCAAAGACTGGCTTTGCACGTTGGGGAAGTCGATCGGCAGTAGTCGGGCACTGTGACACGGCAACGCCGTACCGTCCGGAGCCACGGTCAGGAACAGGCTACCCCAACCATTCATGCAGGCTTTGGGGCGCTCTTCGTAGTAGTCTGGCGTTACGAAGATCACCTTCATCGGCTGATCCCGATCCATCAGGTCGGCCCGGTATTGATTAACCTCCTGCTCTGCCTTTACCAGCTGGCTTTTTGACGGCATCAGTCCTTCACGGTTCTTGAAGGCCCACCCGTAGTACTGGCAGGTCGCCAGCTCAACGTAATCGGCATCCAGGTTTTCACACAACGCCAGAATATCGTTCATCTGGTGAATGTTGTGGCGATGAATAACAAAATTGAGCACCATCGGATAACCGGCTGCTTTCACCGCCCGGGCCATCGCGAGTTTTTGCTCAAAGGCCTTGTGCGAGCCCGCCAAAGCGTTATTAAGCTCCGGATCCGACGCCTGAAAACTCACCTGGATATGATCAAGACCGGCTTGCGCGAAGGTGTCTACCTTGTCGGCGGTCAGCCCCAGTCCGGAGGTGATCAGGTTGGTGTAATAGCCCAGCTCGCGGGCACCGGCAATCAGCTCCGGCAGGTCTTGTCGCACCAGCGGCTCACCACCGGAGAACCCCAATTGTGCGGCACCCATAGCCCGCCCCTGGCGCAGCACATCCAACCACTGCTCTGTGTTCAGCTCACTCTTCTGGCTGGCGTAATCGATGGGATTGGAACAATAGGGGCACTGCAGTGGGCAGCGGTAGGTTAGCTCTGCCAGCAACCACAACGGTGGTCCGACTTTGTCTGCCTGCTCATTCATAACCATTCAATCCAGTGTTGTCGGATCGCTTCGCCCAGAAACGCTTCAACGTCTGCCGCAAGCGGGCCGGCGTCCGGGTACTTCTGCTCGAGGGCGGCAATGATCGATTGCACAGAGCGCGTGCCGTCCACCTCAGCCAGAATGGCACCGGCACTGTCATTGAGCTTAACCATGCCCTCCGGGTACAACAGCACGTGACTGTTCTGTACCGGCTCCCATTGAAACCGGAAACCGCGCCTCAACCGGGGTATTTGCTCCATCGCGAAACTCCTTACAATCCCCGGTGCCAGACAGACTCGTCGGTCACAGTATGGAAAGGCGGCGTGTGGTGTACATAGGCCATGGTTAACGCGTCCAGCAGGCTCCAAAGAATATCCAGTTTGAACTGCAGGATCTCGAACGCACGATTCTGCTCGGCTTCGGTTACAAAGTGATCCAGGGTGATCGCCAGCCCATGCTCCACATCCCGCCGGGCCTCGGACAAGCGTTTACGAAAATAGCGATAGCCTTCCGCTTCTATCCAGGGGTAGTGCTGCGGCCAACTGTCCAGGCGGGACTGATGGATTTCCGGCGCAAACAACTCCGTCAAAGACGAACACGCCGCCTCTTGCCAGGTCGCGCGGCGGGCAAAATTGAGATAGGCATCGACCGCAAAGCGGACTCCCGGTAACACGTGACGCTCATCAATGACCTCTTCACGAGTCAGGCCGACCGCCTCTGCCAGCGACAGCCAGGCTTCAATACCGCCAACGTCACCCTCATGACCGTCGTGATCAAGAATACGCTGCAACCACAGGCGGCGTACCGACGCGTCCGGACAGTTCGCCATGATGGCGGAGTCTTTTTGCGGGATTTTGATCTGGTAGTAATACCGGTTAGCCACCCAACCCCGGATTTGCTCAGGCGTACATTGGCCACCGTACATGGCCCGGTGATAAGGGTGGTGAATATGATAATACGCACCCTTCGCCCGCAGAGCCTGCTCAAAATCGTTGCGGTTCAGGGCGGTGTTGGCTCTGGCGTTCATGGCTGCCCCGTCAGGTCGATTTGCATGCCATCCCGGGATACCTCAATGCCATGGGCGGCCAGTTCAGCGCGCTCGGGCGAGTCTTCATCCAGGATTGGATTGGTATTGTTGATGTGAATAAGCACCTTGCGATGGGCGGGCATGGTGTCCAGCAACTCGATCATGCCTCCGGGCCCTGCCTGAGCCAGGTGCCCCATAGCCTGGCCCGTCTTGGTGCCAACTTCCTGGCGAATCATTTCATCGTCGTGCCAGACCGTGCCATCCACCAGTAGCACATCAGCCTGTCTCATCCAGCTGCGAATACGCTCATCCGGCTGCCCCAGACCTGGTGCATACAGTACTGTCTGACCGTTACGAGAGTCACGAATAAAGAGCGCGATGTTATCGCCTGGATGGGGATTGTCCCGTCGTGGCGAGTAAGGAGGGGCATTACTCAAAATCGGGATGGCAGTCAGCTCAAGCGAGGGTGCGCAGGGAATCGTGAAGGACTGCTGCTCGTTGGCCTCGATCTCACACCAGTTCAGTCCACCATTCCAGTGCTTCAGCATGGTGAATAACGGAAACCCGGTGTTCAGGTCGTCATGCACCTGACGAGTACACCAGACATCCAATGGCAAACCTTCGCGCAGGGACAACAATCCGGTGGTGTGGTCAACCTGACTGTCTATCAACACGATCGCGGATATACCCGTATCCCGTAAAGAGCGCGCCGGCTGCATCGCAGGAAATGAGGCGAGCTGGGCCCGTATGTCTGGGGACGCGTTAAAAAGAATCCAGTGTTCGCCGTCTTCGCTGATAGCGATGGACGACTGCGTGCGGGCTCTGGCATTCAGGGTGCCGTCACGGTAACCAGAGCAGTTCCGGCAATTACAGTTCCATTGGGGGAAACCGCCGCCGGCGGCCGAACCCAGAATGTGAAGATGCATCAATAAGCCTCCGGGTCGGAAACGACCAGCCCGATCGGCTGGTCGGCCATCATTCACCGATTGGCGAAGTACATGGTTACTTCAAATCCGATCCGGAGATCTTCATACGCTGGCTTGGTCCACATGATGCTCACCTCTTGTCATGATTATTAGTGCATTGCATATCTGTGCACCGGGGACTTAACCACGAGCACCGTTTTATCCTAATGACAGCGGCTTTCGCCCTATATGGTACTTTGGCACTGTTTTCTGCCGGCAGAAAGTAGCAAGGGTTTGCCTCCGAGGTGCAATTGAGCTGGGCGCTGGGCCACTTAGCATGTAATAAAGAAAATAATAACTTCTGGAGGCATCATGTCCGGGCGCATTTTGCTCTCGCTTTTTCTGTGTTTTGTCGTCACCCATGGCTACGCGGAACCCTCTGAAGACACCCGACGGGTCATACAGGAGTTGTTCCCCTCTGCCACCGTGATAGGAGACCCGTTGCCGGACCTTCCGGTGTACCCGGTTTATCAGCTCCAGGAGCTTCTCGGTTACGCGTACACCTCGACCGATTTCACCAAACTTCAGGGCTTTGCCGGCAAACCGATCACCATGATGATCGGTCTGGATACCCGAGGGCGCTTCACCGGCGTCCAGGTACTGAATCATTACGAACCGGTGTTTCACTACGGCATCGGTGAACAGGCGCTGACTGACTTCGTTAATCAATACGAAGGACAGTCGCTGACCGAGCAGATTGTTATCCGATCTTCAGGGCGGTCCGGCAAATCCACTTCGGGCAACGTGGTCTACTTTGACGGCGTCAGCAAAGCGACGGTTTCGATACTGATCATCAACGATTCAGTGCTGTCCTCGGCACTGCAGGTGGCCCGTCAAAAGCTTGAGGGGTTTGCTCAAGGAGCGCCGACCAGGGCACGACAGGATTACTACGAGCCGCTCGACTGGGATCAGCTTCTGGAGAGGGGCTACATCCGCAAATTCCGGATTTCCGCCAGCGACGTCGAGGCGCAAGTGGGCCGGCCGCTGTCGATCTACCCCAGTAACGTTGAGCCAGCACCCGGCGAACCCTTCTCAGAGGTCTACTTTGCCTACATGAATTCGCCCATGGTCGGGCGCAATCTGCTGGGCGATGAGCGATACCAGACCTTCCGGGACCGCCTGGGCGACAATGGCAACGTCATGATGGTGATGTCGCGGGGAACGTTCCCGCACATCGGGCCGGATTTTGTACCCGGCAGTACACCGGACCGCTTCGGCCTGAGCCAGAACCAGCTGTCCATCGAAATGCGCGACCTTAACTGGCAGGGAACCACGCATGCACTCACGGCCCAGGGCATGCCCGCCATGGACGCCATCAACCTGTTTCGGGTTGGCGGCAATGCCGGATTCAATCCGGGTGCAGAATCCACCTTTACCCTGAACGCCGTCCTGGCTCGAAATCCCCTGATTTCCGATACGGCCCGGTTTGAGCTCGCCCTGGCCTACTCCGACGATCTGTTTGAAACGGTGGAAGTGACGGGCGGACCGGAGTTTGTTCGCGAAGCCATCTGGATTGGCCTGTGGAAAGAGCGCTGGTGGCAGATCAGTTTGCTGGTGATCAGCCTGTCGTTACTGACGGTGTTCTTCGCCCGCCAGAAAACGCTGACCCGCCACCCGAAACTGGTGCATCGATTCCGCTGGGGCTTTTTGTTCTTTACTCTGTTTTTTATCGGCTTCTACGCTCAGGGCCAACTGTCGGTGGTGAACATTTACACCCTGTTTCTCGCCATTGCGGACGGCTTCTCGTTAAACGTGTTCCTGCTGGATCCCGTTATCTTCATACTCTGGACCTATACCTTCATCACCCTGTTTATCTGGGGGCGGGGTCTGTTCTGCGGCTGGCTGTGCCCCTTTGGCGTTCTTCAGGAAATGGCGGCCTGGCTGGGCCAGAAGCTGAAATTCAAACAGATCAAGGTTCCCGAGCAGTGGCACCGCAAACTCATTCTGATCAAGTACCCTTTACTGTTAGCCATCGTGGGTGCTTCTTTTTATTCCATCTCGCTGGCGGAGCAACTGTCAGAGGTTGAACCCTTCAAAACCAGCATTACCCTCTTTTTCGTGCGGCACTGGCCTTTCGTTGCTTATGCTATCGGGCTACTAGCCATCGGCATGTTCATTCATAAATTTTATTGCCGCTATCTTTGCCCCCTTGGCGCAGGGTTGGCGGTGCTGGGACGCTTCCGTCTGTTCAGTTGGCTGGACCGAATCAAACGCTGTGGACAACCCTGCCAGCACTGCAAGAATGAATGCGGCATTAATGCCATCCGAAAAGACGGCAGAGTCGACTACAACGAATGTATTCAGTGCCTGGAATGCGTCGTGATTCTGCGGGACGACAGTCAGTGTGTGGACTCAATCATCCGCAATAAACAGTTCAAGAAACATGCTCAGATTCTGGCAACGGATGCCGCGGTAAAATAGGCAAACGACTACTGGCAGGTGAGGTCGGGTAGCTCGTGAACAGGACTTCCCTGCTCATGGCTACTCATTATTCAGGAGCGGCAGCTGTGTGTTCGGCAAGGCCTCTTACACCTTGTCCAGACGCACGGCCCCGTTTATCACGGTACATGTCAGCATCGGCCAGCGAATACAAGTCTTCAGTGTCGCTTGTGTCATCCGGGTACATTGCCACGCCGCTGCTCAGCCCAACGTGAACTTCTGTCCCATCGTGCAATAGAATCGGCAGATCGCCAATGGCTGACAACTTTGCTTTCATGCAAGCCAGGTCATCGCGGTTTCGAATCCCTTCAAGCAACAATACAAACTCGTCACCGCCGATTCGGGCAACCGTATCCGAATGTCTCAGCAACGCCTCAAGTCTGCGACTGATGGCAACCAGAACTTCATCGCCTGCTCTGTGCCCCAGGGAATCATTAAGTTCCTTGAACCGGTCCAGATCGACCACCGCCAACCCAAAGCTATCTCCCGCCTCCATGCACCGGGTCTTCGCGCTGGCGAGACGGTCCTGTAGCTGTTTACGATTTGCAAGACCAGTCAGAGGGTCATGGTTCGCCTGCTGTTCCAGTAGCTGTTGCCGGGTCAAAAGTTGGCGATTGAGGTTTTCCAACTCCCGTGTGCGGTCCGCCAAAGCCAAGGACAGCAATAGCATTTCCATGGCCGATCCATACAGCATCGCATTGGTGGTAAAGCTGTTCGAAGGAGAGACTGACAGCACCCATTATCAATGCCGAGACAGCAAGCTTCAGCACTTGAACACCATTAACTCGAGGATGGCAGTGACCCAAGGGGCAAACCTTTCAATCTAAGCTGCCAGCATAGCCTGGAATCAGCGGAGTCGCACTTCGGCTTAAAGACCGCCCAGGGAAGCCAGTATGCCAGCCGTAATTCCTATCAGAGACCTCAACCATGCAGCGATGGCATTTCGCCCATTGCGACTGAGAACCACCATAAAAAGGGTCCGGAATTCGTTGACCACAGCACAGTAAAACGACCGTGGTTGAACGGCAAATCAAAAAAAAGGCCCTGGGAGGGGCCTAAGGAGAATGGTAGATAAATCCCGCGCTCCCGGAGGGAGCAACCTGACAAATGCCAGGTTCAACAATGTGCACAATCCTTGTGCGGTCACACGAATCAGGGCCTAAGCAGGTAGGCCCTTACTGCCGCTTACAGATCAGAAGAACCCGAGCGGGTTGATGTCATAGCTCACCAGCAAGCACTTGGTCTGCTGGTAATGGCCCAGGGCCATCTTGTGGTTTTCGCGACCAACACCCGATTTTTTATAACCGCCAAAGGCAGCGTGTGCCGGATACTGGTGGTAGCAGTTGGTCCACACGCGACCGGCCTGAATGGCGCGACCCATGCGATAGGCACGGTTGCTGTCGCGAGTCCAGAGACCAGCACCAAGACCAAACTCAGTGTCGTTGGCGATGGCCAAAGCTTCTTCTTCGTCCTTGAATGTGGTCACACCGACCACCGGGCCAAAGATCTCTTCCTGGAACACGCGCATGCTGTTATGGCCTTTCAACAAGGTAGGCTGAATGTAGAAGCCATTGTTGAATTCGCCTTCCATTTGCTCACGGTCACCACCGGTCAGCACTTCTGCACCTTCCTGCTTGCCAATTTCGAGGTAAGACAGGATCTTGTCGAACTGTTCTTTGCTGGCCTGAGCACCCACCTGTACGTCGGTGTCCAGCGGATTTCCGCGCTTGATGGACTTGGTACGCTCAATGACCTTAGCCATGAACTCGTCGTACATGTCTTCCTGGATCAGAGCACGGGACGGGCAGGTACAAACCTCACCCTGGTTGAAGAACGCCAGTACCAGACCTTCCACACACTTGTCGATGAACTCGGGCTCAGCCTTCATAACATCCGAGAAGTAGATGTTGGGAGACTTGCCACCCAGCTCTACGGTAGACGGAATGATGTTCTCGGCTGCGCACTTCATAATATGAGCGCCGACCGGGGTTGAACCCGTGAATGCAATCTTGGCAATACGCGTGCTGGTGGCCAGAGCCTGACCGGCCTCAATGCCGTAACCGTTCACGATATTGACCACGCCTGGCGGCAACAGGTCGCCAATCAGATCCATCAGAACCAGAATACTGGCCGGAGTCTGCTCGGCGGGTTTCATAACGGTACAGTTACCAGCAGCCAGGCACGGCGCCAGCTTCCAGACGGCCATCAGCAGTGGAAAGTTCCAGGGAATGATCTGGCCAACAACGCCCAGAGGCTCATTGTAATGGTAGGCAACGGTGTTGTTATCAATGGCACTGGAAGCGTCTTCCTGAGCACGGATACAGCCGGCAAAGTAACGGAAATGATCTACCGCCAGCGGCAGGTCAGCGTTGATGGTTTCACGCACAGCTTTGCCGTTGTCCCAGGTTTCAGCAACCGCGAGCATTTCAATGTTCTGCTCAATGCGGTCAGCAATCTTCAACAGGATGTTGGACCGCTCAGTGGTAGAGGTTTTACCCCACGCCGGTGCGGCTTTATGCGCAGCGTCCAGGGCCAGATCGATATCTTCAGCACTGGAGCGGGGGACTTCACAAATCACGTCGCCTGTTACCGGAGTGATGTTCTCAAAATACTGACCCTTCACCGGGGCAACCCACTCGCCACCAATGAAATTCTCGTAACGGGATTTGAAAGAAACGACAGAGCCGTCCTTTCCTGGTTGTGCGTAGATCATGGTCTCGACCTCTTGTTTTGTGTTTGTCGAAGGGCAATGCGGCCTTTCGCGGTTACCTGACCAATGTAGACGCCGCACCCGAATAGTTGAATGATTCGATGGGGGCGAAAAACTCATCCCTTGGTAGTAGATGGTCTGAAGGCC
>NZ_JACUUB010000149.1 GCF_014859525.1 Marinobacter sp.
ATGCCCAGCAAGAATATTACAAGCAGATCGAAGAGCTGAAATCGATGCGGGAAGACGCCAGAAAGAAGCTGGACGAGCTCAGCGAAGCGGGTGATGACGCCTGGGAAGACTTAAAAGCGGGTGTTGACAGTGCCTGGGATTCTGTCAGCAGCTCGATCAAGCATGCCGTCGCACGTTTCAAGTGACTTGAGCAAGGTTAGCAGTCCGGATTGTTCTTTGAGCTATCAGCGTACAATCCGGACGTTTTTGGTTGTCGAGCTTATGCAGGCTTGACCTTTATGCACTAACTTCCTCGATCTACCTGTACGACAAACCCAAATCGTTTGATTTCTACGCCAAATGTATCGCATAATTAACTTCATACGATAATTTGATGATATGTAAAATTTATTAAAATAACAAAAGAGGAACATCAGATGCGTCATCAAACTTGGGGTGCCAACAGTTTACGTATCGTTTGCGCTGGTGCAGTTGCCGCAGGACTGTCGGGTTGTCTTGATAGCGGCTCCAGCAACGCACAAGAGCCTGCTGCGAATGCTCAGTTAACAGAAAGACCCGAGAACAGAGGTTGCGAAAACGCTGATCAGGCGTGTGACGTTCCTGCGATTGTGCCGATCTCATGTTCGGCAAGCACGCCTACCGAGGGGGGGCGTAGCTACCCGGTGGGGATTACATCGAGCTCCGGAGAAACCATTTCATTCCAGGTGTTGGAGCCCATCGGGGGTATTGACTGTCGGCAGGGGCATCCTTTGGTCTTGCATGGCCATGGCTTTGGCGGATCACGCTCAATATCCGGGTTCGACAACTACCGGGAGGCAGGCTTTGTGGTGATATCCATCGATCAGCGCGGTTTTGGAGAGAGCACAGGAACCGTGCGTGTGATGGACCCGGAGTTTGAAGGCCGCGATTTGATTCAGATACTGGACTGGGCCGAGGACAATCTTGAATACCTTCAATATCGACGTGAGCCAAGCTTGCCACCGGAGCTAAACCCTAATCCGGTGGTGGGCGCTATTGGTGGAAGTTATGGCGGCGGGTTCCAGTTTTTATTGCACGGGCAGGATCCGAAACAGCGTATCAATGCCATCGTTCCTGATATTACCTGGTATGACCTTCGGTCGAGTCTCAACCCCGGAAATGTCATCAAGACAGGATGGGATCTAGTGCTAGTGGCTGGCGGTGAGCTCGGGTCAACAGGTAACGGAAATGGCGGACTGGACCCCATTATTCGCGAAATTCTCGCGCAAGGGTCTACTCTGAACCGTTTTCCCGAATCGGGGCTGGATTTCTTTTTCTATCATAGTCCCGCATATCGCTGCACCGGTGAACAAGTGTCGTTACCCGAATCTTCGGATTTGCTGACCTTTCAGATTGCACCGCCCGCTTACGACGTGCCTCCAACTCCCTTCCGGCCTGCTAATGTGTTGCTGACCCAGGGAATGAAAGACACACTGTTCAATTTCAACGAAGCTTGGCGAAACTTTGATTGTCTTCGTGCCTTGGGTGGAGATGTAAGATTACTTACCCATCAAACTGGTCATATTCTGCCTGTTGAAGCGCCCGACGAGGCACAGCCGGCTGAATACGTTGATCCAACCGCCGGATTATTGGAGATACCCGGATTTCAGTCTGCTGGTGGGGCATTTGCCTGCGGTGATATCTCAGTATCGGACGCCACTCTGAATTGGCTACAACACCATCTTCAGGGCAAGCCGCTTGCAGGCTACTTTGAAGGAACCGATGAGAACGTTTGCCTTTCACTGGAAGATGGATCTGCGGTTCACGTCCCGGTTGATTCTTTCCCGGCACCGGATGCACCGGGCACTTTACTGAAGGGCGATGCCGTGGTGGAGCGCTCCGTGAGATCGGATACGCCCGTTCCGAACGGAGCAGCTGCGTTGGCTACGCCAACCTTGCCGCCTGAGGCTTTGTTTTTGGGTAAAGCCGGCGATGACGGAGCAACGATAGGGGGCATTCCGACAGCTCTCGTAACCGTGTCCGATCTACTCGGACGAACAAAGTGCATGGCAGGCCTTAGCCAGTATGAGCTGGGCTGCGATGCCATCCTGTTTATCGGGCTGGGAAAGCGCAGTGAGGGCAGCAGCCGCTGGCAGCTAATCGATGACCAGATCCAACCGGTCAGGGGCCTGAAAGAGGCAAGAGTTGTTGAACTGGTTGGCGTTGCAGAGGTGCTGAACCCAGGCGATGAGCTGGCACTGCTGGTATATGGATTCCACCCTCAGTACCCGCTGAGTTGGTCAAGAGATCCGCTATTGCACGCGGTCAACTTTGAGGCGACGGTTCAGGTGCCCGTTGTGCAAGGCACCCTCATCAACTAAGGGGGAGTACAGTCGAGGCAGTGGGAGGCGAATTAACCAGCGCCTTCCAATAATTATAATGTTGGTCTGTTGATTCTCTAGCAGCCTGTCGGACTTAACCAAGCCGTATCGAAGTGAGATAATGAACACAACACAGGCCATGACCGGACCTCAATGATGGGACATTTTGTACTCGCTGATCGGAACACTGACTTCCTGCTTCCCCCTTCCATTCAGGATTGGTTGCCGGAGGATCACCTGGCTCGTTTTGTGGTTGAAGTGGTTGATCAACTCGATCTGTCTGAGCTCACCCGGCAATATGCGGGGCGCGGTTCGCGGGCCCATCATCCCGCCGTATTGCTCAGTTTGTTGATTTATGGATACGCGACCGGCGTCTTCTCCAGCCGTAAAATTGAACGTGCCACCCACGACTCGATGGCGTTCCGTTATCTGGCGGCCAACACGCATCCGGATCATGACACGATCGCTACCTTCCGCCGACGCTTCCTTCCTCAGATAGAGGCTCTGTTTGTTCAGGTTCTGCTACTGGCGCGGGAAATGAATCTGTTGAAGCTGGGCCGGATCGCTCTGGATGGCACCAAAGTGAAAGCGAACGCCAGTAAGCACAAAGCGCTGTCCTATGCTCATGCCAAAAAGATCGAGGCACAACTCAGGGCGGAAGTGAGCGCACTTGCCGCCCAGGCAGAGGCGGCCGATCAGGCACCGGTGGTAGAGGGTATGGACATCCCCGCTGAAATCGCCCGGCGTGAAGCCCGGCTGGAAGCACTGGCTGAAGCGAAGCGGGCAATTGAGGCACGAGCGCAAGAGCGCTTCGAACAGGAGCAGGCCGACTACCAGCAAAAACAGGCCAAACG
>NZ_JACUUB010000008.1 GCF_014859525.1 Marinobacter sp.
ATTGCCCGGGTTCTCGCCCGTCGTGATGGCAGCCAGGAGATTCTCTGGGAACAAAAAAAATCCGGCCTCTAGGACCGGATTTTTCATAAACATCTGGAGCGTCAGACTTTAAAAGCCTCCACAAGACGCTGCAGGGACGCCGTCAACTCAGACATTTGGCGAGAGCTCGCCAGTGTCTCTTCCGCGTTTGATGCTGTGCTATGCCCCAGCTCGCCGATGCGCTCTACGTTAACGTTGACGTTCCTGGTCACCGCCGACTGCTCTTCTGCTGCCTGGGTAATCTGATGACTCATGTCGACGATCTGTGTGATACCTGCCGCAATTCTGTCCAGGGCCTCAGTGACTTCGCCAGATTTCTGCACCGTCTGCTCGGTAGCCTCGTGACTACTGGTCATGGCCGCAACGGCTTCCTTGACCCCGCCCTGCAAGCGGGAAATCATTCCTTCGATTTCTTCGGTTGATTTGTGTGTACGCTGCGACAGTGAGCGAACCTCATCCGCCACCACCGCAAACCCGCGGCCCTGCTCCCCGGCTCTGGCCGCTTCTATGGCTGCGTTCAGGGCCAGAAGATTGGTCTGCTCGGCAATGGCCTTGATCTCTACCAGTACCTGACTGATGTTCGCGCTGTCGGCGCTGACCCGATTAATCACATCAACCGCCCCTGCGATTTCAGACGACAACCGGTTGATGGTCTCAACGGTATTGGCAACAACCTGGCGCCCGGTTTCAGTATCCCGCTCGGCGCTGCCAGCACTGTCTGCAACCCGGTGCGCGCTTTCGGTCACCTCATTGACCGCACCAACCATCTGGCCCATGGCCTCATTGATCTGCCCTGTCTCGTCCATCTGGCGAGCAACCGCGTCGCTGTTTGCTGAAGCCGTATCATTAACTTTGACTGCCTGCCGGTCAACATCGTTCGTGGTGGTACTCACCGATCGAATCAGCTCGGCAATGCGGTCCGTCATATTGTTGAATTCGGTAGTCAGTTCGCCGAGCTCGTCCCGGTTGTTCAACTGAATGCGAGTGGTCATGTCACCGGCAGCCACGCTGCGGGCAGCGGTGCTGAACCGGTTGATCGCCGTCCTGACTGACATAAAAAAGCCGACATAGAGGTAAACCACGAGCACCATGACTGCAATCAGAGCACCGATGATCAGGCGACGCTGGCCAGTCTCGCGGTTCAGCCGTTGTTCGAGGTTACCGGCGACCACCTCAAAAATACTGTCGATCAAGGTATCGTAATGACCGAGCTGACCAGTCACCGAAGAATCAAAATCTTGCCAGGGCAACTCAAGACGCATGGGGGTAATGATGCTGGTATCAATTTGCTCACGAAGCGTCAGCAGGCTCTCATCTACCCTCGCCAACGCACCACCGGCCTGGCTTGCCAGCCGTGGCGACGTTTCGGCCGCTACTGACAAGGAGGGCGACAGGAGCGAACTCCGGTTGATCAACTGATCGTAGATTTCATTAAGAATCTCGCTCAAGCTGTAGCCTACCTGACCATCCAGCAGAGCATAAATGCCATAGGAACGCGCCCGGCCAATCGCCGTTCTGGCTTCCGGCAAAGCATTTCGAACCAACCCCAGTAATAAAAGATTCTCCCGTGAAGCACCCTGCCCCAGGCCCGAAATCTCAATGGTTGCAGGCAGTAATGCCATCACCTTTTGAACAAATTCCTGGTAATACTTGAACTGTGGATCGATATTGCCCTGGTAGTTGTTGTTTTCCTTCAGTTCGATCCATTCAGCCTCCAATGCCCGTACCTGATCGCCCCACGACCCGGATGCATCAAACGATCGATCCGGGCCTGTGAGATCAGACATCAAAACATCAATGCGGTCGGCGGCGGCCCGGGCGCTCTGAAGCAATGCTGGCTCATCTTTAAGAATACCTGGAGCCTGATAGTCCCGGTAATCCATCGACGCAGACAGCAACTGGTCAACCTTGCGCAACTCAGCAAGGCCTTCTACACCACGGGTCATGGTTTGCACGGATTGATTCAGGCTGGAAATCACCAGCCAGGACAGGACGAGGATGGGTCCCAAGAACAAAATACTGATGAGGCTGAACTTGTAGACCATCGGCAGCCGGTTCATCAGGGTAATCGCTGGATTGATCAAATAGTTCACGCTGCCCTCGCTGATTCTAATAACTGAATCGTTATTCTTTCTTTTATTATCGCCTAAGGTCTCAAAAACTAAATCACCATTAAGTGTTATTCTGTAACGTTGTTTGCCAAAACTTCACACTACCCCTGCGATCACCAACAGCGCCACACCACAAATCCAAACCAGCATACTGCGGTTCAGAAGACCACGTATGGCATCCAGGCTTCGACCGCCAAAGTCGGCCCACTCATCCGGATGGAGTCTTGCAAACTGTTCCGGATCAAGCGCATACCCGGTTAACGACCCGTGCGCTGAAATCATGAGGATTTCTTCCGTTTTTCTTCCAAAACCGGGCAGCACCTTGCCCGCTTCTCGCACCCAACCCGCCAGGTCACCGGCCAAACCAAGCGTACAAGACAGCAAACGTGCCGGAATCCAACTGGCCATATCCGCCAGTTTCTGGAATTTTGGGCGAGCAGCATTTTGCGGCCACTGCTCTGCCAGCGCCACCAAACCACGGGCAATCAGAGCCGCACCGATACCTCCAACCACGTACCAGAAAGCCACCAGGAAAAAGCGCTCAAAAATAGCGATCACGAGGGCCTTTGAAAGTGAACGGTGCATGGCCTCAGGCGATAACGCCGCCCCACGCTCTTCTGCAGGAAATCGATCCTGAACCTGGCGCCACGCCCCTTGCATATCACCGCGAGCCCAGGCATCGGAATAGCCAGCCAGCAGCTGCCGCCAGCCCGGCGTGCCCATTAACAAAACCAGTATGATCAGTTCAAGGGGGTAGGCTGCAAACCGGAAACCAATCCAGCTCAACCCCCATACAAGCCCCAACAGTATAATCCCGGGCACGACCACAAGAGCCAAACCCATGCGGATCGTCTCTTCGTCACCGGCTCGAATCATTGATCCCCGGTGAAACCAACCACGAAACATCACATCACTATCCAGCCGTCCAAGACGATCCAGCCGGCGCCTTATGAGATAAGCCAACAGAAAAACGACGAACACCATTCAGGCAATCTCCTCATCGGTCAACAGCGCCTTAAAAAAAGACCAGTCGAACGCTGGCCCAGGATCGGTCTTACGACCCGGTGCAACATCACAATGTCCGGCAACCCGGTTTTCAGTAACGTCAGGCCACGCCATCATCGTCAGCCTGGCGATATACGCCAGCGCCTGATATTGCTCCGGCGTGTAGGGAATATCGTCGGTGCCTTCAAGCTCGATGCCGATGGAGAAGTCATTGCACTCATCTTGCCCCCTAAAGCAAGAGCGGCCAGCATGCCAGGCCCGATCAAAACAGCTGACAAACTGAACAACAGAGCCATCCCGCCGAATCAGCGCATGAGCCGATACCTGCAGTGCTGCAATGCTTTGAAAATAGGGATGGGCCGCCGGATCCAGCCGGTTACAGAAAAAATCTTCGATCTCGGGGCCGCCAAACCGACCCGGGGGCAAGCTGATGTTATGGACAATCAGTAAAGAGATCGCTGAGTTCTCGGGCCTGGGACCGAAATTCGGTGAAGGTGCCCATCGGCTGCCAGGGTAGCGGCCGGTCAGCCTCAAGTGCTCCGCCAGGGCCATGGTCGCCGGCGGGCAATGACGATCTTTGTTGACGGAATCGGAATTTCGCAAGAGGCATCCACAGTCGCTAAGTGATTGTCTGGTCGATTGAATCACAAAGCGACTGTCGATGCTACGGAGCCTGCGGCCCTCCGCTCGCGGCGTGAATCAGTCTTTCCGGTTGTGCCTCAGGTTATCAATAATGGATTCCAGCGCCCGATCAAAGATCAGTCCATCATCCAGCATGGTCAGCACGCCGTCCTGAAGCGCGGTAGCCAGGTCGTCACGGTGATATTCCGCGACTTTCGCACCGCTGCGATTAACAAAGATGTATTTGCCCGTGGCTTTGATGAAGGCTGCCAACTTACAACGCAATCGAACATCATCACGAACCAACTCAACCCAAGAGCCAACCCGCAACCGGTCTGCACGATCCAGCCATTCGGCCGAGACGACGGGCGTCTGCAGCTCATCCTTTACAACGGCAGCGACCTCTGGCAACAATTCCGGAGCAGAATGGACCCTCTCCGCCTTTGCAGCCACCGTTGCGGGCTCGCGGGTAACGGCTAAACTCTCAAACGGATTGGCATCCGATATTGTCTCAACCTCCCTCGCGGAGGCGGCAGCAGCAGACTCCGGCTTTTGCTGTCCCTCGACCGGCGCTGTTACCAGCTTCTGAAAGACATCCACGTGAGCAAGCTCAAGATCTCGGATGGCGGTGTCCGTCGAAAAGGGATCCCAGGAAATTTCCTGCAGTGCTCGCCGCAGCTCTTCGACCACCTCCGGAATCGCCCTGAGAAGTTCTGAGCGGGTGTTACCCGAGACCGGCGCTGGATCAACACTCCAGATCAACCGCTCAGTAGCCGCGCAAGCAGATTGCCACTGATCGCTGTCCTCGCCCTGACGCAACACAACCCACTGCAGATATCGGGTCCAGGGTTCAGTGAGGATCTGCATTACGGGTGCCGGAATATCACGACCGGCCGATTCTTCACTGACCAGACTGGTCGCAGCCTGGCTCGCACGCTCCTGGCGGGCCCTGCCCTCTTCTGCATCTTTAAGCCGCTGCTCAACCAACTCCCGACGGCGCCGGTCAAGGTCCATAAAATGCCCGAAATCTTTGAGCAACTCATCGAACAAACTGACATTGTCGGTAAATTCACTCAAAACCCGATCAACAACTTCTTCGATCTTTTCGCGCAGCGGGTCTCGCATTCCGGGCCGCTTTTCAGACCAGCCAATCGCAGACAGCGCCATCTCGTTCAGGAGTTTGCGAACGGGGTGGCCACCCCGATTGAAGAAGTTTCGATCGCTGAGAGCCACCTTCAACACCGGGATCTGAAGCCGGCTGATCAACGATTTCATCACTGAGTGCAACTGACGATCTTCCAGAATGAAGTCAAACAGCATCGAGACCAGATTGATGACATCACCATCCACCTGCCCCAGCGATACGGCCTTGCCACCCGGCTCTTGCAACACCGAGACAATCTGCTGCCTGAGCGGTATCACGTGTGCACCATCATGGCCCCGAAAACTGCTCTGCAGACCGTTCAGGCGAACCATCAAACCGCCCGTATCCAAGGTGATGCCGCCAAGCGGCGAACTGCTGCCAGGAACAGCCTGGTCACCTTGATGCAAGAGCGCGCTCAGTTCTGAGAATGTCGGCGAGCGCGAGCCGCCTGGAATATCTCCGTAGGTATCAGGCGTTGTCGTCGAGGCTGGTGGTACCGGACCCTGCCCCTGATTGGTGTTGCGACCGGCAACTGACGCACTTCCACCCGGGGGTCGCTTCATATCCGGTAACACACCTTCCGCAATCAGCGTCTTGTTGGCTTGTTCATAGAAGCCCGCGAGCTTATCGACCAACAGTCGCTCAAACAGCTTCAAAACAACCAGTTTGGCACGGATATCAATCTCCAGGTCTGCACAGGCCTCAGAGATAGCACCACAGATGACTTCGGGGCTGAGCGGCATCTGATCGTCCGACAGCTTGATATCTGGTACAAGATGGCGCACACGGGCTGCCAGCATACGCACCGGTTCCTGATATTGGTTACGTAACTTGGTGAGCAGGTTTTCGATGGCAACTTGCTGCTCCAGCTCGGAATGGTCGAGCAGGCTCAGGGAGTCCTGGTCCACCTCTTCCAGCGAAGCTGCAGAATGAAGGGGCTTAAACCGGCCAGTCTCATTGAACGCCTGGCTGATATACTGAAGCATGGAGACCGTGATCGACTTACGACGCAGTCGCAATTCACGCATGGCATCGAAATACGCAGCCTGATCCTGGTTTGAACCGGCTCGGTCAGACAACGTGAACAGGCTATCATCCGCTCGCTCAAAAAATGATGACAGCAACGCTTTCAGCGACTGCCCCGATGCGTCACGCAACCTGATAAGTGCTGGCGGCAGCGAAAACCGGCTTAGCGGTTTCTGGCCGGATAAACGGACAACCTTGTTATCGTGCGCCATGTAATGCTCCAGATTGTATTCAGCGATGAAGCTCGGGATTTCTGTTACCTACATCATACGGCCGATGATCGTCACCTTGTGTCAGAAATTGTCACCTTTTGTGTAACAACGACCTGCGTCACATTTTAACACCGATCGAAGGTGTCATTTTGCGAATTGACCGGCTGGCAGTAGAATTGCGGTCCTTAGGCAAACCCACTCACTCTGACTGCCGGAAAAACGCCATGATCGCCCCTGAACTGCTCCGCCAGGCCCGAATTGAAACCGTCGCCCAAAGCCTCAGGGAAGACATCGGCGATGGAGACATTACCGCCATGCTGATTCCTGCCGGCAAACTTGCCACCGGTCAGGTGATCACCCGCGAATCCGCGCGCCTCTGCGGCAAAGAATGGGTTGATGAAGCGTTCCGTCAGGTGGACCCGTCCGTCGAACTCACCTGGCTGTACCAGGATGGCGATGACATTGCGGCGAACGAGATCATCTTCAAGATGACCGGTCTTGCGCGATCACTGCTGACGGCAGAAAGGGCCGCTCTGAACTGGCTGCAAACGCTGTCGGGCGTGGCCACAACCTGTGCCGGTTACGCGGCCACCGTTGCGCACACCCAGGTGCGCTTGCTGGATACCCGCAAAACGCTACCTGGCCTGCGCCTGGCCCAGAAATACGCCGTCACCTGCGGCGACTGCGACAACCATCGCCTGGGTTTGTGGGATGCATTCTTGATCAAAGAAAACCACATTGCAGCCTGCGGTTCGATTGCCAAGGCGATCAGTGAAGCTCGCCGAATCGCACCCGGCCGGCCGGTCGAGGTCGAAACAGAGTCCATGGAAGAGCTGGATCAGGCTTTGCGGGCTGGCGCTGACATTATCATGCTGGACGAGTTTACTCTGAAAGATATGGCAGAAGCCGTGCGCGTTACCGCAGGAAGGGCCAAACTGGAGGCCTCCGGCGGCATCAACGAGCACACACTGGTTCCTGTCGCCGAAACCGGGGTCGATTTCATTTCTATCGGCGCACTGACCAAAGACGTGCGTGCAATCGATCTGTCTATGCGCCTGTCTTAAAACAAACTGCGCAACTCAGGCCCCGGACAACAGCCGATCCATCTCTTCAAGGGCCTGCACCAGGCCCCGCCCCGAGAGTTGCTGACCTCGGAAATACTCTTCGGCCATTGGTGCAATACCAGACACAGACGGCAGTGGATGGCCGCTTTCGATCAGCACCTTCATCTTTTGCAGAAACACGAACTGCAGCCACTGCGGGAATGACATCGTGTCCAGGCAAAAAGGTTCGGCGCTCTGAAAGGCAGCTTCCGGCGGGGAGACTGACGCCCAGACATCAAGTCGTCGGAGCTCAATTTCAATCTGCAACAGGCTGTCGGTAACCCGATCAAGATGGCGTTCGCGGGTAGTCATGCTCATGAAATCAGTCAGCCAAGGGTTCTAGTTCAACAGATTCACCATGGAGCACACGGTAAAGATCCTCATACTGACGGGTCAGCGCGTGTTTCGGGGCCATGTGAATCAATGGCTGCCGGCTTTGATGGGATTCTTTCATTTTTACCGAGCTGGACAAACGGACGGGCAACACGGGCAGGCCCTCGGCGATCAACTCCTTTACCAACTGTTTTGGCAAGCTGGCTCTGGGCTGGAACTGGTTGGCAATAATCCCCTCTACCACCAACTCCGGATTGTGATCTTCCTGAAGCTCCCGGATTTCATGCAGGATGCTGTATAGCGCCTGACGTGAGAAATCATCGCAGTCAAAAGGAATCAGGCAGCGCTGCGCCGCAATCAGCGCAGAACGTGTGTAAAAGTTCAGTGCAGGCGCAGTATCAATGTAAATCTCGTCGAACGACTCGCCGAGTTTTTTCAGATACTCACGAAGCTTATAAATCTTGTGCTTTGCTTCCAGCTTACGCTCCAGAAAGTCCAGCTCCGGGCTCGATGGCAGAACAAACAGATTATCAAAAGACGATGCATGCACGAACTCGTCCGGGCGACGGTTAAACATACTAAAGGCAACCGTCTGCTCAAGAAGATCGGCGGCCGTATCTTTCAGCTCTGCTGATGGCTTGCCCAACAGGTAATGCGTTGAGTTGCCCTGCGGGTCCAGGTCGACCACCAGGGTACGCTTGCCCCGGGCCGCACTGATGGCTGCCAGGTTGCAGGTAATACTGGATTTTCCTACACCACCTTTCTGATTGAAAACAACCCGTCTCATGTCGTCTCTCCAATGGCCATTATCGTTATTAATCCGTTATTACCACCCCATGACGGTCTTCACGAAAGGGATGGTCAATCTCCGTTGAGCCTGCAGCGAGTTCTCATCCAGAGTATCCAAAAGCCCCAACAGGTCACCCAAACGGCGGGGCGCTCTACGCATGATAAAACCGGCCACGTCCTCACTCATCACCATGCCGCGCTGCTCGGCCCGCGCTATCAGAATTCTGAGCTTATCTTCATCCCTGTAAACACCCAGCTGAATCATCAGGCCATGAGCCATCCGGGAGCCCAGATCCGCCAACCCAAAGGGCAGTGCGGCCGGCACTTCCGACAGCGCGACCAGTAACAGGCTGGCCCTATCCAGGACGCGGTTGTATAAATGAAAGACCGCCTCTTCCCAATCATCGTTGCCGGCGATCAGATCCAGGTCATCCAGACACACAAGATCGTGAGATTCAAGACCAGTCAGGGCCTCAGGCCCGAAAGGCATCAACTCCTGAATACTGATGCAGAGAGCTCTTCGTCCGCGCTGTTCCGCAAAATGGCAGGCGGCCTGCAACAAGTGACTCTTGCCCGTATCGGAATCACCACAGATGACCACCACCGGCACGCCGGACGGCTGCTGACACACAGCCTCCAACCGTCGAGCCGCTTCACGATTTCGGTCACCATGAAAATTGTCAAATCGGGCATCATCGCGAAGCTTGACTCCGAGCACCATCTGCGAAGTGGTCATGAGCGTTTGGCTCTCCAGGCGCGCGCGCTCCACACAACGGTGTAATGGCAACCACTGAACACAGCAGACGCAGCCACCAACAGGACGCCTGCCTCCATCACCCAGGAAGGCATTGGCAGTCCTGCCATCAGAATAATGATCGCCAGAACGACCAGAACCTGAACAAAGGTGTTGATCTTTCCGGGAATGCTCGGCTCCATTTCAAAGCGCCCTACCCCGTAGTGGTAAAGGAGCCCACCGGCAACAATGACCAGATCGCGCCCAAGCACCACAGCAAACAGCCAAAGCGGAAGCACACCGGTAAACGTCAGCATTAAATACGCCGAGATTAGCAGCGCTTTGTCCGCCAGGGGGTCTGCAATCGCCCCCAGTCGGGAGCGCCAGTTAAAATGACGAGCCAGAAAACCATCGAGGGCATCTGTGGTTGCGGCAACCGCAAAAATGACCAGTGACAGCCGATAACTGCCTTCCAGCAAGGCACCGGCGAACGGGATGATGAGTAGAATTCGCAGGAACGTCAGAGCATTGGGAATCCATCGCCAGCGGTGCAATGTCACGAACGGACCTCCGATGCCGTTTAGTCGCTACCACCGCTAACAACCGGAGCCGGTTGCCAGCGGTAATAAAGCACTTGATACAAAGATTCGAACGCTTGCTCAGCATCTTGTTCGTCACTGTCCAGAAGCGGCTGATAAACGAACAAAGCCGCTTCCGGATTTTGAGCGTCTGAACCCGCCAGCTCCGACACTGGCTGAGGCTCAGCTAAAGCGCCAGTTGCCGGCACAGTTCTGGGCAGCGAAGCCTCCTCTGGTTGCGCGTCCATCACAACAAAGCGCGGGTCCAAAGCGATGTACTGCCGCAACTGGTCCAGCTCACCGGTAAAGGTAACTTGCACCGTCAAGCGTTCGTTTCTGACCCTTGAAGCCCCTACCGAGACCACCGGTGTAAAACCGCTGAGGGCTTTGTTCACATTGCCATAGTCCGCCAGCGAGTTGACACCCTCAAGCACAATATCAACCCGTGGAGAGTCGCCCACCTCGCCTGCAGCAACGGCATAGCGACTGGCGTAAGCATCCGCCCAGCGCCCGACGACTGCACGGGCAAGCTCTTCCGGGCTGGCTGCGGTAACGGATTGTTCAGAACTGCCCATGCTCATGCCATCAAATACCCAGCCTGCACGCCATTGACCGCCAGACCGACTAACCCGCATCAGTGCCAGCGCATCATGGGACATGTCTGCCGAGGCTTCTCGAATGCGACCGGTAAACTGCCCCCACAGGTCAGAAAGCAAGGCCCGGTCCCCCTGCACGCTACTGGATGGAAAAGCCACGGGCAATCCGCGCTCTTCCGCTGCCGCAAGAAAGTGTTTCCGCCAGCTGGCCGTAGCCTCTTCTTCGCGATCAGCGCCTTCAGAAGCAGCCGTAATCAGCTTGCGATCACCCCGATCTTCAACGGCCACCCAGGCCAGGGTCAATGGACGGTTGGCACCCCAGACTGGCGCACTGATAGACGCCAGGGCACGGTTAACACCCACGGCCCCAAAGCTCATTTGCATTCTTGTTTCGCCGTCGTTCCGGCGAACCTGGTAAGCCAGCAGCAGTGATTCCGCGTTGCTGAGCACCTCGTCAACACCGTCCATCGCCAGCACATCACGACTGCCAGACACCCTTACCATGACTCGCCGAAGCCCTTCGGCATAACCTGCCCGCAGGTCATCAGGCCCAGAACCCGCTACCGCAACGTCGGCGTTATAAAGCCCTG
The DNA here is from genome assembly GCF_014859525.1 of Marinobacter sp. Classification (GTDB taxonomy): domain Bacteria; phylum Pseudomonadota; class Gammaproteobacteria; order Pseudomonadales; family Oleiphilaceae; genus Marinobacter. The sequence goes on from NZ_JACUUB010000008.1 coordinate 10,881, forward strand.
AGACCGTGACCGCAGATGCCGGCGCTGCCAGCCCCACGAGCAGGCCGATGGCCGCTACTACGGCGGCTGCACCTTTGAACATTCTGATGTGGATTCTTTCCGATTCAGTCATGTAACACCCTGACGTTCCCATGATTGGCGCACAGGATACACCAACCGCACAGAGGAGAGTAGCAAGCGCCGGTTGCGGTCAGGCAATCATGCATCGTGAATATTTGCCCGCTTTGCCGAATTACGGTTGGAGCACCCGGGCGCACCTGCTAAAATCCGCCGCCTGACCCACAGGCCAATGGTTACATTCCCATGAGCGAGCATAAGCCGTCCCTCACCTACCGCGATGCCGGCGTTGATATCGACGCTGGCAACGATCTGGTAAACCGTATCAAGAACACAGCAGCCCGCACCCGCAGGCCCGAAGTCCTCGGAGGTCTGGGCGGATTTGGCGCGATGGTGTCCATTCCGGCCGGTTATCGGGAGCCGGTTCTTGTGTCCGGAACTGACGGTGTGGGCACCAAGCTGCGCCTGGCCATGCAACTCGAAAAGCACGACACCATCGGCATCGACCTGGTCGCCATGTGCGTTAACGATCTGATTGTGGGTGGCGCCGAGCCTCTGTTCTTCCTGGACTATTACGCCACGGGTAAACTCAACGTCGAGATTGCCGCAAAGGTGGTCGAGGGTATCGGGGCTGGCTGCGAGCTGTCTGGTTGCGCCCTGGTAGGCGGAGAAACCGCGGAAATGCCAGGCATGTATGAGGGCGAAGACTACGACCTCGCCGGATTCTGTGTTGGCATTGTTGAGCGTAGCGAAGTCATTGACGGCAATCGCGCGCAGCCAGGCGACGTTCTGCTGGCACTGGGATCCTCCGGGCCGCACTCCAACGGCTACTCCCTGATCCGCAAGATCATTGAAGTTAGCGAGGCCGATCTCAGTCAGCCCATGGGTGACACTACCCTGGCCCAGGCACTAATGGCACCCACACGGATCTATGTAAAGAATCTGCTGCAGCTGATCCGGGAAGTGGACGTACGCGCACTCTCCCACATCACTGGTGGCGGGCTGCCCGAGAACATTCCCCGGGTTCTCCCGAACGGCACTGTTGCCGCCATAGACACCCAAAGCTGGGAGCTGCCGCCTGTATTCCAGTGGCTCAAAGATGCCGGCGGCGTAGCGATCGAAGAAATGTATCGTACCTTTAACTGCGGCATCGGCATGATTGTCTGTGTCCCCGCAGACCAGAAAGATCTCGCAATCGATACACTGAACGCCATGGGGGAAAACGTCTGGCAAGTAGGAATGCTGGAGAAAGCCGAAGCCGGTGATGCAAAACCCGAAGTTCGTTATGCGCCAGGGTTAGTCAAGGCATGATGGCTGATTCTGCGCCGCTTCCAACCATTCTGGTGCTGGCTTCTGGCAGCGGCACCAACTTGCAGGCACTGATTGATGCCAGCCGCGAGCGAGACTTCCCCGGCGAAATTATTGCAGTGGGCTGCAATAAACCGGGTGCCTTTGCCCTTGAGCGGGCAGCGCAAGCCAATATCAAAACCTTTGTCGTCAATCATAAGAATTTTGGCTCGCGGGAAGAGTTTGATGGCGCACTGATGGCTGAGATCCGTCGACTCAATCCGGATCTCATTGTGCTTGCCGGCTTCATGCGAATCCTGACCGGCGATTTTGTGCGGGCGTTCCGCGGCCAGATGTTGAACATCCACCCCTCACTACTACCTGCGTACACCGGGCTAAACACGCACCAGCGAGTACTGGCAGCAGGTGACAGCCACCACGGCGTATCCATTCACTTCGTCACCGAAGAGCTCGATGGCGGGCCGGTTATCGCTCAGGCGGAAATCGCCGTCAACGCCGACGACACGCCCGAATCTCTTGCTGAGCGGGTTCAGCTTCAGGAACACCTGCTGTACCCCATCGTGGTGCGCTGGTTTTGCGAAGGCAGAATCCAGTTAGGCACCGAAGGCGTGTTGTTTGACGGCGAAATCCTGAACCAGCCCATGCGGTTATCGAACAGCTGAACAGATTGTCATCCCACCGCTGCTCCCTAACCGCTACACTGTCGCAATAACATACAGCGAACGTAAGGGGCACCGGATGCACATAAACAACACGCTAATCCGAATCATCACCTGCCTGGCCGGACTCTGGCTCGGCCTGGCGTCGCTCACCATCGCAGCATCAGAGCCTCAGCACTCTGGCTCTACCCTGACCCCTTTTGAGGCCACTTACTCTGCCTCCATGTCAAAGGGCATCAGTCTAAGCGGCTCGGGCACTCGATCTCTGAGCGACCAGGGCAACAATGTCTGGCTCTATCGCACAGAAGTAAAGTCATTCATCGCCGATATCGACGAGTCGCTGGTATTTTTGTGGGAGGACGATCAGGTTACTCCGCTCCGCTACCGATACCGCCTTTCCGGCCTCATGATCCGTAACCGTGAACAATCCATTGACTTCGATTGGCAAGCCGGCATCGCAAAAGGCAAATACCGCGGCAAATCCTTTGAACTGGCACTGGAAGACGGCGCACTAGACCCTCTGGGATTCCAGATGCAAATGCACCAGGATCTGAAAGCCGGCGAACGGGACCTGACCTACCGGATCATCGACAAAGGCAGATACAACGAAGATCGCTTTGCGGTTGTCGACGAAGAAAGCACCAGTGGCAACGGCCAAACCAGAAAAACGCTGAAAGTCGAAAAAGTCCGCGATGAGAGCTCAAAGCGCGAGACCTTGATGTGGATCGATCCCGACCAAGGCCATCTGCTGGTGCGGCTGCTTCAAGTGGAGCCCGATGGCAGCGAATACGAACTAAGCCTGAAAGACGCCACTATCGACAACTAACCTACCGCTGAGCACGCATCAGCCTTTGATGCTGTGCTCAGACCATACGGCTTTGACCTCGTCAGCAATGATCCGCAAACCTTCAGCAACCTGATCGTCGCCCTGTGAATACGTAACGCGCAGGCATTCGTGGCGGTGTTTCCAGTCATCCTCTGGCAAGCCAGGGAAAAAGTAATGGCCAGAAACCACCAACACCCCTCTCTGTTTCAATCGCTGATAGAGCTCAAAGCTGGATATTGGCAAACCCGGAAACCAGAGCCACAGGAACATTGCACCTTCAGGTTTGTGAATGTACCAGCGACAGCTGTCTTCACCCATGGCATCGCGGAAAGCATCAACCGCTCTCTCCATCTTGGCCCTGTAGAACGGACATACCACCTCTCGACTCAGAGACAGAATCTCGCCAGACCGAACCAGCGGCTCCGCCAGCATGGCACCAAAGCTGCCGGTGGCCAGATTCATGATGGCGTTGATGCCGGAAAGCGCCTTGATGACTGGGGCCGCAGCAATGACGATGCCGGTGCGTGCCGCCGGCAGCCCAAGCTTGGACAGGCTCAGGCACAGAATGATCTGCTCGTTCCACGTTGGCTGCGCGTCCACAAACAACAGACTCGGGAACGGTGTTCCATAGGCACCATCCACAATTAATGGAATGTCCTGCTGCCGGGCAAGCGCCTCCAGGCGGGCCAACTCTTCATCGGTAATGACATTGCCGGTGGGATTAGTGGGGCGCGATACACAGATGGCTCCGGTTTCGCCGGTCACTTCGACCGCGTCAAAATCCACTCGATACTTGAACTCATGGGCGTCGGTGAAGGAGATTTCCGGCTGTACCGCATGAAACAAACCTGGCTCGATGCCGGCATCAGCGTAGCCGATGTACTCCGGCGCCAGCGGCAACAGAATATGCTTTCTATGGCCATCGCCGTAATCGCCCGCGAACATGTTAAACAGCATAAAAAAAGCCGCCTGACTGCCATTGGTTAGGGCGATATTGCCTGACGTCAGGCCCCAGCCATACTCCTTGTTCAGCAAATCAACCAACGAAGCAATAAACTGTTTTTCACCCTGAGGCGGGTCGTAGATGCCCACCAGGTGGCGAACCTGCCCTTCATCTGCAGCCATCTGCACCAAAATATCCTGCACCCGCTGCTGAATCTCGGGAATGTGCCCCGGGTTGCCGCCGCCCATCATGATCATCCCCTCGCCGGAAGCCATGGCGTTACCCAGGTCGTCCATTAGCGACGTGATGCCGGCGTCGGCAGTGAACTTACGTCCAAAAGCAGAGAGTTTCATGGTGCTTATCCGTTAAAAAGCGATTCAACAGGTACCTTATTACCTGGGGCATGGTTAGCACAAACCGGAGCCCCTCAACCTTCGAGGGATATGCCCAGGTTGCTAACACCATCGTTAGCCGCATCCAACCGCAACTGGCTGACGAAGTCGTCCCTCGGGGTGCGCTGGCGCTTGAGCGTCAGCAATGTGTCACGCTGGAACAACTTGTCCTCTTTTAGCAATGGGTGCTGCTCGAACAGGCGAACCAGTTCGTCTTCGTCCATGCCCTCACCTTCAGACATCTCGACGAAGTCCATGACGGTTTTGGTAGCCAGGTGGGACGCGTCGGTAGCCCGATGTTTGTTAGGGTTCAGACGGTTAAGCAGAGCCTGCTCCAGCAGTTGGCAGAAATCGAAGGCTGGATAAACGCCGTAGGCGTCGTATTCGTCTACAGCGGGGCTGAGAGCCTCGAGTTTTGTCAGCAACTGGGGGATCGCCGCTTCTGTAGCGTCTTTCTGGAGCATGTCCCAGCCCAGATCGAGCAGCTGACGCATTTTACCACCGCTTTTCATCCCTACAGCGTCTGCAAACAATGCGTAATTGGGGAAGGCGCGTTCGGCCAGGGCCAGCAGGAAGGCGCACTCGCGCCAGCCCTGCAGTTGTGATACGGCTTTAAGAAACTGGTTGGCATTCATGTTCTTGGCAGGGTCACGCCGGTCTGGCCCAGGTATTTGCCGCCGCGGTCTTTGTAGCTGGTTTCGCAGATTTCGTCAGACTCAAAGAACAGCATCTGGGCGACGCCTTCGTTGGCGTAGATTTTCGCGGGCAGGTTGGTGGTGTTGGAGAACTCCAGGGTGACCTGACCTTCCCATTCCGGCTCGAGCGGGGTGACGTTAACGATGATGCCGCAACGGGCGTAGGTGCTTTTGCCCAGGCAGATGGTCAGTACGCTTCTTGGGATGCGGAAGTACTCAACGGTGCGGGCCAGAGCAAAGCTGTTGGGAGGAATGATACAGACGTCGCCGGTGTAGTTTACAAAGCTGTTTTCGTCGAAGTTTTTCGGGTCGACGGTGGCGCTGTGGACGTTGGTGAAGATTTTGAATTCGTTGCTGCAACGTACGTCGTAACCGTAGCTGGAGGTGCCGTAGGAGATAACGCGGCCTTTTTCGTTTTCACGAACTTGCCCGGCTTCGAACGGTTCGATCATGCCGTGCTGCTCGGACATCCGGCGGATCCACTTATCGGACTTGATGCTCATGGGGGAAATTCTCGATTTAAGCTGGAAAAATTGGGGCGTAGTTTACCTGTTCCCTCGGGGTCTGTCGAAGCCTTGGAGGTCGCGTTTTTTAGCTTGCGAGTCCGGTGACTGCGGCATCAGGGTCTTCTGTCCAAAAACCGCTACGAGCACATCCATGTGCGCTTCTCTCAGGCCATCCCTGGCCTTCGAAATTTTTGGACAGAAGACCCTGATGCCGCGATCGAACAGAGGTTTGGGAGTCTCCGTATCCTTTTAGTCTGCTTAATGCTCGTTTAAAGAGACGCTGGAAATAGTACCACCGAGATTTCGTTCCCATGTGGACAGTTCCGCCCCCACCCGTCGGGCAATATCGCGATAACGCAGGGCCACTTCAGAATCCGGTTCAGCCACCACGGTCGGCGACCCGCTGTCAGTCTGCTCGCGGATGGTCATGTGCAGAGGCAGCTGGCCCAGCAGGGTGGTTTCGTATTCTTCTGCGATACGCTCGCCGCCACCGTGGCCGAAGAGGGGTTCTTCGTGGCCGCAGTTGCTGCAGATGTGAACGCTCATGTTTTCGATCACGCCAATCACCGGGATGTCCACTTTACGGAACATTTCGATGCCTTTTTTACCGTCCAGCAGGGCGATGTCCTGCGGGGTGGTTACGATAACGACGCCGGTGACCGGGACTTTCTGGCCGAGGGTGAGCTGGATGTCGCCGGTGCCGGGGGGCATGTCGACGACAAGGTAGTCGAGCTCATCCCACAGTGTCTGTTCAAGCAACTGCATCACCGCACCACTGACCATGGGACCACGCCAGGCCATGGGGGTTTTGTCGGTGGTGACGAAGGCCATGGAGTTGGCCTGCAGGCCATGAGCCTTGATGGGCACAAAGTATTTGTTTTCCCGAACGTCCGGTCGTTGGCCTTCCGGCACGCCCAGCATCATGCCTATGCTGGGGCCGTAAATGTCGGCGTCCAGGATGCCTACCCGAGCGCCCTCGGCGCTCAGGGCCAGGGCGAGGTTGACGGCGGTGGTGGATTTACCCACACCGCCTTTGCCGGAAGCAACGGCAATGATGTTTTTCACGCCGGCCACCGGTGCAAGGTCTTTGTTGACTTTGCATGCGTGGATTTTCTGGCCCACGTGGACGTCGGCGCTTTCTACGCCGTCGACGAACTCAAGAGCGTTGGCGACGATTTGCTTGAGGCCGCCGGCGATGCCTTTGGATGGGTACGGCAGCTCGATCATCAGGGTAACTTTGCCGCTGTCATCTGCACCCAGAGATTTCACAGCGCCCAGTTCGTAAAGATCTTTGTTGAGGTAAGGGTCCCGGTATTCGCGGACGGCGGCTTCGAGTGCCTGCTGGGAAATCTGGGTCATCGGGGTCTCCGGAATAAGCCAATCACCTTGAATGCAGGTGAAAATTGATGGCATGAAAGGTATCATCTGTGGCCGTTTCTGACCATATGGGGCCTTTACCTGGAACAATCAATGATGATTGCCACCAGCTCCCCTTTTTTCTTTCCAACCCGACTCAACATAAGGTTCGGACATCACCATGACGCAAGCGAGTAAGCAACAGCGCGATATTCTGGTCACCAGCGCCCTGCCCTATGCCAACGGGCCCATTCATCTGGGACACCTGCTGGAATACATTCAGACCGATATCTGGGTACGCTACCAGAAGATGCGTAATCAGAACTGCTACTACGTTTGCGCCGATGACGCCCACGGCACTGCCATCATGCTGCGTGCCGAGCGCGAGGGCATAACGCCGGAGCAGCTGATTGATCGGATTCGTCAGGAGCACCAGCAAGATTTTGCCGGCTTCCACATTCGCTTCGACAACTATCATTCCACCCACTCGGAGGAGAACCAATATTTCTCTGAGTACATTTACCGCCAGCTTCAGGAAAATGGGAACATTGCCACTCGCAAGATTACTCAATTCTTTGATCCTGAAAAAGAAATGTTTCTGGCCGACCGTTTTATCAAGGGCACCTGCCCCAAGTGTAAAACCGATGATCAATACGGTGACAACTGCGAAGCCTGCGGCGCCACCTATACCCCCGCGGAGCTGATTAATCCCCGCTCTGCTGTGTCTGGCGCTACGCCGGTGGAGAAAGAATCCGAGCACTATTTCTTCAAATTGCCGGAGTTCCACGATTTCCTGAGCAAGTGGACCCGCAGTGGCGCTCTGCAGCCGCAAGTGGCCAACAAACTGGCTGAGTGGCTGGATGCAGGCCTTCAGGAATGGGATATCAGTCGGGATGCGCCCTATTTCGGGTTCGAGATTCCGGATGCACCGGGCAAGTACTTCTATGTCTGGCTGGACGCACCTATTGGTTACCTGGCCAGCTTCAAGAATCTGTGCAACCGGGAAGGCATCGATTTCGAGCACTTCTGGAAGAAAGATTCCACCGCCGAGGTGTATCACTTCATCGGCAAAGATATCATCAACTTCCACGCCCTGTTCTGGCCGTCGATGCTGCACGATGCCGGTTTCCGCACACCAACAGCGGTCTGGGCCCACGGGTTTGTGACCGTGAATGGCAAGAAAATGTCCAAGTCGCGCGGCACCTTTATCATGGCGCGCACCTATCTGGACCACCTGAACCCGGAGTATCTTCGCTATTACTTTGCGGCCAAACTGACTGGCGGCGTCGACGACATGGACCTGAACCTTGAGGACTTTGCCGCCCGAGTAAATTCAGACCTTGTCGGCAAAGTGGTCAACATCGCCAGTCGCAGCGCCGGGTTCATCACCAAGCGCTTTGGCGGCATGCTGGGCAAGGTGACCGAACAAGACAAGATCCAGGAGTTCATTGACGCTGGCGAGCAGATCGCCGAGTTCTACGAAAGCCGTGAATTTGGCCGCGCCATGCGCCGAATCATGGAACTGGCCGACATCGCCAATCAATACGTTAATGACGAGCAGCCCTGGGTAATTGCCAAGCAAGAAGGTCAGGAAGACAAGCTCCAGGCGATTTGCACCAACGCCATGAACATGTTCCGCCTGCTGATGACCTACTTGTCACCGGTGCTGCCGGAAACCGCGAAAGCCTCGGCGTCGTTCCTGAACGACCGCATGGACTGGAATCAACGCGCCGACTTGCTGGAAGATCACGGTATCGATGCATTCAAGCCGCTGATGAGCCGGGTTGACATGGCTCAGATCGAAAAAATGCTGGACGCCTCCAAAGACGAAATGCAGGCAGTCATAGGGCAACCGGCTACGACTCCGGCCCAAGACCTCGAACCCATCGCCGATGAAATTGAGTTCAACGATTTCGCCAAAGTGGATCTGCGCGTCGTCAAGATCGTGAAAGCCGAGCATGTGGATGGTGCCGACAAGCTTCTTCGCCTGACGCTTGATGTAGGGCATGGAGAACGCAACGTGTTTGCTGGTATCAAGTCGGCTTACAAACCGGAAGACCTGGAAGGCCGTATGACCGTCATGGTGGCCAACCTGAAACCCCGAAAGATGAAGTTCGGCATGTCCGAAGGCATGGTTCTGGCGGCAGGCCCTGGTGGCAAGGACATTTTTATTCTGTCTCCCGATTCCGGGGCCACCCCCGGCATGCGGATAATGTAAGCAGCAACAGGCAGAGACATTCCGATGACAGAGTATTTGCTGATACTGGTCAGCACCATCCTGGTGAACAACTTCGTGCTGGTGCAGTTCCTGGGGCTGTGTCCGTTCATGGGGGTTTCCGGCAAGCTGGAAACCGCTATGGGTATGTCTCTGGCGACTACCTTTGTACTGACTCTGGCGTCAGTGTGCAGTTATCTGGCCTACACTTACCTGCTGGAACCGCTGGATCTCGCGTTTCTGAGAACCATCACATTCATCCTGGTCATTGCCGTGGTGGTTCAGTTCACTGAAATGGTGGTACGTAAAACCAGTCCTCTGTTGTACCGGGTGTTGGGTATTTTTCTGCCACTGATTACCACCAACTGTGCGGTGCTGGGCGTCGCCCTGCTGAACATCAACAAAAACAACAATTTCGTCGAGTCCGTACTATACGGCTTTGGCGCTGCAGCCGGTTTCTCCCTCGTGCTGGTGCTATTTGCGGCCATGCGTGAACGGATTGCCGTGTCCGACGTTCCGATGGCCTTCCGGGGCGCGTCTATCGGCCTGATCACCGCAGGCCTGATGGCGTTGGCGTTCCTGGGCTTTACTGGCCTGGTTGCGGTCTGACGGAGCGATGGATATGTGGACGAGTTTTCTGATTGCTGTGGTTGTTCTGCTCGCTCTGGCCCTGTTGTTTGGCGGATTGCTGGGTTTCGCCGCCGAAAAATTCAAAGTACAAGGCAACCCTTTGGTAGATCAGATTGACTCCCTGTTGCCTCAAACCCAGTGCGGCCAGTGCGGCTTTCCCGGGTGCAAGCCATACGCCGAAGCCATCGCCAACGGCGAAGCCATCAACAAGTGCCCTCCTGGCGGCGAGACTACGATCAAAGCACTGGCCGATCTTTTGGACATTGAGCCACAACCCCTGGATGCCGACCACGGCGTGGAACAAGCCAAGCGGGTCGCAGTCATCCGTGAAGACGAATGCATTGGCTGCACCAAATGCATTCAGGCATGTCCGGTCGATGCCATTCTGGGAGCCGCCAAACACATGCACACGGTGATCGAAAGCGAGTGCACCGGCTGTGATCTTTGCGTTGAGCCCTGTCCTGTTGACTGCATTGACATGATCACGATCCAGCCAGACATCCGCAGCTGGACCTGGACCCCGCCCAAAACCGCCATAATTGCGACCGACCGCCAGGGAGCCAACGCCTGATGAGCCAGTTGTGGGATTTTTCCGGTGGAATTCATCCACCTGAGAACAAACGGCAGTCAACCAGCCGCCCCATCCGAATGGCCGGTATTCCCGATCGTCTGATTCTGCCCTTGCAGCAGCACATTGGCGAGCGAGCAGAAGCCATCGTCACTGTGGGTGATCGAGTGCTCAAGGGCCAGACGGTGGCCGAGGTAACTACTGGCATAGGTGTGCCAGTGCATTCGCCAACCTCAGGCATTGTTGAAGCCATCGAGCAACGCCCCGTACCACACCCATCCGGCATGGTTGACTGGTGCGTCATCATTAAGCCGGACGGCGAAGATCGGTGGTGCGAGCTTCAGCCTGTGCCCGATTACAAGCTGCTTGAACGCCAACAGATACTTCAACGCATCCGCGACGCCGGCATCTCGGGCATGGGCGGTGCCGGATTCCCGACCGACATCAAACTGCGCCCACCCCGGGACCGTAAAGTTGAAACCCTGATTCTGAACGGCGCTGAGTGCGAGCCGTACATTACCGCCGATGATATGACTATGCGTGAACATGCGGCCGAAGTGGTGGCCGGCATGAAAGTGATGGCCTGGATTCTGCGCCCGTCCAAGTGCGTTATCGGTATAGAAGATAACAAACCAGAAGCCATCGCGGCCATGCAAGAGGCCGTTCAGGACACACAGATTGAAATTGCGGTAGTGCCGACCAAATATCCGTCCGGTGGCGAAAAGCAACTGATCCGCATCCTGACCGGGCTGGAGGTTCCCAGCGGCGGCCTCCCTGCCGACATTGGCGTAATGTGCCACAACGTGGGCACGGCAATGGCTGTGTCCCGAGCAATTTTTGAAGGCAAACCGCTGATCTCCCGTGTTTTGACCATCACTGGAGAAGCGGTGCAAGAACCCGGTACCTTTGAGGTACTACTTGGCACACCCATCAGCAACCTGTTGGCGATGGCTGGCCTCCAAACCAGCAAACTGAGCAGACTGGTACTGGGTGGCCCGATGATGGGCTACACCCTCAAGACCGACACCATACCGATAGTGAAAACCTCCAACTGTGTGATTGCGGCCACTGCCACTGAGCTACCCGCACCACCACCGGAACAGCCTTGCATCCGCTGTGGCCAGTGCGCAGAAGTCTGCCCTATGGAACTCCTGCCGCAACAGTTGTTCTGGCACGCCAAAGCTGCGGAGTTTGAAAAGGCCGAGCATCTTAACCTGTTCGACTGCATCGAGTGTGGCGCCTGCTCTTACGTTTGCCCAAGTGCCATTCCACTGGTGCAACACTACCGCTTCGCCAAGGATGAAATTCGTACTCAACGTGCCGAACAGCTGAAATCAGACCGTGCTCGTGAACGTTTCGAGGCGCGACAGGCACGCCTCGAACGCGAGCAACAAGAAAAAGAACTGCGCCGTAAAGAGCGGGCAAAAGCCGCAGCTGACGCCCAGGCTCAGAAACAAGCCGAAGCAGAACACGTCGTCGCGAAAGGCGATGCCGTAGATAGTCGTGATGCCAAAGCGGCACTTGTGCAACAGGCCCTGGAGAGGAAAAAAGCCAAAGCAGCTCAAGCCTCGGGCAGCACCCTACAGGCAACACCGGCATCCGAGGAAAAGCCTGACATCGAAGCACTGGAAAAGCAGCTGATGCAGGCAGAAGCCAAACTGAGCACCATGCAAGGCATGCTGGATGAAGCCAAAGAGCAGCAAGCTGATAACCTGGACAAGCTGGAGCGAGCGGTGGCCAAGAACCATGACCGGGTTGAGCGAGCCCGGGAGGCTCTCACCGAAGCCCAGAAGCGGGCCGGCTCTGAGCCCGCTGCGCAGTTGTCCGAGTAACCCATTTCAGGATCCGTCATGGCATTAGTTCAACAATCTTCACCCCATGCCCACCATGCCCGACCAACGTCTCGGCTCATGCTGTGGGTTATGCTGGCGACCGTTCCGGGCCTGATCGCCCAAACGGCATTCTTCGGCTGGGGCAATCTGATCAATGTGATCTGGTGTGTGGCTCTGGCACTTGCCTCTGAAGCCGTCATTCTGAAATTGCGCAACAAGCCGATCGCGTTTTTTCTGAAAGACAACACCGCCGCCGTCACGGGTTTGTTACTGGGATTGTCACTACCCCAGTTTGCGCCTTGGTGGGTATCCGGCATTGCGGTCATTTCCGCCATCGTGGTAGCCAAACAGCTGTATGGTGGACTTGGCTCCAACCCATTCAATCCAGCCATGGTGGGCTACGCTCTGGTGCTGATCTCCTTTCCAGTAGCAATGACCACCAACTGGGCACAACCCGCTACCTTGTGGGCGGGTGCGCCTGGTTTTGGTGAGACACTGGCCACCATTTTTTCTGGCAGCCAAACCAGCATTGACGCTTGGACGATGGCGACACCGCTGGACGAGTACAAACATAAAATTACTACGCACACCGCCGCCGAAGTGTTGCAACACCCAACCTTTGGCGACCTGGTCGCACGGGGCTGGGAATGGGTAAACCTGGCTTTTCTGGCCGGCGGCCTGGTATTGATTTGGCTAAGGATCATCACCTGGCATATTCCCGTTGCGTTCCTGGCGGCTATTGCCATCATGAGTCTGGCGTTCGGCAACAACGCCGATCAATATGCGCCCCTGCAACTGCATTTGCTGGCAGGTGGTACCATGCTAGGCGCCTTTTTCATTGCCACAGACCCTGTGTCTGCAGCCACCAGTCACCAGGGTAAACTCATCTATGGCGCGGGGATTGGTGTACTGATCTATCTGATCCGGACCTGGGGAAACTACCCGGACGCGGTTGCCTTCAGCGTGCTGTTGATGAACTTTGCCGTGCCCTTTATCGATCACTACACCCCGCCGAGAACCTTCGGACACCACAAAGCCAGACGGGGCGTCCCCGGCAAAAGCGGAGGCTGACCCATGAATGCGATCACCACCTCCATCCGTCGCAGCGCCATAGGCCTTGGCCTGTTTGCCATTATTACCGGCGGCACCATTGCCCTTACCCAGGGCATCACCAAAGACAGAATTGCGGAACAAGCAGCCCGGGCAGAGGCCAGGGCACTGTTCGAGATTATTCCCGAACATCAGCACGACAACGATTTGTTGCGCGACGTAATTACTCTGCCTGCCAGTAATCGCCAACCAACACTTGGGCCGGTGAAGGTTTGGGTAGCAAGGCGTGACGGCCAACCCGTTGGCCTGATCATGCCGGCAGTGGCCCCCGATGGTTACTCCGGAGAAATCCGGTTACTGGTCGGCCTCGACCTGGAAGGCCGAATACTGGGCGTTCGCGTCACTCATCATCGGGAAACCCCCGGGCTTGGTGACCGGATTGAAACCCGAAAATCGGACTGGGTTTACGGGTTTGATGGCCGCTCTCTCGGCAATCCGCCTACCGATCAGTGGAACGTCAAGAAAAACGGCGGCGTGTTTGATCAATTCACAGGGGCGACCATTACGCCCCGTGCCGTGGTTAATGCAGTGCAGCACACCCTGACCTACTTCCGCCAGAACCGGGAGTTAATTCGGGAGCGCCTGAACGAGCCACCCTCACCCCGGAACAGACAACTGACTCCGGATGCCATCGCCGGCGAGTCCAACACTGCGGAGCACTCCTGATCATGGCCACAAAATCATCCAGCGACATTGTCAAAGAAGGCCTGTGGACCAACAACCCTGCGCTGGTTCAGGTGCTCGGGCTCTGCCCATTGCTGGCAGTCACCAGCACTGTCGTCAACGCGATCGGACTGGGTATCGCCACTCTCATGGTGTTGATCGGCTCTAACCTGTCGGTCTCCCTTATCCGCAATTTTGTTAACGAATCGGTGCGCCTGCCGGCGTTCGTGATGATCATCGCGTCTTTTGTAACCTGTGCAGAGCTGCTAATGCAGGCGTTCACCTACGAGCTCTACCAGATTCTCGGTATTTTCATCCCCTTGATCGTTACGAACTGCGCCATTCTGGGCCGGGCCGACGCCTTTGCCTCCAAGAACCCGCCCCTGCCCGCACTGCTTGACGGTGCCATGATGGGGTTGGGCTTTTTGGCAGTGCTGATCATTCTTGGCGGCATGCGCGAATTGATTGGCCAGGGCACACTGTTTGCCGACATGCACCTGTTACTCGGCCCGACCGCGACGGACTGGGTCATCCAGCCCTTTGAACACTACCCAGACATGCTGTTCATGGTGTTGCCCCCGGGCGCATTTGTCGGCCTTGGTTTGCTCATCGCACTGAAAAACGGCATTGATCACCATCTTAAAGATCGGCGGCTGGCAGCCCAACCGGCCCATGCTGGCGCTGGCAGTAAAAGGGTCAGGGTTACCGGCAATGTTTCCTGAGCCTAATGCCTGAACCCGACACTTGAGCCTGAGCCCGGACAACGATGAACAAAGATAAACGCACTGAAATCTTCACACGACTCAGAGACGAGAACCCCAACCCCACCACGGAGTTGAACTACAGCAATCCGTTCGAATTGCTGATTGCAGTGATTTTATCTGCGCAGGCTACAGATGTGGGCGTTAACAAGGCTACGGACAAGCTGTACCCAGTGGCCAATACCCCGGAAGCGATCTATAAGCTGGGAGTGGACGGCCTGAAGGAATACATCAAAACCATCGGCCTGTTTAACAGCAAAGCTGAAAATGTGATCAAAACCTGTCAGATCCTGGTCGAGAAGCACAACAGCCAGGTACCGGATAATCGTGAAGACCTGGAGGCGCTACCCGGTGTCGGCAGAAAAACCGCCAATGTTGTGCTGAACACAGCGTTCCGCCAACCCGCCATGGCGGTGGATACGCATATTTTTCGGGTCTCAAACCGAACCGGCATTGCGCCCGGCAAAAACGTTCTGGAAGTCGAAAAGCGACTGATGCGACTGATCCCGAAAGAATTCCTGATGGATGCTCATCACTGGCTGATACTGCACGGTCGGTACACCTGCACCGCCCGGAAACCGAAATGCGGAGCCTGCCTGATCGAGGATTTGTGCGAGTTCAGACAAAAACGGGATTATCAGTAAATCAGAGCGTTTTCGTTCTACAAATAACAGAAAAGCCGGCAAATGCCGGCTTTTCTGTGAACGCAGAGCTCTGTTGACACCTTAACGCTTGCCCAGCATTCGTTCTTTTAAGTCTTTCTGAGCGGGCCTATCAGATAACCAGATGCCGAAAAGGGCCTTCTTGAACTCTAGGTCGCCAACACTGTCACGCTGCTCTCCATTCTTGAAAACCTGCACGCCGATGTCTGGCAGGTACACCAAATCAAACACGTCGCCTTCCCGGATCTCTTCCTGAAACACTGCCATGAACTGGTCCACTTCAACCTGTATCCTGGACAGATCACCACCTGTAGCAGCTTTAAAACCGTCCATCGTGGCTTCTGTCATTCGTTCACTGGTAATCATGCCAGAGATAATGTGCAACGTAATGGCCTGAGGCTCATCAGCCACAATCACAGATTCAGCGTCATTCACTTTCTCAGGAACATAGAGACCACCAACGTAAAGATTCATGAACCATTTGGAACGCGTGCCGGCGCCATTGAGCTGAAGTTCATGCCCCATGGTAGAGTAGGTATCCGGTACGTCCACACCGCCAACATTCAAGGCGTAAGCCGGCATAGCCAGGCTACCGGCAAGCAGCAATATTGAAAAACCTGCCGTAAGCGTCTTCTTCATAATCCCTTCCTTTCGATCATTATTATTGAATGCGTCATCCGTTACCGGGCCGACTCCCACTCACCGGCCCGCGTCGCCATTCTAACAATGATAATTGCGGGGCAATCGCCACTTGGTTCTCATTTGCTGCCACATTCAACAAAAAAGCCGACCATGCTGCCATGGTCGGCTTTTACAGATTACCCGTCGCTGCTGGTTACTTGAACAGCAAGCTTCCAGACAGTCCTTCCTTCTCAAGAATCTCTCTGAGGCGGCGTAATGCTTCAACCTGGATCTGCCGGACCCTCTCACGAGTCAACCCAATTTCCTGGCCCACTTCCTCCAGGGTACTGATGGGATAACCCCGAAGCCCGAAGCGGCGCGAAAGCACTTCCTGCTGTTTGTCACTGAGCTGGTCAATCCACTTTTCAAGGCAGGAACACATGTTATTGTCCTGCAGGAGATCGGCCGGATCAGACGCGCCCTCATCTGCAACCGTATCCAGCAAGGATTTGTCGCTGCCAACACCAATCGGCGTATCCATCGACGCCACCCGCTCATTCAGACCGAGCATGCGCTTGACGTCTTGAACAGGCTTGTCCACCATCCGGGCAATTTCTTCTGCCGTGGGCTCGTGGTCAAGTTTCTGGGTCAGTTCGCGGGCAGCACGCAGATAAAGGTTCAGTTCTTTTACCACATGGATGGGCAAACGGATGGTGCGGGTCTGGTTCATGATGGCCCGCTCAATGGTTTGACGGATCCACCAGGTGGCATAAGTCGAAAAGCGGAAACCCCGCTCCGGGTCAAACTTCTCAACAGCGCGAATCAGACCAAGGTTACCCTCTTCGATCAAATCAAGCAGCGTCAGACCTCTGTTCACATACCGGCGAGCTATTTTCACGACCAGTCGCAGGTTACTTTCTATCATGCGCTTACGGCCAGACTCTTCACCCTTGCGTGCCAGACGCGCGAAGTAGACTTCTTCTTCCGGTGTAAGGAGGGGTGAAAACCCGATTTCGTTGAGGTAAAGCTGGGTGGCATCCAGCTGCTTGGCGCTGGTGTAATACTTACCCTTGGTGGGAAAATCGTCTTCGGCCACCGGTTCGTCTGGTGATGACTTATCCGGCTTGTCTTCTGCTAACTGATGCTCGTCTGCGTCTTCAATATCTTCAACGCGATCAATAATGATGTCTTCTTGCTCTGCTGACATTTTCTACCCCGCCTCTCAATAATCCTGTGGTCGCCCGAGACTTTTTATTATTGCGGACTGTTCCGGTGTTGGTTTTCTTCAGGACATTTGCTAGTTGGCTGGCAATCACAGTTGCCGTTATTGTTGTTCTACTTCGCGGTTCTTGGTCAGGCCTTCCGGGCAATCACATCGGAAACGTCCAGCTTCCTGTTTCTAGCGCTTTGGCAGGTATCTGGCTGGGTCAACCGGGTTTCCGTTCCTGCGAATTTCAAAATGCAGTATTGGCTTATCAGTACCAGAGCTACCTAATTCAGCGATCACCTGTCCGGCGTTAACATTCTCCCCCTCTTGCACCAAAATCTTGCGGTTGTGCGCATATGCGCTCAGGTACTGCTCGTTATGATTGACGATGATCAGGTTGCCATAACCCAGCAACCCACTACCGGCATACACGACGTTACCTCCTGATGCCGCTTTAACAGCATCCCCGGGTTTCCCGGCAATATCAATACCTTTATTGACTTTTCCTGACTCTGAAAAATTAGCAATAACAGTGCCAGAATGCGGCCATTGCCACTGGATGTTGCCGACCGTTTGGCTGCCAGTTGTTTGTCGCGCAGGTGGCGTTGTGGTCCTGGCGGGCGGCGGTGCAGCCGTTCGGGAGGGCGTCGGCGTGCTTGCCGATGGCCTTGGTGCCGCCGCCTGGCGAGACGGGGCTGGTGAGGTTGAGGCCTGAGCAGTCTGGCGTATGGTGCCCTTCTTATCCAGTCGGAGCACCTGGCCGACTCTGATAGTCCAGGGTGCCGACAGGCCATTGGCATCGCCCAGCTCGCGATAATCACGGCCATATCGCCAGGCAATGCCGTAGAGGGTTTCACCGGGTTTGACCACATGGCTTCCCCAGTAAACCGGAGGGTTGTAGAGGTCATCACCATAGATAGCATTGGTGTTACACCCGGAAAGCATCAGGCCAACCAACAGGCCAATCATGGCCAGTGCCCCTGTACGCTTGGAGGATAAACGCTGACACACGGCTTCCGAAACAGGCCAGGGCCTGAATGGAACAACAGCTTGGATGTGCCACTTTAGATACATCACGTAATAAAAAACGCCCTTTTATAATAAATCCATCTGAGAAACCGGTCTTAACAAAGCAGTTTCTCATGTTTCAGGACTAACTTATTAATATATTGCACGATTTATGAGCAATTCCAAGTTACTCTGCGCACAGGATTGTTACCGTCTGGAACAATCATGTTGTGCGCCGGGTAACACTTTTCACCCATTCAGCCCGGCCATCCTGTGCCGCCGCTCTGCGATCCGTCCGGACCATTCCAGCGTGAGCACCAGCAACACCCCCACCAACGCCATACCACACGCCAATAGAATCTGGGGGTCTTGGCCATACAGGCTCGCCCAGGTTTCAGGCCCCACCGGAGACTGACTGACCGCCACCCGCTCACCAGCGCTGTCGGTCCGCCAGCTCAAGGTTTCTTGCCAGGGCCAAACCCGGCCCAGCGCACCCATCATAAAGCCGGTCAACAACACCAAAACGGCGTCGTGGAAATGACGGAAGGCCAGCGTAATCAAACGGGCAACCGACAACAAACCGACCATGCATCCGGCAATAAACAAGCCCAGGTGAGCAACTTCAAAGGTCTTGATGGCTGCCAGCACTGGCGCATACATACCTATGATAAGCAGCAGAAAGCTCCCGGAGATACCCGGCAAAATCATCGCGCAAATCGCCAATGCTCCGGCACCGAAGAAGGCAAGACCAGATGGCGCCAACTCACTCGCAGGCAATGTCGTTATCCACCACGCAAACGCAATGCCTGCCAACAAAGGAAGCAGAAGTACTGCAGAGGCCCGGCGAACCTGCTGCCCCACGTGCCACACCGACGCAACAATGAGCCCAAAGAAAAAGCTCCAGATCAGCACCGGGTGGGTTTGCAACAACCAGGTAATAACAGAGGCCAGGCTGGCAACACTGGTGAGCACACCGGCCAGCAGGAAAGCCAGGAAGGTGCCATCCACAGACCGCCAGAAACCTGCAAAGTCGCCTTTCAGCAGTCGCTGTATAAAAGCGACGGGGGCTGCACTGATCGCTTCAAGCAGCCGAAAATAGATACCGGTAATAAATGCAATGGTGCCGCCAGACACACCAGGCACAATGTCTGCGGCGCCCATCGCCATGCCCCGCAAAAATACCGTTACAGGATGATGTTGGCGGGCTGTTACGCGCTCCCCGGGGTGGTCCATCAGCGAACCACTCCGCCAAGCAGCGGCACAAAGTGCACCGGTTCCAGTTCACGACGCTCGAAACGGTCACCCTTGCGGATAATCTCCACCAGAACCTGTTTGTACTCACCCACAGGCGCGATCAGAACGCCACCCTCATCCAGCTGATCCATCAACTCCTGAGGAACCTCAACCGGAGCCGCTGTCACGATAATGCCGTCAAACGGCCCCCGCTCGGGCCAGCCCATTCCGCCATCCGCATGCTTGAGCATGACGTTACGGATATTGAGCTGACGCAGGCGTTCTCGAGCGCGCTCCTGCAGGGGGCGAATTCGCTCAACACTGTAGACTTCTGCAAACAGTTGCGACAACACGGTGGTCTGATACCCGGACCCAGTGCCCAGCTCAAGCACCCGGGCTGGCTCATGGGCCAGCAACAACTCCGTCATACGGGCTACTGTATGAGGCTGAGACAGGGTCTGGCTGTAACCGATCGGTAACGAAGTGTCTTCATAAGCGCGATGGGCCAGGGCCTCATCCAGAAAGATATGCCGAGGTACCTGACCGATAACTTCCAAAACCCGGTCTGACTCAATGCCAGCATCGCGCAACCGCTGCACCAGGCGCATTCGAGTGCGCCTTGACGTCATTCCGATGCCTTCAAGCTGAGCACTCATGCCTGCGTACCCTCCAGGCCGGGTAAGCCGTCTACCCACTCCCGGAGGCCAGACAGTGACTCATGACGGGTCATATCAATTTGAACCGGGGTAATCGAAACATACCCTTCACGCACGGCGTGAAAATCCGTTCCCGGTCCGGCATCGCCGCCACGGCCTGCGGCGCCAATCCAGTAACGCTGTTTGCCCCTTGGGCAGGTCATCGGGACTGCGCCTTCAGCTCGCTCCCGATGCCCAAGGCGAGTCACCCGAAAGCCGGACAACTCACTCCAGGACACATCAGGCACGTTCACGTTCAGAATCGAGCGAGGCCCAAGAGACAACGCTCGCGTGCTTTCCAGCAGCATCCGCACTACGCGAGCCGCTGTTTGATAGTGGAAATGGCCATTATTCACTAACGAGACAGCAATCGCGGGCAGACCAAGATGACGGCCTTCGGTGGCTGCGGCTACGGTGCCGGAATAGATGACGTCATCGCCAAGATTAGCGTGGGTATTGATCCCCGAAACCACACGGTCAAAGGGTTCATTGAACAGTCCGTTAACCGCAAGATGCACACAGTCTGTCGGCGTACCGTCCACCGAGTGAAAGCCGTTAGGGTGATCTTCAACCGTCAACGGACGGCTGAGTGTCAGTGAGTTGCTGGCACCGCTGTGATCACGGTCCGGCGCAACCACTTCAAGTTCACCCAGCCCCTGAAGACCCTCGTAAAGAGCCACCAGCCCGGGTGAATGCACGCCATCATCATTCGACAACAGAATACGCACAGTGTTCTCCGCTAGCTTTATCGCTTGTTATCACGGCTGAGGCTCATGTCCTGCAGCTCAAAAATATCACCCAGCACCGTCGTGGCGTACTGCCCTGGCGGAAGCAAAAATTGCAGCCGCAGGGTGCTTTGGTCCAACCATTGCCAATGCAACTGTTCTGGCCGGGTCACCAAGGCACGTCGTTCAGGTTTCATTCGGGTACTTAAAAACAGCTTTTCAAATTCCGGATGTTTGGCAACAACCGCTCGCTCAAACAGCGCGAGGTCTTCACTCGCACTGGTGCCACCATCACCCCAGAGTGGGCCGGTGGGCTCACCACTCGCTTCAGGCTCCCCAGGCAGGCAAACATACCAGCTGCCTGCACAGACTCGCTCTGCCAGCACTTCGTTAAATAGCCAGGAACGTGCCGCCGAAAAGTACAATACGTTTTTCGAACCGCTTCCGCCACCGCCACGGCGACCACCTTTTTTCCGGTTCAACCGGGACGGGTCAAGATTCACCGCCCGATCCAGGTTGCCACCCTCATGACCAAACCGCTGCGGCCCAAAATAATTAGGCGCTCCCCGCTCAGCCAGCACAGCCAATGCCTGCTCCAACGTCGCCGGATCTCCGGAAACCTCGCGAAGCACCAGGTCAAAGCCATTGTAACGATGCTCGCCCCGACGGAGCTTGCGGGCATGGCGATGGCTGCCCAGTACCGGCCAACGCTCGGCAATGGTGGCCAGAAGCTCGGCGTCTCTGGCTTCCCGGCCCGGACAGTAAAGACTGAACCACTGCACCGTGACCGCATGACGGTCTTTCAGACCACAAAAACCCACCTCAAAAGCTTTACAACCCGCCAGTGCGGCCAACTCCTGAGCAACGTACTCTGTGTTGTCGCCGGTTTTCTCTATACGCACGCACAGATGCTCACCAGCTCCCGAAGAGCCCGTCCCCGGCGCTTCAAACTCTGGCCACAGCTGCTCAATCACCCGGAAATCCTCCGGCGAGGTTTTCAGCAGGGCTTTACCTGGCCGCATTCCAGATGATGTCGGCCAATCCAGCCGCCAGCGAGGAGCCCCCTCTACCGCACTCACAGACTCACCGGCTCAAGCAAACACACTGCCTGACAGGCAATACCCTCACCCCGGCCAGTAAATCCCAGTTTTTCAGTGGTAGTCGCTTTAACACTCACACGACTGACCGGAACACCAAGATCTTCAGCAATATTGAGCCGCATGGCTTCTGCATGAGGAGCCAGCTTCGGAGACTGGGCAATGATCGTAGTATCGACATTCACCACCGCAAAGCCTTCGTCCAACACCCGCTGCATCACCCGCCGCAAAAGGTCTCGGCTATCCGCTCCGGCCCACTCATCACTGGTATCCGGAAACAAATGACCGATATCACCCAGCGCCGCCGCGCCCAGCAAAGCATCCGCTAACGCATGCAGCAGCACATCACCATCCGAATGGGCTTTCAGACCATGACTGTGGGGAATCTCAACACCCCCTAAAATGACAAAATCGCCCTCACAAAAGGCATGGACATCAAAGCCCTGGCCAATACGCATGATCGTCTCCGAAACCAGACAGGAAGTTACATGGAGAGGAAAGCCCTACTGCCGGCCAAGAATAAACTCGGCCAGCGCCAGGTCCGACGGCACCGTAATCTTGAGATTATCCGCCCGGCCTTCCACTAAAGCCGGCAGTTTACCGGAAAACTCCATGGCAGAGGACTCATCAGTCACCGCATGGCCATTTTCCAGTGCAGACTCCAGCGCTGCCCTGAGCGCGCCGAACCGAAACATCTGCGGAGTCAACGCCCGCCAGAGCCGGCGCCGATCCACCGTCTGCTCCACCTCAGGCTGATCTCCCTCAGCCGCCAGCTTCAAAGTGTCCGCCACTGGCGCAGCCAACAGCCCGCCGACGGGATGCTCGAAAAGGGTATCGATCAGATTGGAAAGATCATGCGCGTCCAGGCACGGCCGCGCGGCATCGTGCACCAGCACCCAGTCACTGTCATTAGCCTGCTCCGACAGCGCATGCAATGCCGAGAGCACCGAATCCGCTCGTTCTTTACCACCGGTGCAACTCTGGATTCGATCATCCTTAGCCGATTCACTATCGGGCCACCAATGATCCGCCGGATTCAACGGCACCATACAACCTTTGAACGACGCGTTATCCAATAAACGGGAGAGCGTGATATCGAGAATGAAACGATTATTGATCTTGAGGTACTGCTTGGGGCATTCAGCGTTCATGCGCTGACCAATGCCAGCGGCAGGGATAACAAGCCAAAGTTCAGGATTTGTCATAGACGGCTCTGCACACAGTACGGGGAGCACCGGGGCCCTTCTTTCCGGGAATGTCGAAGGCCAAGGATGGCCTGAGAGAAGCGCACATGGATGTGCTCGTAGCGGTTCCCGGAAAGAAGGACCCCGGTGCTCTATGCACGGAATTTAGTTCTCGACGACCAAGAAAAAAGTCTCGTCTTCACGAATAAGCCCGAGGTTCATCCGGGCACGCTCCTCTACCGCCCCCTGCTCATTACGAAGATTACGCACCTCTGCATAAAGCCGGTCATTACGCCCAGCCAACTCGGCATTCTCTGCTCGCTGCTCCGCAATCGCCTTCTCCAGCGACCAAACCTGAGCAAAGCTACCCTCCCCGACCCACAGGCGAACCTGCAGCAGGAGAATCAGCACTACCAGAATGGCCCAAAGCGTTTTCATGCCAGATTAGCTCAGAAAATAACCAGAATTAAAGTCAGCGTTGAAGATCAAGTATAGACCTTATAGTAGATTAGCAACAACTTCATGTAAGTCACTGTGCAAAAAGGCCATCGTTTCCAAATTTTCATCCGGAACGCGATGGCCTTAACATTTTGTTACCTGCCAACAACCACCAGCAGGCCAGGGATCGTCGCTAAAGCTTAACCTTGACCCTTGATTTCACGCAGCCCCAGATAAGGGGCCTTGCCTTCCAGCGCCTCTTCAATCCGCAGCAACTGGTTGTACTTGGCAACACGGTCAGAGCGGCATAAAGAACCGGTCTTGATCTGGCCCGCGCAGGTCGCTACCGCCAGGTCCGCAATGGTAGTATCTTCGGTTTCACCGGAACGGTGAGAAATCACCGCCGTATAACCGGCATCCTGGGCCATCTTGATGGCATCCAGAGTCTCGGACAAGCTGCCGATCTGGTTAAACTTAATCAGGATCGAGTTACCCACACCCTTCTCAATACCCTGCTTCAGGATCTTGGTGTTGGTGACAAACAGATCGTCGCCCACCAACTGGACCTTGTCGCCCAGCTTGTCGGTCAACACCTTCCAGCCATCCCAGTCGCTCTCGTCCATGCCGTCTTCAATAGACACAATCGGGTAGCGCTCGCACAGGCCCGCCAGATAATCGGCAAAGCCTTCGGAATCGAAACTCTTACCTTCACCAGACAGGTTGTACTGGCCGTCCTTGTAAAACTCGGAAGACGCGCAGTCCAGAGCCAAGGTGACATCTTTGCCCAGCTCATAGCCCGCATTTTCAACCGCTTCCTTGATCACCGCCAGAGCAGCCTCATTGGACGGCAGGTTCGGCGCAAAACCGCCCTCGTCGCCAACAGCGGTGTTCAAGCCCTGAGCCTTCAGTACTTTTTTCAGGCTGTGGAAGATCTCGGCACCCACGCGCAGCGCCTCGGCAAAGCTTTTCACGGACACCGGCTGGACCATGAATTCCTGGATATCGACGTTGTTGTCGGCGTGCTCACCACCATTCAGGATATTCATCATCGGCACCGGCATGGAGAACTCACCAGAAGTGCCGTTGATGTCTGCGATGTGTTCGTACAACGGTTTGCCCAGTGAAATGGCAGCAGCCTTCGCGGCGGCCAGAGATACCGCCAGAATCGCGTTCGCGCCCAGGTTGGCTTTGTTCTCGGTGCCGTCCAGATCAATCATGATCTGGTCCAGGCTACGCTGATCTGCTGAATCCCTGCCCACCAGGGCATCACGAATCTGGCCATTGATTGCAGCAACCGCTTTGCGAACACCTTTACCGAGGTAACGGGACTTATCACCGTCGCGCAATTCCAGCGCCTCGCGGGAACCGGTAGAAGCACCGGAGGGCGCACACGCACGACCCAGGGTGCCGTCCTCAAGAATCACATCCGCTTCTACTGTCGGGTTACCGCGCGAGTCCAGAACTTCACGAGCTTTGATGTTGGCAATCTTGGTCATGCGGAAATTTCTCCAGATTTTCTGTATCTAAACGGTTCAAGTTATAAGTTCAGCCTAGAGCAGGTGGGGGATGACTTTCCGAAACTGTGCGGAGCCATGGATGGCGGAGCCCAAGCGTCACATGGATGTGCCGAAGGAGCGTGTTTCGGAAAGCCATCCCCCACCTGCTCGTACTCCCGAACAGGACAAAAACGAACACCGCCAATCAGGCGGTGTCGATAGGTTTAAAACTCTTAACAAGATCATCCACTGCTTTCACCCGCTGAAGGAATGGCTCCAGCTGGCTCAGGCGCAGGGCGCAAGGGCCATCGCATTTAGCCTGATCCGGATCAGGATGCGCCTCCAGGAACAACCCGGCCAGGCCCTGCGACATACCCGCCAGCGCCAGGTCGGTCACCTGGGCCCGTCGTCCGCCCGCAGAGTCAGCTCGCCCGCCAGGCATCTGCAACGAGTGGGTGACATCAAACATCACCGGCACGTTCATCGACTTCATTATGCCAAAGCCCAGCATGTCAACCACCAGGTTGTTATAGCCGAAGCTGCTGCCACGTTCGCACAGAATCACCTTGTCGTTGCCGGCTTCCTCGCACTTGGTGATGATGTGCTTCATTTCCTGAGGCGCCAGAAACTGGGCTTTCTTGATGTTGATCACCGCACCGGTTTTGGCCATGGCAACCACCAGATCGGTCTGCCGGCTGAGAAACGCCGGCAACTGGATGATGTCGCACACCTCGGCAGCCGGCGCCGCCTGCTCCGGAGTGTGAACATCCGAGATAATGGGAACACCAAACCTGCTCTTGATGTCCGCCAGTATCTGCAAACCTTTATCCAGACCGGGGCCACGGAAGGAGTTCACGGAGGAGCGATTGGCCTTGTCGAAGGAAGCCTTGAACACATAGGGGATGCCCAGCTTGCGGGTGGCTTGCACGTAGGCTTCAGCCACGTCCATCGCCAACTCGGCGGATTCCAGTACGTTCATGCCACCAAAGAGCACGAAGGGCCGATCATTGGCAACTTCAATACCGGCGACGTTGACCATGCTCTGCGCCATGCTCAGGATCCTTTCTTGTTGGCCAGTGCTGCCTCAACAAAACCCTTGAACAGCGGATGGCCGTCGCGGGGTGTCGAGGTGAATTCCGGGTGAAACTGGCAAGCCACAAACCACGGGTGATCCGGCACTTCCACCACTTCCACCAGCCGGCCATCGGTCGAGCGGCCGGAAATCTTCAGGCCCGCTTCTTCCAGCTTCGGCAGGAAGTGGTTATTGACCTCATAGCGGTGGCGGTGACGCTCACGAATGGTTTTCTTGCCGTAACAGGCCGCAATAGTCGAGCCATCGGTCAGCACGCAATCCTGTGCGCCCAGGCGCATGGTACCGCCCAGATCTGAGGCTTCGGTACGCGCTTCCGTGTTACCACTTGCATCCAGCCATTCGGTAATCAGGCCAACCACTGGGGCCGGGCTATGCTCGCGGAACTCGGTACTATGAGCATCTTTGAGGCCTGCTACGTTACGGGCATACTCGATCACCGCAACCTGCATGCCAAGGCAAATGCCCAAGTAAGGAACCTTGTTTTCACGGGCGTACTGTACCGCGCGAATCTTGCCCTCAACGCCACGCTCACCAAAACCACCCGGCACCAGAATCGCATCGGCGGATTCCAGCACACAGGTGCCGTCACGTTCGATGTCTTCGGAGTCGATATAGTTGATATTGACCTTGGTAAGGGTTTTGATGCCCGCGTGCAGCAAGGACTCAATCAGGGATTTGTAGGCCTCAAGAAGCTCCATGTACTTGCCGACCATAGCGATGGTGACTTCGTGCTGCGGATTCATCAGTGACTCCACAACCTCGTCCCACTCGCTCAGATCTGCCTCACGGGCTTGCAGGTTGAAGCGCTCGATCACCAGCTGATCCAGACCATACTCGTGCAACATGCGTGGAATGGCGTAAATGGACTTGGCATCCTGCAACGGAATGACCGCCCGCTCTTCCACGTTGGTGAACAGGGCAATCTTGCGACGGGAGCTGATATCAACTTCGTGATCGGACCGGCACAGCAGGATGTCCGGCTGCAGACCGATGGAGCGCATTTCTTTGACCGAATGCTGGGTCGGTTTGGTTTTGATCTCGCCAGCGGTCGCAATGTAAGGCACCAGGGTCAGGTGCATGAACAAGGCGCGCTGGGGGCCCACTTCCACCTTGAGCTGGCGGCAGGCTTCGAGGAACGGCAACGATTCGATGTCGCCCACGGTGCCACCCACTTCAATCATGGCTACGTCCGAGCCAGCAGCGCCCTCAACGACACGGCGCTTGATCTCATCGGTGATGTGGGGGATGACCTGGACGGTGCCGCCCAGATAATCGCCACGACGCTCTTTGCGGATAACTTCTTCATACACACGACCGGTGGTGAAGTTATTGCGCTTGCTCATGGGGGTACGAATAAAGCGTTCGTAGTGGCCCAGATCGAGGTCGGTTTCCGCGCCATCTTCGGTGACAAATACCTCACCGTGCTGGAACGGGCTCATGGTGCCGGGGTCCACGTTGATGTACGGGTCCAGCTTGAGAATAGTGACCTTCAGGCCGCGTGCCTCGAGGATGGCTGCCAGTGAGGCAGACGCAATACCTTTCCCCAAGGAGGACACGACACCGCCGGTGACGAAAATATAACGCGTCATGCAGATTCCGTGATTATCTGGTTCGGTGAAGGAGGGAGATTGTTCATCTCAAGATGGGTCGCCAGACTACCAGAAAGCACCCCTCTACTCAATCACAATCCCTCTCCACGATCAGCCGCCAGCCGGCGGCAGGGGCGCTTCCCGAGTATTGTTCAGAACACCACAAATCGCCAACGGCGATCAGCTCACTGATTCCCTGCCCGTGCCGGTAAACCAGCGGCAGCAAAGCTCTCTCCCAGGGCGGCACGCCCTGCTCCTGCAGCCAGGTTTTTAAGGCGCGTGACGGCTCTGCAGCAGCCAAGCGTAACCGTTCGCCGCCTTGCCTCGTAGATACCCGTATTGGCGGCGGTGTGATCTTTGGGTTAGCGGCCGAGAGTTTTGGCACCAATTGCAGCCGCCAAGGTCCCCATTGGAGTATCCGACCGGGAACAAGATCCGCTGTCGAATCCGGAACGCCTAGGTTCGGCACCAGGTAAAGATGCGCCCGATAACGCCGAAGGCTGAAACCCTCTCCCCGGATTTCAGGGACCCGGTCTTCACCAGCGTTCAGCATGCTTTGCAAGGCCTTATCCCAGTCAGACAACGCCGGTACCCGCCACCCCTGGCGGTGAATCCACCAACGCATCAGATTAGTTTGCTCGGCTCCGCTCAAGCCCTGAAAGGGCTCAAGTTTCAATCGACCGGCATCTGCACAGCTCCGCCACTGAAGTTCTGCCAGCCGCTGATTGAGCCATTCGCTCTCGCCACAGGCACGAGCCGTACGAGCCATCCGCTTGAGCAGTCCCGGCCAACGGGATTTCAGGCCCGGCAAGACACTGTGGCGCAGATAGTTGCGATCAAACGCCAGGCTGGTATTGCTCGGATCCTCTACCCAGGCCATACCCGAAGCGCGCGCCATCTGCTCCAGTCGTTCACGACTGACCTCCAGCCATGGACGAAAAAGCCACCCGCGACCCAGAGGCCTAGTGCCGGGCATACCCGCAAGACCGTGAACACCTGTTCCTCGGAGCAAACGAAACAGTACTGTTTCAGCCTGATCATCACCATGGTGAGCCATCAGTATCAAATCGTTATCACCTAATCGATTTTTGAATGCCTGGTAGCGGGCGCTTCTTGCGGCGCCTTCCAGCCCGCCGGCCCCGGTGTTGGCAAGGGCCACATCAACCCGCTCCACCACCAATTGCACACCCAGTCGCGCGCACTCATCCCGGCAGAACTGCTCAGTTTGTTCATGGTTTGGCTGGAGCTGATGATTGACGTGTAAGGCAGTGACATCAGGATGACAGGCCGCTGCAACCTGCAGCAACAAAGCCGAATCCAGGCCGCCACTAAAGGCGACCCAAAGTCTCGTGTACTCGGGGAGTGAGCAGACTGGCCCAAGCAGGTCGTCAGGCCAGCCGGGGGGCTGGATGGCGTTACCGCCCGCCTTCATACTTGGTTAGACGTTCATAACGGCGGGAGACCAGCTCATCCAGCGGCAGCCGGCTTAGCTCAGCGACACCTTTCGCCAGTCGCACCTTCAAAGTTTTTGCCATTTCTTCGGGGTTCCGGTGCGCACCACCAAGAGGCTCGTCAATCACATTGTCGGCAACGCCCAACTCTTTCAGGCGCTGGGCGGTTACACCCATGGCCTCCGCCGCCTGGGCCGCATATTCCGCACTCTTCCACAGGATAGACGCACAACCTTCTGGAGAGATCACCGCGTAGGTGGAGTACTGCAACATATTCAACTGGTCGCACACACCAATGGCCAGCGCGCCGCCGGAACCGCCCTCACCAATCACCGTAGAAACGATCGGCGTCTTCAGACGAGACATCACCGCCAGGTTAAAAGCGATGGCCTCACTCTGGCCACGCTCTTCAGCACCAATGCCCGGATAGGCACCCGGTGTATCAATAAACGTGAGGATCGGCATCTTGAAGCGCTCAGCCATTTCCATCAGGCGCAACGCCTTACGGTAACCTTCCGGGCGCGGCATGCCAAAGTTACGCTTGACCTTGTCGCGTATTTCACGGCCTTTCTGGTGGCCAATAACCATCACCGGCGTATTGTCCAGACGGGCAGTGCCACCGATGATGGCCTGATCGTCCGCGTAGCGGCGGTCGCCGTGCAATTCATCGAAATCATCAAAAATCAGATCGATGTAATCCTGGGTGTAGGGCCGGCGGGGATGACGCGCCAGCCGGGCTACGTCCCAGGACTGCAGATCAGAAAAGATGGTCTCAGTCAGGCTGACGCTTTTCTTTTTCAGACGACTGATTTCATCGGTAATGTTGATGTCGGTGTCGTTACCAACCATGCGAAGCTCTTCAATTTTGGCTTCAAGATCGGCGATTGGCTGTTCGAAATCCAGGTAATTAGGGTTCATGATGTTCCATCATTTGATTGCCAGGCAGGCTCAAACCCGCCATAACCAGAATTTGGGACAAAGATAGCAGCGCAAATCACGCAACTAAAGCGGACATTGGTATTAATCATAGACCAGTTCTACAGACTGGTCGCCCACCAGGTGTTTCAGCTCGAACAACAAGTTGTCATCGGGCTGCACCCGCCAGGACTCACCGAGTTCAATGCGAGTTCGAGCCTCCGCACTGCTGTATTCAATCCAGACCGGACTGCCATCATTACGGAACGGACGCAGGGTTTCGTCCAGCTTGTCCAGCAGGCCATTCTGCAGTTGCTCCGAGTGCAAGGCCAACCGGATACCCCGACTGAACTGCTGCCGAGCGGTGGCTACATCCATCACTGAGCTTACCCGCATTTTCATTTGCCCTGAGTAATCGTCGTGACTGACCTGCCCTTCCACAACAATCACCTGGTCCGATTGTAACAACTCCCGGTTCTCAAAAAAGGCCTCAGAGAACAGCGTAGCTTCAATACGGGCGCTGCGATCGTCCAGTGTGATGAAGCACATGGTTGAACCAGTGCGGGTTTTCATTGTGCGTTGGGCCACCACCAGACCAGCCACCCGTTGGGGTGACTTATTGGGCTTGAGGTCGGCAATGGACGACCGCACAAACCGCCGCACCTCTCTTTCGTATTCGTCGAACGGGTGTCCCGTGAGGTAAATGCCGAGGGTGTCTTTTTCGCCTTTAAGACGCTGTTTTTCAGGCCACTCACGAACCCCGGCCACATCCTCGTAGGGGTCGCTATCTTCTCCGCCTTCCAGCATTTCCCCAAACATGTCGACCATACCGACGGCATCATTCCGGGATTGTTGGCCGGCCTGCTGCACGGCCTTGTCGATGCTCGCCATCAGTTGGGCACGACTGGCACCCAGTTTATCCATGGCGCCCGCGCGAATAAGCGCTTCCATGGCGCGCTTGTTGACCTTCTTCAGGTCAACCCGGCGGCTGAAATCGAAGATATCGAGGAACGGTCCGCCCTCTTTGGCGGCCGCAACCACACTGTCAATCGGGCCTTCACCCAAACCTTTGATGGCGCCCAAACCGTATATAATCTGTCCTTGATCGTTCACCGTGAAAGTGTACTCAGACCGGCTAACATCGGGAACCAGAAGGTCAAGCTTCATATTCCGGCATTCTTCGACCAGCGTCACCACCTTGTCGGTGTTCTGCATATCGGCGGTCAAAACTGCCGCCATAAACTCAGCCGGATAATGAGCCTTCATCCAGAGAGTCTGATACGACACCAGGGCGTAGGCAGCCGAGTGAGACTTGTTGAAACCGTAACCTGCGAACTTTTCCACCAGGTCGAAGATGTTTTCGGCCAGCGTTTTATCAATGCCGTTTTTGGCACAGCCATCCAGGAAGAACGCCTTTTGTTTTTCCATTTCTTCAGGCTTTTTCTTACCCATCGCCCGGCGCAACATGTCCGCGTTACCCAGGCTATAGCCAGCCATCACCTGAGCAATCTGCATAACCTGCTCCTGATACAGGATGACACCGTAGGTAGGCTCCAGTACCGGTTTCAGGCCGTCGTATTGATAATCCGGATGCGGATAAGACAACGGCTGACGACCGTGCTTGCGGTCGATGAAGTCATCCACCATGCCGGATTGCAAAGGCCCCGGGCGGAACAGCGCTACCAGGGCAATCATGTCTTCCAGGGAGTCTGGCTGCAGGCGCCGGATCAGGTCTTTCATGCCCCGGGATTCCAACTGAAATACCGCAGTGGTCTCGGCTTTCTTGAGCAGCTCGAAGGAGCGTTTGTCATCCAGCGGGATGGCAGCTATGTCCAGCTCTCCTTCTCCGCGCTCCTGCCGGCGCGGGTTGATCATGTGCAGCGCCCACTTGATGATGGTCAGCGTCCGCAAACCCAAGAAGTCGAACTTAACCAGCCCGGCCTCTTCAACATCGTTCTTGTCGAATTGGGTAACCAGGCTGCCGCCCTCATCATCACAGTACAGCGGCGAAAAATCGGTAATCTTGGTGGGCGCAATGACCACACCCCCGGCGTGTTTACCGGCGTTACGGCACACCCCTTCCAGCTTCAGGGCCATTTCCCAGATTTCCTGGGCTTCTTCGTCCTGCTCCAGAAACTCCTTGAGTTGGGGCTCTTGCTCAATGGCTTTGCTGAGCGTCATGCCCACTTCGAACGGGATTAGTTTGGAGAGCTTATCAGCAAGGCCGTAGGACTTGCCCTGAACCCGCGCCACATCCCGCACCACCGCTTTGGCGGCCATGGTGCCGAAGGTGATGATCTGGGAGACGGCCTCGCGGCCATACTTCTGGGCGGTGTATTCGATGACCCGGTCGCGGCCTTCCATGCAGAAGTCGACGTCAAAGTCGGGCATGGAGACCCGCTCCGGGTTCAGGAAACGCTCGAACAGCAGGTCGTATTCCAGCGGGTCCAGATCGGTAATCAGCAGTGCATAAGCCACCAGGGAGCCGGCACCCGAACCACGGCCCGGACCCACCGGCACGCCGTTGTTCTTGGCCCATTTAATGAAGTCCATCACGATCAGGAAGTAACCGGGAAACCCCATCTGGGTGATGATATCCAGCTCGAAATTCAGGCGCTGGTAATACTCGCCGCGCTTTTTCTCGTAGTCCGGGTCGTCCTTGGGCAGGGTAACCGCCAACCGGGCTTCAAGCCCTTCCTCGGACACTTTGCGAAAATACTCATCGATGGTGAGACCGTCAGGAATCGGGTAGTTCGGCAGGGAGTACTCGCCAAGGGTAACATTGACCGTGCAGCGCCGGGCAATTTCGAGGGTGTTCTCCACCGCTTCCGGAATGTCCGAGAACAGCTCGATCATTTCCTCAGGGCTGCGCAGATATTGCTGCTCGCTGAAACGGCGATCCCGGCGCGGGTCGTCCAGGGTGCGGCTTTCACCAATGCAAACCCGGGCTTCATGAGCCTCGAAATCATCGGCTTCCAGAAAGTGCACATCGTTGGTAGCCACCACCGGCAGGCCCATTTCTCCAGCCAGCTGCACGTTCAGGTGCAGGCAGTCCTCATCGCCCGCTCGCTCGGTGCGCTGCAGTTCCAGGTAATAGCTGTTCGGGTATAGGTTCATCCAATAACGGGCGCGCTCCCGGGCCAGCTCCGGCTTATCCGCCAGCAGAGCCCTGCCTACATCGCCCATTTTGGCACCCGAGAGGGCTATCAGGCCACGGGCACGGGCCTCCAGCCAGGCTTTCCGGATAATCGGCTTGCCGTACCGCTGACCCTCGGTGTAGCCCAACGAGATAATTTCGGTAAGGTGACGATAGCCTTTGTCATCTCGCGCCAACAGAGTCAGCCGGAAAGGGTTTTCAGGCTCTTCCGGGTTTTCAAGCCACAGATCGGCACCGATGACCGGCTTCACACCCGCGCCCATTGCCGCCTGGTAGAAACGCACCAGCGAACACATGTTGGATTGTTCCGTGAGCCCGACCGCCGGCATGCCCAGTTCGGCCACACGCTTGATCAGTGGCTTGACTCGTACCAAGCCATCTACCATGGAGTATTCCGAATGCACGCGAAGATGTACGAAGGTATTTGCCATCATCTGTTGCCAATCAGTGTACGGATATCGTCTTCGGTCTGGGGGCCGAAGAGTGTTTCAACAAGCTTGCCATTTGGGCCAACCACAAACGTGGCGGGCAACGCCATCGGCATCTTCCAGCCAAACTCTGGTGCCGGGTCTCGGCCCAGCATCGTGAATTCAATGCCCATGCGATGGCCAAGCTCTTCCAGCGCTTGCCCTTCGATGCCATCAAAATTAACGCCCAGCACCGTAATGTCCGGCGCCTTGTCGAGATGATTAAGCTCTGGAATCTCCTCCAGGCAGGGCTTGCACCACTCAGCCCAGTAGTTAACCAGAACCCATCGGCCTCGGTAGTCGTCCCAGTTCACCAGGATACCATCGGACCGTTCAAGCTCTGTTCTTTCGCAACCGGACAGAATCAGGGTCATGCTCAACAGGGCAAACACCAGCCAGCGCCGGCGGAGCAGAGTCGGGGTCAGTCGAATGGACAGGGTCCGAGGGTACTGCAAGGGATATCCTCCTGTTAGACTACGGTCCACAAAATAGACCGAAGTCATCACTGTAAGCCGGGCATGACCATGACAGAACCAACCCGAATTTTCCACAACCCGCGGTGCTCGAAATCTCGCCAGACCCTTGAGCTGCTTAAGCAAAACGGTGTCGAACCGGAGATTATACGCTACCTGGAGACACCACCAACAGAGCAAGAACTGTTACAGATTCTTGATCTTCTGGATTGCGAACCCCGTACATTAATGCGCACCAAAGAATCCGAGTACAAAGAACAAGGGCTGGACAACCCCGAACTCACCAGGGCTCAGCTGATCAGGGCCATGGTAAGCACCCCCAAGCTGATCGAACGTCCCATTGTGCTGGCCAACGGAAAAGCGGCCATAGGAAGACCCCCAGAGAATGTTCTGAACATTCTTTAAGCCAGCCTCAGGAGCAGACATGAGCGAGCCAACACCCTACATCCTCGTACTTTACTATAGCCGTAATGGTCAAACCGCCGAGATGGCCAGCCAGATAGGTCGGGGCGTGGCCAGAGTGGCGGGTATTGAAGCAAAGATCCGGACGGTTCCGACGGTATCGGAGAACACTATCGCCAGCCTGCCTCCGGTACCCGACGTCGGCGCGCCATACGCCACACGAGATGAACTGGCCAATTGCGCCGGTCTCGCCCTGGGTAGCCCAACCCGCTTCGGCAATATGGCGGCACCGCTCAAGCATTTCCTCGACAGCACAGGCGATCTCTGGCTGAACGGCAAGCTTTCGGGCAAGCCAGCCGGGGCCTTTACCTCAACCGGCAGTCTGCATGGCGGCCAAGAAACAACCCTGCTGACCATGATGATGCCGTTGCTGCACCACGGCATGATATTGTGCGGCCTGCCCTATTCCGAAAGTGCCCTGAGCGAGACTACGACCGGCGGCACGCCATATGGCCCCACCCATTGGGCCGGCACCGGAGCACAGAACCCACTGAGCGATCACGAAAAAACCCTGTGCCAGGCTTTTGGACAGCGCCTTGCAGGCCTGGCGACAAAACTGGCGGACTGACCCAGCTCTTAGATACCCACTGACCAATCCGGATAACCCTATGCTCCACAACGACAAAGCCAAAACCACTGCCCGCCTGACCATTGCGCTTTATCTGGGCGTGCTCGCGACACTACTGATAACCACATTCTACCCGGCGCCCGTAGAAGGGGTGTCGTTAACGCTGATGCTGTCCGTCAAACTACTGCCCTTACTGGCCTTTGCCGTACCGGTCTTCCGGGGCCACAACCGTGGCTACATCTGGCTGGGGTTCGTGGTGATCTTCTACTTCACTCAAGGTGTTGTGTCGGCCTGGCTCAGCCAGGGCGCAGTCGGCCCGGTCATTCTGACAATACTAACGTTCCTCCTGTTCAGCGTGGCCATGGTTCATCTGAAAGTTAACCGCCCGGTTGCCCACTGAGAGTGCAACAGACCAGACATTAACCCAGATGACCGAGCCCGAGCACACCAGGCCCACGCTGCCACACAGGCAGCCATCAACCCGGTCGCATGCCACATTGACCCAGCAGTTCCTGCCAATGCCGGGTGTGCTGCATCATGGCCTGATCAAGCTGCCGCCAGATGCTGATGTCGGACTGATCCGACAGATGGCGTTGATACCAGTGCTCAAAGCTCTCGGGCATAACCTCCCGCTGTTGGTCCGCCAGCTCAGCCAAAGCTACAATCAACGAATCCCTGGCTCTGCTGACATCGCTCATGTATGGCTGAACTTCACCGATGTAAATATTAAAGAAAAAATTACGGACAATGTCTGACTGATTATTAGGACGGCTGTTCAGACACAGAGGCCGCTCATCCAGCCGCGTTTTGATCATGTCACTGCCTGCATTCAAGCTGGCAATCAGTAGGCGGGCACTGTTGATGATCTGGCCAGCACGGAACTCGGCTTGCCAACGCTGATGGATACGGCCCAGATCGTCCAAAGATACGTCAAGCTGCTGCGCAGCCAACGCCGACACAGCCTGATTCATCTGCCCCAGATCTCGTGTCAGGTCAGACACCACATCGGACTCCGACGCCACCGGATAGAAACCTTTAGACAGAGTCAGTAAGCGCTCAACCTCCTCGACACCCCAGGTTGCATTCCACACAGCGATGGGGAGCGAGGCCCGTTTGCTTTCGATTGCGCCAAGCAAGGTCTGCTCAAGACCTTCGTCCTCCACCTGCGAGAGGCAGTCTTGCGCAGCCCGGATAAACCGAATCTCATAACGAAGCCGATTCAGCGGCTGCATCACCCGGCCCATAACCGAGTTTCTCTCCCCGACTACGTACTGCAATTCACAACCGTACAACGACATAAAGTCAAGCATGCCCAACTCAAGGTCGGGCATATCCAGTACACGTTCACGGCGGCGGGGAGGCGTCGAAGCATCGGGCAGGGTATTGGGAATAGCGACCACAGGCGTGTCGAGCACCCGACCAAGGCGCTCCAGGTACTCCTCCATCATGGGCTCGGCGTCACCAAAAGGGTTGCAACCAGCCAGTAGCAGGGCACAGATACCCGGAACCAGCCATTGCAGCAGTGGATGTCCGGGCATTGTCTAACCTCCTAACGCTTTCGCAGTAGTGCGTCCACCTCCGCAAAGTCTCGCGCAACCGGTCGCCCGCTGTCTGGTAACTCACCCTCCCGGACCAGCCAGACGGTTTTCAGACCGGCATGCTCTGCTGCTTTTAACTCTGCCTCAATGTCCGACAAAAATAACACTGACTCTGGATCAACGCCCAGCTCTGCCAGAATGTTCTGATACGACTGCGGCTCTTTCTTGCCGCCGACGGCGGTATCAAAATAGCCAGAGAAAAAGGGCGTAAAGTCACCCTCGTTGCTGTAACCAAAGATCAGTTTCTGAGCTTTTACAGAACCCGATGAATATACGAACAATCTCAAGCCTCGATCATGCCAGCGCTGAAGGTAATCGGCGGCATCGGCATAGATATGCCCTTTCAACTCGCCCTGATGGTATCCCTGTTCCCAAACCATGCCTTGCAACGCTTTGAGCGGCCCTTCTTTTCTATCCTCCGCAATCCAGTTTTGCAGCACATTGATCAGGCCTTCAAGATCCTTTCCGTCTACCCCACTTTTCTGAGCCACCAGAGCCAGCTGTTCTGTCACAGCCGGGGTGGTGTGGTGATGAGCGCGAATAAAATCCGGCAGATGTTGGCTGGCGTAAGGGAACAGCACGTCGTGTACAAACGAAATGGAACTGGTGGTGCCTTCAATGTCGGTCAGAACCACACGAATCATTCTGCCGCTCCTGCAAGTGCCTCATACCTTGGCAGACGGGCGGCAATGTCTTCGCCGGTAAAACTGGCAACCCAGCCCTCAGGGTTGGTAAACAGGCGAATGCAGGTAAACTCCGGCTCCGGGCCCATATCAAACCAGTGATGGGTTCCGTTCGGCACGCTGATAAGGTCGTTCTTTTCGCACATCAGCGCATAAACCTGGTCGCCAAAGTGCAGATAGAATAAGCCCTGACCTCGCACAAAAAACCGAACTTCGTCTTCGCTGTGGGTATGCTCATCCAGAAACTTCTGCCGGAATGCTTCTTTTTGCGGGTTGTCCGGGTTCAGACTCACTACATCTGCGGTCTGAAACCCGCATTCCCGCTTTAACGCAGCCACCTCATCAGCATACACGGCCAGTATCTGCTCCTGAGTGGCATCGGCCGGCAAATTCCGGGTCGGCCAACGTTCAAAGCGCACACCCTGCTTGCCGAGGGCCTCTGCAATAGTCTGCGGATCGGTCGTGACCGTATGGGCTGCGTCTGGCTGGCTCTGGTTAAAAATACTCAGGGTGGTCATGGGCGAGCTCTCATGGTTTCAAGTTCACATTCAAACAGGAATTCGAAGGCTTCTACGTGGCGCAGGCAGTCGGCCATGGTTTTACCCCAGGTGTAAAGGCCGTGGCCCCGTATCAAATAGCCCGGCTGCTCCGGATGTTCGCGGAACCATGCCTGGGACTCTTCCGCCAACGCTGGAATGTCCTGAGTGTTATCAAAGACTGGAATGCTGAGGACAGCATCGTGGGTTTTAACTCCGGAAAATGCTTTCTGAAGTTCGTAACCCTCAACAGTCAGTGTATTACCTTGGGTCAACCGGCTCAGCACCGTTGCCTTAACCGAGTGCGTATGCAACACAGCGCCAACGTCCGGAAACATCTGGTAAAGAACCGTGTGCAACAACGTCTCGGCGGACGAAGTGCATTCACTTTGTACCGCTCGACCATTCAGATCCACCACCATGACATCGCCGGCGGTCAACTGGCCCTTATGGCGCCCTGATACGGTAATGGCAACGTGGTCAGGGTCGATCCGTGCAGAGTAGTTGCTGCTGGTAGCCGGGGACCAGCCCCGGTCATACAGAAACCGACCCGCATCAATAATTGACTGAGCGGCGGTGGCGTATCGGGTTACATCAAACACACGCATTCTCCCGGTTAGTACGAGCCAGGCCAGGCACGAAGTGGCCGCCATTATAGGGCGGCCACGGCCTGCGGAAAACCGCTTTGGTTCACGCCGTCAATGGCAACCGGCGCTGTCGCTCTCCGGTCAGCGCAAACAGGGCGTTGCCCAGTGCCGGAATCACCGGCGGCACGCCAGGCTCACCCACGCCCGTCGGCGCAGCGTCACTGTCGACGATGTCCACGATAACCTCGGGCGCCTGATGCTGCTGCAGCAATCGGTAATCGTGAAAATTACTCTGACGCACTTCGCCTCCATCAAAGTTAATTTCACCGTACAACGCCGCGGTCAGGCCAAACAGGATGCCGCCGGCGATCTGATCCTCGACGATCCTCGGGTTAACCACCTGACCACAATCAACGCTGCAGGTCACTTTGTAGATTTTGATTTCACCCTGCTCGATTCCGGCCTCAACCACTTGGGCAACGTAGGTACCGAAACTCTGGAACAGAGCTATGCCCCGGGCCCTCCCCTCGGGCGCAGGCTGGTCCCAGCCGGCAAGCCTGGCAGCCCGGTCCAGAACCTCACGATGGCGGGGCTCGGCATCCAGCATTTTCCGACGAAACTGCACCGGGTCTTCACCAGACTCATGGGCCAGCTCATCCATAAAGGTCTCAACCGCAAAACCATTATGAGAATAACCCACCGAGCGCCACCAGGTAATCGGTACGCCGGGATCGGTATGGGTGTGCCGAACACTGACATTAGGCACCTGATACGGGTAACTAGTGGCGCCCTCAATAGCCGATATATCTTTTGGCGTGGCAATACCTTCCGCCATCAGACCAACCCTTCCCAAGGTGTCGTAAAGAAACTTCGGAGCCCAGGGGTATTGAGCGGGCGCCGCATTACGAACGTACCAGTCCAGTATCTTCGGACCGACAACCTGGTGGTGCCAGCCAGTCAACTCGCCGTCGTTCAGGCTGCCCTTCATCCGGTGCAGCATGGCCGGGCGCAGAAAACCGTGGCGGGTATCTTCTTCACGGGACCAGACCAGTTTGACTGGCACTTTGAGTTGATAAGCAACGGCTGCGGCTTCTTCGATGTAATCCTGCGTTAAACGACGGCCAAAACCGCCGCCCAGAAACGTTGTGTGGATGGTGATAGCACTGGGAGACAGATCCGAGTGCCTGGCGGCAGCAATTCGCCCCAGATCCGGTGCCTGAGTCGGCGCCCATACCTCCATGCCCCCGTCGTGATACCACGCTGTGGCGTTCATGGGCTCCAGGGTGGCGTGAGCCAGATAAGGCTGCTCGTATTCTGCTTCAATCACTTTCGTAGCCCGATCAGCGGCTTTGTCAACATTGCCTTCAGACCGCTCCCTCGCACCCGGGTCGTTCGTGGCCGCCTGCCGGTATCCTTCGAAAACCTGATCGGTCGAGAGATCAATAGCCTTGGTAAAGTCCCAATCCACCTGCAACGACTGCTGAGCCTTTCTGGCTTGCCAGTAGCTGTTGGCAACCACCGCAACGCCACGCTCCGTAATGAACGCATCCCGCACACCGGGCAGGCCAATAATGTCATTCCGATTGAAGTCGTTAGCAGCTCCGCCGTATCGTGGGCTGCGAGTCATGACGGCATAGACCATGCCCGGCAGATCCACATCTATCCCATATACAGCCTTGCCGGTAGCTTTGGCGCGAGCGTCCAGCCTTCCAACCTGGCGGCCGATGTATTTCCATTCGGAACGTGGTTTCAGTGCAACCTTACCCCGGATCACTTCTTTGTCAGCCAACTCCACCAGCTGCCCGTATCGCAAAGAATCAATACCGTTCGGATGCACCACCCGACCGTCCTCGGTGGTGCAGGCGCCGGCATCCACACCCCACACCCCGGCCGCCGCCATCACCAACATCTGTCTGGCAGAAGCACCCGCCTCACGCAGAGGTTTCCAGCTGGTAGCAAGACTGGTACTGGCACCGGTTAACTGCAATCCGTACAGGGGGTTGCGGTATTCCGGAGCCACCGGAGCAAATTTCACTTTCATTCGGGCTGGGTTTACGTCCAGCTCTTCGGCAATCAGGGTGGTCAACCCGGTGTAGGTGCCCTGACCCATTTCTACCCGGGCCAGGGTAAAGACAATGTTGTCATCGCGGGTCAGTTCGAGCCACACATCCGGTTTCCACTCACCGGTATCCGGCTGGAAACCCGTCTGAACCGATGCACAGCCAGGTAGCGATACCGCCAGGATCAAACTGCCCGAAGCACCGGTACTGACTTTAAGAAAATCGCGGCGATTCATGGTCATATCAGGCATCCTCCCCAGCTGGCTCATAATGGCCTACGCCGCCAGCGACGGCTTCCACCGCCGCAACAATCCGCGCATAGGTACCACACCGGCACAGGTTTCCGGTCATTGCGTTCACAATCTCCTCACGGGATGGTGACGGGTTATTGGCGAGCAAGTGCGCCGCTGTCATGATCTGCCCGGACTGGCAATAGCCGCATTGAGGTACACCCTGGTCGATCCACGCCTGTTGCAAAGGGTGCAGCTGACTGTCGTTCGCTAAACCTTCAATGGTTGTGATATCGGCACCATCAACCATTTCAACCGGCGTTAAACAAGAACGCGCAGGCTGACCGTTCACATGCACGGTGCAGGCCCCACACAAGCCTGCACCACAGCCAAACTTGGTACCTTTTAGCCCTATTTCATCCCGTACCACCCACAGCAAGGGGGTATCAGAGTCAACTTCAACAGTGTGTCTATGACCATTAATGGTCAGGCTGAACGCCATGGCCCATTCCTTTTGTTGTTGCACACAAAAATAACTCGTTTATTTGACGACTTCCTTGCCATCTTTATCTACCCAAATCTTACGGTCACCCGTATCCATTTTGCCTTGGGAATCCCATATTTCTCGATCTTGAGTCGCGCTTTCGATCTTGCCATTGTCATCCCAGATCACTCTGTCTTTACAACCAGCCAGCACCAAAAGGCTCGCCAGCATCACCACCGTCAAGGAACGCTTGTTCATACTCACTACCTCAGAAGAAGATACTCACGCGAATCGCCGGCACCATCTAACTCACCGGCCTAACTTACCGGCGGTTGTGGATTTCCCGGTTGTTCTGTTTATCCCTGTCACCTTTACGCACCATGACATAAACCGCCCCGGTGCCGCCATGGTGTTTCTGGGCCGAATGAAAGGCGAGCACGCTGTCGAGTTCTGGCAACCATTTCGCCAGGTAGCTTTTTAACTGGGCTATGCCGTCCGGATTGCGTTCGCCTTTGCCGTGCAAAATGATCACCGATCGCAGCCCGTAACGCACGCAGTCGTTAATGAAGCCGAATACCTCACGACGCGCCTGTTCCACAGTCATTCGATGCAAATCCAGCCTCGCCTCTATCGGGTATTGCCCCAGCCGGAGTTTTTTGAAAACACCGTGCTGGATACCCGGGCGCACCCAGCACAGCAGGTCTTGCGCAGTCAGGGGCTCGACCATGTCTGACGTCAAAGGGTTCAAATCCCGAATCGGCGTTTCAACCGCAGATTTCTGTCGCTCCAAGTGCCCGGGTGTCAGCTCTTTGGGCACTGACACTTCGGCACGATTCGGCCTGCGGATGCGCCGGACATCTTTCATCTCTTCAAGAAACGCCAAGCGTTCATCTTTACTGGTCATGGGAGAAACTGCTTATGGATTGACAAGTATCAGAACTCTACCACTGAGGGGGACTACCATAAAGAAAAGCCCTCTGCTGCTCTGCGACGAAAATCGTAGGGCAGAATGCAACACCACTGAACTACACTTCAGACGTATGACAATAACTACGGAGCATCGGCCCGGGCCGACCAACTCCGGCACACCACGGATTGCGATATGGCTGCAGCAAATCAGGATACAACCCGCCCCCAGAATACCAGGGCCATCATGAACTTCCTGAGGGAGCACTCGCCTTTCTCGAGCATGGACGACACCCACTTGGCCCATTTTGCCGAACATGCCACATTACGCTTCTATGCCGATGAAGATGTTGTGTTATCGCCAGAGGACGGCGTGGTAAAGCGCTTTTACATCGTCAAGCAGGGTCGGATCCGCGGCGAACGCCACAACGAGAAAGAGGACCGGGCCGAGACCACCTTCGAGATCAGCCAAGGTGAATGCTTTCCATTGGCCGCCTTGATCGGCGAGCGTCCCACCCGAACCCTGCACCGGGCCTCGGGTGACACCTTCTGCCTGAGCATCGAACAAAAGGCATTCATCACCCTGTTTTCCGAAAGTGATTCATTTCGCGACTTCTGTTTACGTGGGGTAAGCAGCCTGCTGGATCAGGTCAACCAGCGCATTCAGTCAAACGCCATGGCATCCATTGGTTCCAGCAACAGCCTGGACACACCGCTGGAACGTTATGCCCTGCGCAACCCAATCGTGTGTTCGCCAGATCTGCCGGTGCACAAGGCAGTCGCCCGCATGCATGAAAACAACGTAGGCAGCATCATCATTACCGACGACAACCGTCATCCCACCGGGATTTTCACCTTGCGGGATTTACGCACGATGATTGCTGAAGCCAAGGGGCCGCTGGATACCCCCATACGTCAGGTGATGACACGAGACCCTTGCCGCCTGCCGGCCACGGCCGATGCGTTTGAGGCCGCCATGCTGATGGCCGAGCATCATTTTGCGCACCTCTGTGTAGTGGATGAGAACGACCTGCTGATCGGTGTGGTCTCAGAGAGAGATCTGTTTTCCCTGCAGCGCGTGGATCTGGTCAACCTGGCCCGAACCATTGGCACCGCAACTCACCTGCGCACTCTGGTCAGCCTGCGCGCAGATGTATCGCGACTGGTTGACTCTATGCTCGCTCACGGCGCGGACTCAGGGCAAGTGGTCAAGATTATCACCACCCTGAATGACGTCACCGTGCGACGGGTACTGGAACTCAACCTGAAAAAAGACGACCCCGGCATTCCCTTCACCTGGCTGACCTTTGGCAGTGAGGGGCGACAGGAACAAACACTGCTCACAGACCAGGACAATGGCATTCTGTTCGAAACGCCTGACGGCATGACCGAGGAACAAGTACGGGAAAAACTGCTGCCTTTCGCCCGCAAGGTCAACGACGAGCTGGCGGAATGCGGTTTTACCTTGTGCAAAGGCAACATCATGGCCAGCAATCCCAAACTGTGCCTGAGCGTTGCCGAGTGGGATGACTGGTTTATCCGCTTTATCGATGCCTCAACCCCGCAAAACCTGGTCTACTCATCAATCTTCCTGGACATGCGCGCTGTTTTCGGCCCCACAGACTCTCTTCACCGCCTGTTGGAGCGGGTTCTTGCGCGAATACGTAAAAATGCTCTGTTCCAGAAAATGCTGGCCGGGAATGCGCTCCAGCGCAAACCGCCGCTAACCATGTTCCGGAATTTCCGATACCTGAACGAAGAAAAAAAGCATGTTCTGGACCTAAAGCGCCAGGGCCTGGCGCCTTTTGTCGAGTCAATCCGGGTATTTGCCCTTGCCAACGGCATTGAAAATGCCAACACGCTGGAGCGAATGGAACAACTCTCAAAGAAGGGCGTATTTGACGCTAAAGACGCTAACGCCTGGAAAGAGGCCTACAGCCTGATCCAGGCCATCCGGATGCGAGCCCACCAGGAAATGCTGGACAGGGACGAACCGCTGACCAATTACATTGACCCTGACGACCTGAACCCGCTGGACCGTCGAATTCTGAGAGAATCGTTCCGCCAGGCTCAGCGGCTTCAGCAAAAACTGGAAGTTACTTACCAACTCTAGGTGCTGGAATCACCATGCTCGAATATATAAAGCAATGGCTGGCGCAGCGCCGAGGCGGCGCCATCGGCGATCACGATCCCGGCAATTTGCCAGAACCAAAGACAGTGGCCGAGCAACAGCTATCACGTTGCAGGCTGATTGTACTGGACCTTGAAACCACCGGGCTCAACGCGTCGAAAGATGAAGTTATTGCCATTGGAGCCGTCGCGATTGAAGGCGGCGTCATTCACCTGGACGACCAGTTTGACCTGATTTTACGGAGGCCCGAGCTCGACATCCGAGAAACCGTACTGATCCACGGTATTGGCCCGGAGGCACTCACCCAGGGTCATGAGACGGAAGATGCCCTGCTCTACCTCCTGGAGTGGATGAATGGCGACCCGGTTCTTGCTTACCACTCAGCCTTCGACCAAAAGTTCCTTGAAAAGACCCTAAAAGCGCAGCTCGGCTAT
The DNA here is from genome assembly GCF_014859525.1 of Marinobacter sp. Classification (GTDB taxonomy): domain Bacteria; phylum Pseudomonadota; class Gammaproteobacteria; order Pseudomonadales; family Oleiphilaceae; genus Marinobacter. The sequence goes on from NZ_JACUUB010000008.1 coordinate 55,592, forward strand.
GCCCGCCCCCATATCTGGATGGATGTTGCAGAACTGCTGCCGGCGCTCTTTCCAAATTCAAACGTGAAAGGCAGGGGCCTGGACGACTGGGCAGACTTTTTTGGACTCGAAGTTAGTGAACGGCATCACGCTGCAGCCGATGCGTTAGTAACCGCAGAACTGACACTCATCGCCCTGAACAAAGCACGGAAGAATAACGTCAAAACTCTGAAAGAATTGGCTGAAAAGCTGCATTATCAGCGCCGTTTAAAGAACATGCAGCGCTATTAACCACCCGGAACCAAGCCCCAATTGCCCGCCCTGTTTAAGGGCAAGTTACTGAGAGTTAGACCATTTGCCAATATCCTTAAATCCATTGACCAGTAAAGTCGGAGGAGACAACAAGTCGGAGAAGCACTACATGAATAATAAATTCTCTATTCGCATTAACCCACAAAATAACCACCCAACCTCCACAACAACAATACAGGAGTGATTTGTATGTCAGGTCATAGCTACGACGCTGAGAACTACTGGAAGGCGAACCTTCGCCTGATCTTCGGGAGCCTGATCATCTGGGCTCTGGTCTCATACGGTTTTGCCATTTTGTTACGCCCCATGCTCGCCGGCATCCCAATTGGCGGCACAGATCTTGGCTTCTGGTTCGCCCAGCAAGGCTCGATCCTGGTCTTTATGGCTCTGATTTTCTTCTACGCCTGGCGCATGAATAAAATCGACGAAAAATTCGGCGTACACGAGGAGTAAGAACCAATGAGCCAATTTGCAATTAACCTCCTCTTCGTAGGGGGCTCGTTCCTGATCTATATCGGCATCGCCGTCTGGGCAAAAGCCGGTAGCACCAGTGATTTCTACGTCGCTGGCGGCGGTGTTCACCCCGTCACCAACGGCATGGCCATTGGCGCCGACTGGATGTCTGCGGCATCCTTTATCTCAATGGCGGGCCTGATTGCCGCTGGCGGTTACGCCAACTCAAGCTTCCTGATGGGCTGGACCGGTGGTTACGTACTGCTCGCCATGCTGCTGGCACCGTACCTGCGCAAGTTCGGCAAGTTCACGGTTCCTGAGTTCATCGGTGATCGTTATTACAGCCCTAACGCCCGCCTGATCGCGGTTATCTGTCTGCTGGTAGCATCACTGACCTACGTTATCGGCCAGATGGCCGGCGCAGGTGTTGCCTTCTCTCGCTTCCTGGAGGTCGAAGCGACTAACGGTCTAATCATCGCGGCGGTCGTGGTTTTCATCTACGCTGTGCTCGGTGGCATGAAAGGTATCACCTACACCCAGGTTGCCCAGTACTGCGTACTGATTATCGCCTACACCATTCCGGCCGTGTTCATCTCCCTGCAGCTGACTGGCAACCCGATTCCGATGTTCGGTATGTTCTCTACCCACACTGAGTCTGGCCTGCCTTTGTTGGAAAAGCTGAACCAAGTGGTCACCGACCTTGGCTTTCGGGAATACACCGCAGATGTGGACAACAAGCTGAACATGATTCTGTTTACTCTGTCCCTGATGATCGGTACTGCCGGCCTTCCTCACGTTATCATCCGTTTCTTCACCGTACCTAAGGTATCCGACGCTCGCTGGTCCGGCGGCTGGGCTCTGGTCTTCATCGCCCTGCTTTACCTGACGGCTCCGGCTGTTGCCTCCATGGCGCGTCTGAACCTGATGACCACCATCTACCCGGAAGGCACCTCTGCCCAACCGATCGAGTACGAAGCGCGTCCGGACTGGATTCGTACCTGGGAAGAAACTGGTCTGATCAGATTTGAAGACAAGAACAACGACGGTCGCATTCAGCTGTATGACGATTCCAATGCTGGCTTCGCCGATACCGCCGCTGCACGTGGCTGGAACGGTAATGAACTGTCCGTTAACAACGACATCCTGGTACTGGCCAATCCGGAAATTGCCAACTTGCCTGGCTGGGTTATCGGTCTGATTGCGGCGGGTGGTCTTGCTGCGGCACTGTCGACGGCGGCAGGTCTGTTGCTTGCAATATCCTCCGCGGTCAGTCACGACCTGATCAAAGGCCGACTCAACCCCAACATCAGCGATAAAGGCGAGCTGCTTGCGGCGCGTATCTCTATGGCGGTGGCCATAGTGGTCGCGACCTGGCTGGGAGCAAACCCTCCGGGCTTCGCCGCACAGGTGGTTGCACTCGCCTTCGGTATAGCGGCTGCCTCACTGTTCCCGGCATTGATGATGGGCATCTTCTCCAAGCGAGTGAACAACTTTGGCGCAAGCCTGGGTATGCTGTCCGGTCTGCTGTTCACGCTGATCTACATCTTCGTGTTCAAGGGTTGGTTCTTCATTCCAGGCACAGCTAACTTCCCGGATACCGCTGAGTACTGGGTATTGGGCATCTCCCCGCTGTCCATCGGTGCGGTTGGCGCTCTGGTTAACTTTGCGGTAGCCTTCAGTGTATCGAAAGTGACTGCCGAGCCGCCCATTGAAATCCAGGAGCTGGTTGAAAGCGTCCGTTACCCACGCGGTGCCGGTAGCGCTCAAGACCACTAAGCTGAAAGACAGCCTGATTCATTGATGACAATGACGGGTTGAAACCGAGCGGGCTTCCTCAGTGAGGGAGCCCGTTCTTTTTTGAGTTGAGGAATCCAATCGTATGTTCTGGACTTTTGTTGCCACCATTATTTGTGGGCTTGGTGCCGCAGGTATTGCCCTTGGCATCCGGGCCGCCACCGCAAAACGTGCGCCTCGATGGATCATCCCTGTATTTGCCGGCGCTGGCATGCTTGGCTACCTTGTTTATGGAGAATACACCTGGTTTGACCACAAACGTTCTTTGCTCCCTGAAGAAGCCGTTGTGGTTGCCACAGAGCAAGAACAAATCTTTTTCAGACCCTGGACCTTTGTTGTCCCCTACGTCACAGCCTTTTCGACGGTCGATACCAAGGGATTGCGCCAGGACACCGAAGACGGGAACATCATTCGCTTTACTTTGTATCGGTTCGAGCAAACGGTCACAGATGCAGTATCTCACCGGGCCCACCTGATCAACTGCCAGAGTCGGGAGCTGGTACCACTGGATGCCAATGGCTCGCCAAGAGTGGATAACATGAAACGGCTGGAGGCCTCGGACCCCTTGTATCAAACTGTTTGCGGCAGTTGACTGCCGATCACCGGATAACAATCAAACATGATTAGCGCCTGGCTGCTGATATTCATATCTATTAGCTACATTTCCTTGCTGTTCGTGATCGCCTGGGCCGGCGACCGACACCCGGGGCTTTACCGTCGCAGACTGGCGCGAACTCATATCTATGCTTTGTCATTGGCCGTCTATTTTACCTCCTGGACATTCTACGGGGCGGTCGGCCGGGCATCCCAGGAAGGCTTTGCCTTCTTGCCTATTTATCTTGGTCCGTTGCTGGTTTTCCTGTTCTTTGCGCCTCTGCTGCGCCGGATCATTCACATCAGCAAGCGCAACAACAGCACATCGATTGCCGACTTTATTGCGTCCCGCTATGGCAAATCCCAACTGCTGGCGGCCATGGTGGCAATTTTTGCACTCATTGGCAGCGTTCCTTACCTCGCACTTCAACTGAAAGCCATCGCCCTGGGCTTCAACGTCTTAACAGCAACCGGAGACGGCTACCAGGAACTAAGCAGTGCCGCCTGGAATGACTCCGCCTGGTACATCACTCTTGCTCTTGCCATTTTTACGGTGCTGTTTGGCACCCGTCACCTGGAGTCCACTGAACATCACCGGGGTATGATCCAGGCCGTAGCCTTTGAATCCCTGATCAAGCTGGTCGCGTTCGTCGCCGTTGGCCTGTTCGTCGGATATGGCCTCTACAATGGTTTTGGTGATCTTTTCACCAGAGCCAAAGAGGCAGATCTTCTCGGCACTCTGACCACTGACGCCCTGGAAACACCGGCGTTTCTCACCCAAACCCTGGTAGCCATGCTCGCCATTGTCTGCCTACCCCGACAATTTCACGTAATGGTCGTTGAAAATGCCGACCACCGGGACTTCGAGATAGCCCGCTGGGCCATGCCCATCTATCTGGTGATCGCCAGTGCTTTTGTCTTGCCTATCGCTGCAGCCGGGCTGCTCAACGCCGAGTTAGCAGGTGGCGACCCTGACATCATCATTCTGCAATTGCCTATCCAGGCTGGCCAACAATGGCTCGCGGTACTGGCCTTCCTTGGCGGTGGCTCCGCTGCTGCTGCCATGGTGATTGTCTGCTCGGTGGCTATTGCCACCATGGTCAGCAACGAGATCATCATGCCGGGTCTGCTCCGTTACTTCCGACCGGGCATGAATCGACGAGCAGACCTGAGTTTTCTGCTACTAACCATTCGGCGTGTTGCCATTTTTGTGGTTCTGTTTACTTCCTACGGCTTTTATCGAATGGCCGGGGCGGATTACAGCTTAACGGCCTTTGGTTTGCTTTCGTTTGCCGCAGCAGCACAATTCGGGCCTGCTCTGGTCGGCGGCATTCTCTGGCGGCGGGGTAACTTTCATGGTGCCGCCTGGGGCCTCGGCCTCGGTTTTCTCATGTGGTGTTACACCCTGCTACTGCCGGCGCTGGTATCAACCGGCTGGATATCAGACACCCTGATCGAACAGGGCTTGTTCGGCCTCAACTGGACCCGCCCTACAGCACTCTTTGGCTCTGAGCTGGATCAGATCAGCCATGGCATTCTCTGGAGCCTGGGGGTCAATACCCTCACCTATGTGTTGCTTTCTCTGGTCACTCGGCAGCGCATTCGAGAGAAAATCCAGATTGCGACTTTTTTCCATGAGGCCAACGCCAAGCCCGAGAATGCCCACCATCAGAGCTGGCAGGGCGAAATACTGACCTCAGACCTGCAGGCATTGGCAGATCGGTTCATGGGTGAAGAGCGCTCAGAAAGCATCTTCCGCAACTATGAGCGAAGAAACGCCATACGGCTACACCCTCACCGGCCCGCATCCACGCATTTAATGAAGTACACAGAGCGTCAGCTTGCCTCGGTGATCGGTGCATCAACTGCTCGTGTAGTACTCGAATCCACCCTCACCGGGCGGGACATGCAAATTGAGGATGTCGTCAGCATCGTTGACGAAGCCTCACAGGCGATGACCTTCAGCCGCGAACTGCTGCAATCGGCGATCGAGAACATCAGCCTGGGCGTCTCGGTGGTCAATCATCAGCAACAATTAGTAGTCTGGAACCATCGCTACCTGGAGTTGTTTCACTATCCAAAAGGGTATGTCCGGGTTGGCCGGCCGGTTGAAGACCTGATGCGCTACAACCTGACCAATGCCAATCTGTCGGCCAGACGCATCGACGACATCATTGAAAACCGCTGCGAAAGCATGCGTAATGGCAAGCCCATGTCTTACGAACGGCAACGGCCGGACGGCACCGTGGTCAGAGTTGATGGCAGCCCCATCCCGGGTGGCGGTTATGTCACCACGTTCCAGGACATCACTGCGATGCGCCGCACCGAACAGGCACTCAAAGAAACAAACATCTATCTGGAACAGCGGGTGCGAGAGCGTACCCAGGAACTGCAGGTCATTAACGAACAAATGCTGAAGGCCAAATCCGTTGCGGAGCAGGCAAACCAGAGTAAAACCCGCTTTCTCGCATCCGCAAGCCACGACCTTCTGCAGCCATTAAATGCCGCACGCCTGTTTACGTCTGCTCTGTCGGGCAAAGTGATAGCGGGTGATACCCGAGAGCTGGTCGAACACATCGACAGCTCCCTCGGGGCGGCAGAAGAGATCATCAGCACACTGCTCGACATTTCTAAGCTCGACGCCGGCGCGCTCGAACCCGACATCGGCGTCTTTCCCGTCAACGACCTGCTGCGCCACCTCGCCACAGAGTTCTCGGCCATTGCCCAGGATCAAGATCTGGACCTACATGTGGTACCAAGTACGGCCTGGGTTCGCACAGACGCCAAGTTACTGCGCAGAGTCGTGCAGAACTTTTTGTCAAATGCCATACGCTACACCGCGAGTGGCAAGATCCTCATGGGGTGTCGTCGTCTCAATGGCTACTTACGCATTGAAGTCTGGGATACTGGCCCTGGCATGTCAGAAGAGCAGCTCAGCCATGTGTTTGAGGAGTTCCGCCGGTTTCAGCATGGGCGTGACAAGAAAGGGCTCGGACTTGGCCTAGCTATTGTTGATCGGATAAGCGGCATGCTGAATCATCCGGTGACGGTCCACTCCGTTCAGGGCAAAGGCAGTGTATTCGGTATCACAGTGCCCATTGTCCCGCCCGATCAAACCCGGATAGAGGCCACCAAGCCCGGAGCCAGTCCACGCCGGGTCGCCAGCCTTGGTGGTTTACATGTCCTGTGTATCGACAATGATCCGGCCATACTTCATGGCATGGTGGCTTTGCTTGGCAACTGGCAATGCGATGTGACCGCTGCGGAAAGCCTGGAAGACGCACTCGAAAAAGTGGCAGACCGAACGCCAGAGATCATACTTGCTGACTATCAGCTGGATGATAATCGCAACGGCCTGGATGCCATGGATAGCATCAGAGATCAACTTGGCGATTCAATACCAGGCATCCTCATCACAGGATACATGGCACCGGAAGTACGCGAAGACGCGACTCATCGCGGCTACCAAGTCCTTTACAAGCCGGTTAAACCGGCGGCTCTTCGAGCGCTCGTCAACAAACTACTCAAACAGAAACGCGCATGAACCAGCAGACCGACAAAAAAGACGCGATCAACCCGTTCGGTAAACTCACCTTTCTGGTTGTTGATGACTTCGAGAACTTTCGCCTGTCGATGCGACAAATGCTCAGGAGCTGTGGCGCCGATAAAATTGAGCTGGTCGCCCATGCTACACCGGCCATTCAGTACTGTACGTACAACCACGTTGATGTTGTGCTGTGCGACTACAATCTCGGCGAAGGCAAAAATGGCCAGCATATACTGGAAGAGCTGCGGCATAAAAAATTACTGAACCGGTCTTCATTGTTCCTTATGGTCACTGCCGAAACCTCAAAGGAAATGGTGATGGGCGCCAGGGAGTATCAGCCTGACGGGTATCTCACCAAGCCCCTGAATCGCGCGATGCTCGAAAAACGGCTTGGTGCGCTCATACAGCAACGAAACGCCTTACTCTCCATCACTCGTGAGATTGACCGGGAGAACTACCCAGAAGCGATCTCACAATGCCTTCAGATGCTCCCCAGGCAGCCCCGATACAAGACCTGGTTGATGAAAACGCTCGGGGAGCTGTATTTTCTCGTCGGTGACCTCTCCCATGCACTGAAAGTCTATGAAGACGTGCTCGCACAGCGTGAATTGTCGTGGGCACGTCTGGGCCGCTGTAAGATTCTTCTGAAGAACCGGAACTTTGATCAGGCGGTTACCGGCTTGAAATCCCTGATTGAGAAACACCCAGATTATATGGAGGCCTATGATCTATTGGCCGAAGGCCTGGAGAAGCAAGGCAAATTGATACCGGCTCAACAGATTCTGGAAAGAGCCGCCGAGCATTCTCCCAACGCCCTGCTTCGTCAGAAACACTTGGCGGAGCTCGCTGGAGCAAATCAGGACATTGACACGGCCTCTCAAGCCTGGAGGCAAACCGTTTCCCTCGGCACCTATTCTATTCATGACAATGCGGACCACTATCTGGCGCTGGCTCAGAGCCTGTCAGACTTGAGCGAAGGGCACCCTGAAGAAGACGGTGCAGCGCAGGCTTCAGAAGCGCTGAGTGTACTGTCTCGGATGGAGAAGCGATTCACAGAAGATGAGAGTGTTCCGGTGAAAAGCCGAATTATTCAGTGCCGGGTACACGCCGGCCAGGGCAATCATCGCGATGCAGAAAAGCTCTTAGGCAGTGTCCGGCAAGAGCTTGAAAAACTGGAGGAAATACCCTCAGACCTAGGCCTCGACTACGCCAAAACATTGTTCCGTATGAGTCACGACGATCAAGCCAAAGCGCTGTTATCGGATTTGGCAGGGCGATACAGCGATAACGCCGACGTTCTTCAAAAAATTGAGAACCTTCTCGATGAACCCGTCGGTTTCCGCCAGAAGATTGAAGCCCGAGGCCATAACCGCGACGGCATCACAGCCTTTGAGTCCGGCGATCTGGATGGCGCAATTGATGCGTTCAGCAGCGCCCTGGCAATCGTGCCGGATCACGCCGCTTTGAACCTCAACCTTGTTCAGGTATTACTGCGAAAGCACGATCAGGCACCAGCTGACCACTCATTACTTTCGCGCTGTCAGGCGCACTTGCAACGACTAGACACGTTACCGGAACAGCATCGCCAATACCGGCGTTACCTTGCCCTGACCAGAAAAGTGAAAGGAATGATCGAATGACCGACCACAATATCGATTTCTCCATGGTACTTGCCTCAGCCGTTCATGACATGAAGAATTCCCTGGGCATGCTCCTGAACACGGTTGACGAGCTCAGATCCGAACACCAGAAGATTCTTGCGGGCTCCGATAAATTCAACATGCTGCAGTACGAAGCAGAACGTGTGCACAATGACCTGGTTCAGTTGCTTGGTATCTATCGACTCGGTGACAATAACCTGTCGGCCCACATCGATGAGCATTTTGTACCCGATTTCCTTTCCGACCATCTGGCACGTCACACACCTCTGCTTGATGGTCTCGGTGTTGAGTACATGATAGAGGCTGACGACATCAATGGATTCTTTGACGAGGACTTACTGACAGGGGTACTGAATAACACCATCAACAATGCCATCCGCTACACCAGAACCAAACTACGCCTGACTGCCCGCGAACAAGATGGTTATCTGGTGATCGGCGTTGAGGATGATGGCCAAGGATACCCTGAAAGCATGCAGCACACCGGCACCCTCAGCTTCAAATCCCTCGATTTCAAAAGTGGCAGTACCAGCCTGGGGCTGTTCTTCGCTTCCTCCGTTGCGAGGCTTCACAGTGAGGGTGATAAAGTTGGCTCTATCAAGCTTCACAATGGCGGGAAATTCGGTGGCGGTGTATTTGAAATCTGGCTTCCTTGATTGAGAAGCTATTAGCTAAAAATA
>NZ_JACUUB010000054.1 GCF_014859525.1 Marinobacter sp.
CGGCGAGGTACTCGGGTCCAGGCCCGACTCCAGATCGATCCGGTCCTGCCGACGAGCCAGCTGCCACTCGGCTTGCAGGGTATGGCCCTGCTGATGCCAGCCCAGGGTCTGGATAAACTGGATCGGCGGAATACGCGGCAAAGCGCTGCCGGTATCCCGGTTTTCGCCCCGCACTGACGCCAGGTTGCTGTTGGTGCTCCAGCTCCCGTTGCTCCAGCCCAGAGCGGCCTCAACGCCCAACAGGCGGGCATCGATGTTGGCGTAGCGGGTGTCGGTCACTTCCGCCGGCATGCCGTTCACCATCCCGGTCCGCCTGGTATCGAACCGATAGACGTAATCATCGACCTGATCAATCCACAGAGTCGGGCGCCAGTGCCAGTGGCCGGCACGGCCAGACAGACTGACTTCCAGCTTGTGGTGCTTCTCGGTGTCCAGGTCCGGGTTGCCGATCCACGACCCCCTCATGGTTTTCTGGGCCACATAGCGCTCATTCACGCTCGGTGAGCGAACACTGTGACTCGCGGTCACCTCCAGTACCCGAGCCGGAGAAAAGCGCCACTCGCCGGTTACAAAACCGCTCAGGTTATCGTCGTTGGCGCGGGTATCGGCAGTGCCATACTCACTGGCATACAACCCGGCCGGTGACAACACCATGCCCCCGGGCATAGGCGTGAAGCTTTGATTGGCGCGGGTCGCGTCCATTTCCACCCGGTCGTAGCGGAGCCCGGCGCCAAGGCGGGTGTTGACCCGGATCTGGTGGAACGCCTCGACAAAAATACCCACCCGGTCCCGCTCGACCCCCGGCCACATCAGTGAGCCTACGTTGGTCAGGTTCATGCCATTAAGCATCGTGGCGTCCCACTCATTGCTCTCCACATCCACACCCACTGCGATGTCTTTGGTGTAGTTGATGGTCTGGTCGAGCGTCAGGCGGGCACCCTGAGTGCGGGTTTCTGAGTTGGTCTGCATGGGCATTGGCGATTCACGCAGGCTGAAGTTATCCATGACATGGTCAACGTCCGCCTGCCAGGCCATCAGGTTCCAGGCACCCTGTGCCACTGGAGCACCCACTTCCAGGCGGTACATGTCGGTATCGGTTTTCGGGGCATCCATGCCCCGGCCCGGGAATTTCACGTCCCGCTCTTCCTGCCGGCTGACCAGGCCTTTGATAAAAAAGCCGTTGGCGGCCGTCCAGGCCGCATCCACCCGGGCTTCGGCATTTTCATAGGCGCTGCGCACCTCGTTGCCATCGCCATCCTCATAATCGTCCGCTTCGTCATAGCCTGCGGCCATGCGGAGAAAGCTTTCTTTACTGCCAACGGCGACACTGCCATTGATCAGCCGGGCGTCGGCATTATCGGAGCCGCCCAGAGTCAGGTGACCGGTGCTCCGGTTATCGTCGGCAAAGGCCGGTGCTGCCGTGGTCGCCACGATCTGGCCGCCAGCAATCGGCCCCCAGCGCAGGGTTCGATTACCAGTGCGCAGCTCCAACACCGGCGCCAGCGAGGTACTCAAGCGACTGGTGGGCGGGTCCATACGGCTGGGGCAGGCACCTTCCACGCGCATGCCGTCCAACAAAACATCCACCCGCTCTTCATTCTGGCCACGGATGACCGGGTCCAGCCCGCGCCCGCCCATGCGCGACACCGACACCGAGGCACTGTCAGCCAACCGCTCCACCGGTTCAGACTGAACGGCCGCCGCCGATAGCCGCGCGGCTTCGGCCGACTGGCCCTCCGTCACACGAATAAGCACAGCCTCTTGTGCTTGAGCGTGGGCAATGGATGTCATGGCGCAACCAGCCAATACCAGGCTGATACCGCGCACCAGAGGTGCTTTTTTCATGCGGGAGGGTCCTTGTGAGGTTCGGGTTAGCCAGATAAATCAACAATAGCGAGGATTGTATGACGCGCTTTTAATGTTGGCCTGAGACACAATGCCGCACCCCATCCGAGGTATTCCTCAAGGGACATATCGAACCTATTACAAGCGTCTTACTTGCCAAATGGCGCTCGGTTGTGGTGCAATCACTGCCCTTTTTTTGGGCAACCGCATATTTATGCGGCATTCAATACGCGTATTCCGAGGGCTGACCACCATGACCGTAAAACTCGACGAAAAGCTGGAACCGATCTACCAGGACGTTCTGCACCGCAATCCGGGCGAGAGCGAGTTCCACCAGGCTGTTCACGAAGTTCTCGAAACTCTTGGCCCCGTTCTGGTGAAATACCCGGAATTCGCTGACAAGAAAATCATTCAGCGCATCTGTGAGCCTGAGCGCCAGATCATTTTCCGGGTGCCCTGGCAGGACGACAGTGGCGAAATCCAGATCAACCGCGCCTTCCGGGTGGAGTTCAACAGCGCACTGGGTCCCTATAAAGGCGGCCTGCGTTTCCACCCGTCGGTTTACCTGGGCATTATCAAGTTCCTGGGCTTCGAGCAGATTTTCAAGAATGCCCTGACCGGCCTGCCCATCGGCGGCGGTAAAGGCGGTAGCGACTTCGACCCGAAGGGCAAGTCTGACGACGAGATCATGCGTTTCTGCCAGAGCATGATGACCGAACTGTATCGCCACCTGGGCGAGTACACCGACGTGCCGGCCGGTGACATTGGCGTCGGCGGCCGTGAAATCGGCTACATGTTCGGCCAGTACAAGCGCATCACCAACCGTTACGAGTCCGGCGTGTTCACCGGCAAGGGCCTCGACTGGGGCGGCAGCCGCGCCCGTACCGAAGCCACCGGCTACGGCACCGTGTTCTTCACTCAGGAAATGCTGAAAGCTCGGGGCGACTCTCTGGAAGGCAAAACCGTGGTGGTTTCCGGCTCCGGCAACGTCGCCATCTACGCCATCGACAAAGCCCACGAACTGGGCGCCAAGGTGATCGCCTGTTCAGATTCCCAGGGCATGGTCGTGCACGAGGCGGGCATTGACCTGCAGACGCTCAAGCGCATCAAGGAAGTGGAGCGACGCCGCATCAGTGCCTACACTGAGTACCATAAAGACGCCAAGTACGTGGAAGACGGCAACATCTGGAGCGTGCCGTGCGACATCGCACTGCCCTGCGCTACCCAGAACGAGCTGAACGGCAAAGACGCCAAGATTCTGGTTGAAAACGGCTGTATCGCGGTCGCCGAAGGCGCCAACATGCCGACCACACCCGAGGGCATCATCGTGTTCCAGGATGCCAAAATTGCCTATGGCCCGGGCAAGGCGGCCAACGCCGGCGGCGTTGCCACCTCGGCCCTGGAGATGCAACAGAACGCCCGCCGTGACTCCTGGACCTTCGATCACACCCAGCGACGCCTTGAGGAAATCATGATCGATATCCACAAGAACTGTTACGAAACCGCCGCCGAGTTCGGCTCCGAAGGCAACTACGTAGTGGGCGCCAACATCACTGGCTTCCTGCGGGTGGCCCGTGCCATGAACGCCATGGGCGTTATCTGATCCGGCCATGACCATCGAGGAACCTGTCCAGTCTGCCGACCGGGTATCCACCGGGCTGAGCGGACTGGACGAGGTTCTGGATGGCCTTCGAATCGGCGACAATGTGGTCTGGCGGGTTTCTGACCTGGCCGACTATCGCCGATTCGTCCTTCCTTTTGTTGATGCGGCCTCTGACGCTGGCCGTCAGATCATTTATCTCCGTTTTGGCCAACACCCTCCGATCATTCAGCAGCACCCAGCGGTTCGAACCATCGAAATAGACGCCCTTGGCGGTTTCGAGAGTTTCACCAGCCGTGTCTGGCATTTGATTGAGCAACACGGTCGCGGTGCCTTTTACGTGTGCGACAGCCTGAGCGAATTGCTCAACGCCTGGGCCACCGACGCCATGGTCGGCAATTTTTTCCGGGTGGTGTGCCCGTTTCTGTTTGAACTGGACACCGTCGCCTGGTTTGCCCTGCATCCGGAGCGCCATTCGCGGATCACCCTGGACCGTATCCGCCAGACCACCCAGGTGATGATCGATGCTCAGCGCCATGGCGATCAGGTGCAGATTCAGCCAATCAAGGCCTGGCGCCGGCAGTCACCGACCATGTTCCTGCCTCACCGGGAGCAGGACGGGCAGTTTCAGCCGATCACCGACAGCAGCGACGCCACCCGCCTGCAGGCCAGCCTGGAGCTGGAGAATCCACCCCGCCAGCCCCTGCTGGACTACTGGGACCGGTTGTTCCAGGACGCCAGTCGGGCGCTGTCGGAACAGGATGACAACTGCATCAAAAATCTGCAGGAGCAGGTACTTCAGGTATTGATCAGCCGGGACCCCCAGATGCTGGAGTTGGCACGCCGTTACCTGTCACTGGAGGATTTGCTGAGCATTCGCAGCCGACTGGTGGGCAGCGGTTACATTGGCGGTAAAGCCACCGGCATGCTGATCGCCCGCAACATTTTGCTGAAAGAAACCCCAGAACGGTGGCAACAGCTATTGGAACCTCACGATTCCAGTTATCTGGGCACCGATGCCTACTATGCCTTTTTGGTTCATAACGGGCTCTGGCCTGCCATCATGCGACAACGCTCCGAATCTGGTTATCTGGCTGAAGCCCCTGCACTGAGGGATGGCATATTGGCCGGCGGCTTCCCGGATGAGATCCGTACCGAGCTGGAACGGCTGCTGGATCATTATGGTCAGTACCCCATTCTGGTGCGCTCGTCGAGCTTACAGGAAGACGGCTTCGGTAATGCCTTTGCGGGCAAGTATGAAAGTGTTTTTCTGGTGAACCAAGGCTCCCCGGAGCAGCGGCTTTGCGCCCTGGAAAACGCCGTTCGCCGGGTCTATGCCTCGTCGATGAGCGAAGACGCTCTGTTTTACCGAAAGCAACGCGGGCTGGACCAGCGGGAAGAGCCCATGGCACTGCTGATCCAGCGGGTCAACGGCCGCTTTCACGGCCGTTATTATCTGCCCGATGCCGCCGGCGTTGGGGTGTCCCGCAACACCTTTGCCTGGGACAGCAATATGGCACCGGAAGCGGGCATGGTGCGCTTGGTGATGGGGCTCGGCACCCGCGCCGTGGACCGGATTGAGGGTGATCACGCCTGCGTGATGGCACTGGATCATCCGATGCGGCAACCGTTCCGCAATCAGGACGAAAACTATCGTTTCTCCCAACACCTGGTCGACCTGCTGGATCTTCAGGACGGCATCCTCGACACCCGCCCCCTGAGCCAGCTGCTGGAAACCACCAAAGATCTGCCGATGGCGCGCCTGGCGGAAGTCGATCGCGCCGCCAGCACCCGGGCCGAGCAGATTGGCCTGCAGGGTCCGGTCTGGCGGCTGACCTTTCGGCCACTGGTGCAGCATAGCCCGTTCATCAAGCGACTGTCGCAGCTGCTGAAAACCCTCGAGGCTGGTTACCGGCATCCGGTGGATGTGGAGTTCACCCTGCACCTGAATGACCGGGGCGAGCCGTCCTTCAACCTGGTGCAGTGCCGGCCGCTGGCTACCATTGGCGAAACCGGGCCGGTGGCGATTCCCGACCCACTGCCGGAGAGCCGTCTGCTGTTCCGCACCCGGGGCCACTTTATGGGCGGCAACATCAACCTTGCCATCGAGCGGATCATTCGGGTGGATGCCTCGGTCTACGCCGGCCTCAGCACCAGCGAACGCTACGACGTTGCCCGACGGATCGGTGACGAGGTACGCTCAAGCGACGAACCCACGCTGCTGATCGGGCCGGGCCGCTGGGGCACCAGCAGCCCCGATCTGGGTGTGCCGGTGCGGTTTTCCGACATTGCCGGGGTCGCGGCCCTGGTGGAAGTATCGGAAAAGGCCGGTGAGATGGTTCCGGATCTGTCCTACGGCTCCCACTTCTTCCAGGATCTGGTGGAAACCGGTACCGCCTACGCCGCCCTGTTTCCAGAGAACGACCACTGCGACTATTTTCCGAACCGCCTGCCAGGTGAATCTGACCGCGCAGAGATTCCCGCGCATCCCGCGGTCCGGGTTCACCATTTGAAGCAACGACTCCTGCAACTGACCGGCGATGTGGTGCGTCAGCAACTGGTGTGTTACTTCACCGATTGATCTCCGGCAGTTACGCGCAGGTTTGTAGCACCAGATCACCGGCCATACTGCTAGAATGCCGGCTATGGAATGGCTCACACACTCTCAGACCGGTTTTCGCCAGGCAGCCCGCTACTTGCTGGGCATGCGGCTGGCCATCGTCACCACCCAACTGATCGCCGTCGCCGTCGCTGAAACCGCCGTCACTCTGGTGCATCGGGCCGAGGCGCTGATTCTGTGCCTGCTGTACGCCGTGCTGTCGGCCCTGGGCTGGCTCTGGTTCAGCCGCAAGCCACCGCAAACCTCACTACCGGTCAGCCTGTCGCTGGCGGCGGATCTGTCGTTGATCGGCCTGTGGTTATTTTTTACCGGCGGTTACACCAACCCGCTGGTCTCTTTACTGCTGTTGCCGATCGCGGTAGCCATCATTCTGGTGCCGAGCCGACAAAGCATCGCCCTGACCCTGGCCGGCATCGCGGCCTACACCATGCTGGTGCTCTGGCACAGGCCGGTGATGCACGATCACCACAACGCCGACCTGGCGCAACTGCATCTGGTTGGCATGTGGGTCACCTTTGCCCTGACCGCCGCCATCCTGCTGCTGGTGGTCGGCACCCTGGCGCGCCGGCTCCGTCTGCAGCAAAGCCAGCTGTCCGAGTTCCGGGAGAACCGGCTGCGGGATGAGCAGATCATTGCTCTGGGCTTGTCGGCCGCGGCGGTCGCCCACCGCCTGGGCACCCCGCTCAATACCCTGACCCTGCTGCTGGACGAGATCCGCGCCCGCCACGGCACCAACACCCGTCAGGCGCTGGACGACGACCTGACCCTGATGGGCCAGCAGCTGAATCTGTGCAGCCAGCATCTGCAGCAGCTGACCAAAGCCGCCGTCGAAGCCCGCACCGCCGCACTTGAAGAACTGCCCGTGCAGGACTGGCTGGCGCGCCTGCGGGAATCCGCCACCTTGCTGTGGCCGTCCGGGCCAATTCAGTGGTCAACCAGCCATCCGGAAGTGACCATTGCGGTCGATGCCACCCTCGACCAGGCGGTACTGAACCTGCTGGCCAACGCCCTGACCGCCAGCCCGGGCTGGGTCGCCGTTAGCAGCCGGCTGAACCAGTCCGGCCGGGTCGACATCGTGATCGAGGATCACGGCGACGGGCTGGAACTGGCACTGCAGGGCGCCCCCGGTGAGGAGATTGTAGACTCCCGTAACGGCCTGGGGGTTGGCCTGTTCCTGTCCAATGCCACCATTCAGCGCCTGGGGGGCAACCTCAAGGCCAGCACCAGCGACACCGGCACCACCATGGTGATTGAGCTGCCGGTTATCCAGAACCATCGCCCAAAGGGCTCGTCGGCATGACCGCACAGGAACACTGGCTACTGATTGATGATGATCAGGCTTTTCTGCAGGTGCTGGTGCGATCACTCGCGCGCCAGGGCATTAACGCAGTCAGTGCCCATGACCACGCCAGTGCCCTTGAGACCCTCAACCAGCATGACTTTGACCGGTGCATCCTCGATCTCAACCTGGCCGGTGAAAGCGGCCTGCAACTGCTGCCGGAGCTGCTGGCCCGCCAACCGGAGCTCGATGTACTGGTGCTGACCGGATACGGCAGCATTGCCACGGTGGTCGAAGCGATGCGCCGGGGTGCCGTGAACTACCTGTGCAAGCCGGTGACCGTCCATCAACTGGTCAACGGTTTCGAGCCGCTGGACACCCCACCCGCGCTGAGGCCAGAGCCGCCGTCGGTCGAGGAAATGGAGTGGGAACACATTCAGCGGGTGCTCAACGAACACGGCGGCAATATCTCTGCCACCGCCCGTGCCCTGAACATGCACCGGCGCACGCTGCAGCGTAAACTGCACAAACATTCGCGCTGGCGCGAGTAGGAACTTACGCCCAACCATTGCCTGCAGCATTCCTGCCCGCCGTCAAAAACAGCTATCTGGAAATTCCGCTAGGGCAATGTTTACTGAAAGAGGCCATCCATCAGATGAACCGTTGCTGGCCGAAGGCGTGGAAACCAGCGCCCACGCTACTGCACTGCACTGACAAGTACGGGCTGCAATCTAATCCAGGGTTACGGCGTTGCCCGGCTAAGGCCCGCCTATCGGTAGCGCCGCTGGTCGAGGGTGCTGAGCCGGTCCGGGTGGAACACCATCAGGCCGGTGACAAAGGCACCGTTGACGAAGCCTTCCGGGATCATGAACAGCGGCAGGTAACTCAGGTAGTCGTGGACCAGCTCGTCCATGCTGTAGATGCCATTAGTCCACAGCAGCAGACACATCACCAGGCCGGCCGCCGCGACCGCAAGGCCAGCACCGAAAAAACCGCAAAAAAAGATGTAGGCGAAGAAGCTCCGAAAGTCGCGCTTGCGCTCCCACAGCATGATGGCGTGCGTGACCAGGGCCGGCACCATGACCGTGATCAGGCCATTGGCGGCAAACATGATGAGCGGCTCCCGGCCAGTGATCACGGTAATGACCAGCGCCAGCAGGCCACTGAGCACCGCCAGCGCCCAGCCCAGCATCAACGTGATCACGGTGATGCCAAAGATATGGATAGCAAGCCCCGGGGAAATGCCCGCCCGGAGCTGCCAGGCAAAGCCGAGCACGACCGCGGCTCCGAACACCGAATGCTGCAGCGACTGATCCTTGCGGAAGGCGCGCCAGTCCACAGAGCGCACCGCCGCCAGCAAGACCAACGCGAAGACCATGGCGGTTAACAGCCATTGGCCGGTCGAGAGCAGGTTTTCGGTCATTCCCATCAGAGTCACCGGTTGACGATTGCGCAGCCTAATGCGTAGTTTTTACACATACTCGTGTTCCGGTTAAAGGGATCACATTACCCGGATCACTCCGGCAAGGTTTTTCCGATCAACGAGCACCAGGCCTCGAAGGTACTCAGGTACACCTTGCCGCCGAGATGTTGCAGCAAGTCGGTACCTTGCAGCCGATCCATGACCGGACCCTTCACTTCCGACAGATGCAGCCTTACGCCGGCGTCCTGAAGGCGCTCATTGATGGTTTCCAGACTTTCCAGCGCCGAGGCGTCCACCAGGTTGACCGCCGGGCATACCAGCACCAGATCGGTCAGTTCCGGCGCCCGGGTGATCAGATCCATCACTCGCTCTTCCAGAAAGCGGGCATTGGCAAAATACAGGCTCTCATCAACCCGCAGAAACGTGACTTTCGGACACAGCTCAACGTCATGCCGGAGCACGTTGCGGAAATGCTCGGTGCCCGGCACCCGGCCCACCACCGCACTGTGAGGACGGCTGGTGCGATACAGGAACAGACCGATGGACAACAGCACGCCGGCGATAATGCCCGCTTCGACACTGTGAATCAGAGTCAACACGATGGTCGCCAACATGGCGCCAAAATCGGTGCGGGAATAGCGGAAGGTCCGGCCCAGGGCCGGGAAATCAATCAAAGTCGCAACCGCCACGATGATGGTGGCGGCCAGCGTCGCCTGAGGCAGCCAGGCAATGGCCGGGGTCAGGAACAGAGTCGCCAGGGCAATTCCCACCGCCGTGTAGGCCCCGGCCGCCGGGGTTTCGGCACCGGCATCAAAGTTCACCACCGAGCGGGAAAAGCCGCCCGTGACCGGCATGCCACCAGAGAAACCGGAGCTCAGGTTGGCGGTACCCAGACCAATCAACTCCTGATCCGGATCAATACGCTGACGCCGTTTGGCCGCCAGAGTTTGCCCAACCGAGACCGATTCCACAAAACCGACCACGCTGATCAACAACGCACTGACCGCCAGTTGCGACCACAGGCCGGGGTCCAGACTGGGCATGGTAAAGACAGGCAAGCCTGACGGCACCGCGCCCACCAGGCGCACACCCTGCTCATCCAGTCGCAGCAGCCAGGCCACCAGGGTAGTCACCAGCACCGCCAGGATGGGCGCGGTTTTGGTGACAATATCGGCACTGCGCGGCGCCAGCCCCAGACGCGTCAGCAGGGGTTTGAGAAAACGCCGGGCCCACAGCAGGAACACCAGCGCGCCCATCCCCACGAACAGGGTCGGCACATTGGTGTCGGGCAAGGACGTGAGCAACGATGCGCCGATATCCAGCAGGTTGTGACCGGACGACTGAACGCCGAACAGGTGCTTGAGCTGGCTGGCCGCAATAACAATCCCCGAAGCGGTGATAAAGCCTGAAATCACCGGATGGCTGAGAAAATTGGCCATGAAACCGAGTTTCAGCACGCCCATGACGGTCAGCATCAGGCCCGACATCACCGCGATCAGAATGGCGCCGGCAATGTATTCGGCGGAGCCCACCTCAGCCAGCGGAGCCAGCGCCGCCGCCGTCATCAGAGAGACCACCGCAACCGGGCCCACAGACAGCGTGCGGCTGGTGCCAAACACGGCATAGACCACCAGTGGCAGGATACTGGCGTAGAGCCCCACCTGTGCCGGCAGGCCCGCCAGCAGGGCATAGGCCAGCGATTGCGGGATCAGCATCACGGTAACAATGACCGCGGCAATCAGATCACTGGTGACCTGACCGCGATGGTATTGAGGCGCCCACTGCAGAATAGGCAGATAACGTTTCAGATTCATGGAATGATCAGAACCGGTTAAGCGGAACTTTCAGGTAAACCTGTCCGTTATCTTCTGCCGGCGGCATGTGGCCGGCACGCATATTGACCTGAACCGAGGGCAGAATCAGCCGGGGCATATCCAGGGTGGCATCCCGCTCGCTGCGCATTGTGACAAATTGCTCTTCAGAGATGCCTTCGTGCACATGCACATTGGCCTCGCGCTGCGCTGCCACCGTGGTCATGTGGTGGTAGTCATCCCGGCCCGGTGCCTTGTAGTCATGGCACAGGAAAATGCGGGTATCGGCGGGCAGCGCCAGCACTTTCTGGATTGAACGGTACAGCACCCGAGCATCGCCACCGGGGAAATCGCAGCGGGCGGTGCCGTAATCGGGCATGAACAGGGTGTCGCCGACGAACGCGGCATCGCCGATGAGGTAGGTCAGGCACGCGGGCGTGTGGCCCGGAGTGTGCAACACCCGACCTTCAAGGCTGCCGATGGCAAAGGTATCGCCTTCCGCAAACAGCCGGTCGAATTGACTGCCATCGCGTGCAAACTCGGTGCCGGCGTTGAACGCTTTGCCAAAGATTTCCTGAACATCGACGATTTTCGCGCCGATGCCGGTCTTGCCCCCCAGTTTTTCGTGCAGATAGGGCGCAGCGGACAGGTGGTCTGCGTGCACGTGGGTTTCCAGAATCCACTCAACGGTCAGTTGGTTGTCACGAACGTACTGGATGATGTCGTCTGCCGAACGCACATCGGTGCGGCCGGCAGCGTAATCAAAATCCAGCACCGAATCCAGAATGGCACAGGCCTGGCTGTCTGGATCACGCACCACATAACTGAAGGTGTTGGTGGGTTCATCAAAGAAATGCTGAACGACGGGCTGTATCATGGTTATTCACCTCGGAGAACTACCGACTCTTACGTTTGACATAAGAATATATTAAAAAGCTATATGAGGTGAAATACCGTTTTCTTATATGCGTGATAATCCGGATGCATCGACCAGAAAGCAATCTCGGCCGTTCTGCCTACGTTAGCGAGCCGGTTATCTCAGGGGCCAATGATCGCATCCGTGCAATCCGGCCCTGGAGACATTGCAAGCCCTTTCAGAGCTTGCTCAACCGGACTTTTGCCTCAGCCCGCCGGCCCGCATCAGCGACCTCACGACCCGGCCTGGCCGGCGCCGACAGCACCTTTTCCAGATAGACTCTGGCCCGCTGCGGCTGCCCCTGATCCAACAGGAAATCACCGAAGAAATAGTTAGCATCAATACCCTCCGGGTTGATCGCCAGGGATTTCTGCAGATAGCGCCGGGCCTTATCATCGTCGCCAAACCCCAATGGCCACCCAGGCACCTGATAGTACAGGCTACCCAGCGAGGTGTATGCCGAGCCCTCCAGCGCCTCCGGGTCGATCTCCAGTGCCGCTTCGAGCGACGCCCTGGCCTCTTTGACCAGCCGAAGTGCCCCAAGGCCGCCCTTGGCGCCAGCGTAGGTGCTGAGCACAATACCCCGCCAGATCAAGGGCTCAGCCTTGTCCGGGTAACGCCCGACAAACGCTTCGGCCTCGCTGGCCAGCACCTCGAACGCCTTTTCTTTCTCAGCCTCGGGTAGTTGGTACTGAATTTCCGCCCAGCGTTGCTGGATCTGCGCCAGGTCGGACTGCACATCCTGGGCCCACAGAGGCATGGCCAATATGCCTGCCAACATCAAAACCACCCACTTCATCAGACTGCTCCTGTGTCGAGAAAGCGCCGGATCACCGGCAGTTGCTTCAACATGGCTTTATCCACGATCTTGGGCAGGATGCCGTTGATCACCACAAACAGTTTTTCCGGCCAGCCCAGGAAACGCCGGCGCTGGTCTTTCTCCATGGCCCGGAGAATCTGGGCAGCCACCGTTTCCGGGGCATCCATGGCATTACCCAACGCCCGGTTCAGTTGGTTTACCGGCTCCGGGTTCATGGCCGTGGCGGTGGCTCTTGGCGCCACATACACCACCTGTAACGGGGTATCCGCCAGCTCCCTGCGCAGGGCTTCGGTAAAACCCCGCAAGCCGAATTTGCTCGCGCAGTAGGCGGTGTAGCCAGGAAAGCCAATGCTGCCGAAGGTAGAACCCACAAACACCAGCGCGCCCACACCGGCTTTGCGGAAACGGGGCACAAAATGGCGGGCTACCAGCATGGCGGAACGCAGGTTGACGGTAAGCTGGGCATCCAGATCGCTGACCGCCATGGCATCCAGTGCGGCAAACCGGTTCTGGCCGGCGCAGTGGATCACGCCATCAATGTCCGGGTACGTCTCGGTTAGCTGTTGCAACTGGTGGTCCAGCTCCGGGCTGGCCAGCTCGAGGTGCACCGGTGAGACACCGGGCCGCTTTTCCAGCCGCTCCGGGTGCCGGGTAGCCACAATCACCCGGGCACCGCTGTCCAGCAGGGGGCTGATCAAAGCCTGGCCGATGCCACCGGTGCCACCGAGCAGCAAAAAGGTTCGGTCATGCAGCTTCATGGCGCTGCTCCTTGTTGCTGACCGGCAGCGGAATGCTGTGCAGCATGTCGCCGTATAGGCGATACACCATGCGGGCTGACTCGATGATGGCCTGCTGGTCGTCCGGGTCGGTAATGCTGTCCATCAGGTTGCGGAAAAACTCGAAGTGTTCCTGATCCAGAGCGCCATGGGAATACAGGTAGCTGAAGGCCTGGTTGGGCAGGCCCAGCCGTTTCTGGATAGCTTCGCCCAGCGGCGTGGCCAGCTCGATAGAGGTGCCTTCCAGCACCTGCACCATGCCGAAGAACGCGGCCGGGTTACCCCGCTGAATACGGTCATACAGGTAGGCCACCATCAGCTCGATAGAGGTATCCGCCCGGCCATGACGGATGGCTTCCCTGTCTTCACCACAGGCTGCCAGGTCGTTCAGAATCCACTCGTGGTGGCCGTATTCTTCCTCGATGTATTCCACCAAGGCCTTGCGCACAAATTCCAGCCGCTCCGGCAGCCGCCCGCCGCAGGCCATCATCAGTGGTACCGTGTGCTTCACATGGTGGTAGGCTTGAGTCAGGAACCAGGTGTAGCCCGCAAGGTCAAAGCGACCCTCCTGGATGGCCTGAATCACCGGAGCACCAATAACATGGGCCCGGGCCTGTTCGGTTTCGGATTGCAGTCGATCAAAAAATGCCATGTTGGCGCCTCCTGGCGTCGCGTGATTAGCCGAGGCGCTCTGTGCCTCGGGAAGATTCATAAATAAGGGAAAGGCTTCTGCCATGAGCATGGGCAGGTCAGCCTGGATCTGGAGCCGCACAGGGCGGCCGTTGGCGGTGATATGGCCTTGGGTCTGGGTCAGAGGTTGCTGGCTTACGTACACGGCCTGCAGGCGGGCGTAGTCGGGCAAATCGGCGTTAAGCGCCGTCAGGGCCGCCCGCAGCTTGTCAGGGCCGCGGCCATCCTGGACCACCAGCAAGGCACAGGGCTGCGGCTCGCCATCACCGAACACCACCGCCTGAGTGGCGCCCACGGCCTGTACCAGCTCACTCTCCAGCCATTCCGGGCTGATGTTGCGGCCAAAACTGGTAATGATCAGGTTCTTGGCACGGCCGTTGATCGTCAGCACGCCGTCCGCGCTGATTGCTCCGAGGTCTCCGGTGTCCAGCCAGTCATCCGTTTCTGGCGCATCCCCCAGATAGCCTAGATGGGTATTGCCCCGCACCAGAATCCGGTGATCACCAGTCACCTGCACCTGCACATGCCCCAAGGGCCGGCCAACGGTGCCCTCACGCTCTGCTCCGGGCACATTCAGTGCCACCACCGAGCCGCACTCGGACAAGCCATAACCTTCGTACAGCGGCAGGCCAATCGCCCGTCCACGGGCCAGCAAATCCGGTGAAACCCGGCCACCGCCAACGGCCAGAAAGCGGAACGAATTACTCGCCAGCACCCCCCGCTCCGCAGCGTTGACCAGCGCCATGGCCAGTTCCGGCACCAGAATCACCGAGTGGGGCTGATGCCGGTTCAAACCAGCCACCAGCTGATCCATATCCAGACCACTGCTGCCAGTCATGCCCAGAGTTTGCAGAGGCATAACGGTGACCGTAGCTCCCATCAGCAAAGGCAGGTAAACACCGGCGACATTCTCCAGCAGGGTCGCCAGGGGCAGGATGCACAGGTGTTGCTGCAGCACCACGCCAGCCAGCCGCTGTTGTAATGCACAGGCGGTGGCAGCCATCTGCTGCGCCGACAGGCAAACGCCCCTGGGCGTGCCGGTGCTGCCGGAGGTAAAGGTAATCTTGGCAGTGAGTTCCGGCATCCACGCGGCACCGGCAGAGACCGGTACACGCCGCAGCCAGACACCGTGGCCGATCGCTTCCGCCGGTGTGGCCTCGGTGCTGTCTAACAAGGCATCCAGACCGGCGCGCTGAACCAAGTGCTCGGTCTGGCTTTTGGAGAAGAATACCGGCACCGGTACGCACACCACATTGGCGATCAGACAGGCGAGATCCGCGACCACCCAGCTCGGGGTGTTGTCGCCACAGAGTCCGATGCGTTTAACACCCAGATTCCGCAGCTGTTCTGCCACGGCTCCGGCTGCACGCCACAGATCCTGGTAACTGAGCTCGACATCCGGCCCGCGTAAAGCGATGTGGTCGGGATGTTCCTGCACACGCTGGTACAACAGATCAGGCAAGGCGGCCATAGGCACCTCCCAGATCCAACGGCCGTTTAACCCTGGCGGCGGCAACCGGCTGCACCAGCTTCAGCAAGCCCGCCTCACGCAGCGCCGACATACCATCGGCTACGCGAATGGTCATCACCACCGGATGGTGGTCGTAATAGCGGCCCCAACCGGCACCGCCATCGGGCAGCTTTGCAGGATCGGCATCCGCCAGCACCTGGGTGGCAATGCCCAGCCGATGGAAACTGTTGCGCAACTGATCGGTGCCGGTACACACCACCCAGTCGTACCCGGCGTCGGCCAGCCATACCGAAAGAGACGCAAACAGATAGCGGCTGACACCGGCTTCCACCCCGGCCAGATGGGCAATTTCGGCAATCCGGCTGCGATCGGTGCCGGGCTCTGGCATCAGCGCCTGCACCGGTACCGACAGGTAATCCTCCAAAAACAGTTTGTCAGCGCCGGCATTCCGCACTCCCACCGCCGCCATCAGGCTGCCTTGGGCCGTGGTCAGCGCCAGCAGGGAGGGAATGCGTAGTTTGGGTTCTGCACCATAGGCTTGGCGAAAACGGCGCCGGATGAAGGCCGCAACCGTATCAGCGGTGGCGGTATTCGGAACGATTTCACTGAGCCACCGGCCCGCGCAGCGCAGCAATGGCACAACATCCCGGGCATCCGGCGGACAACAGGCGGAAATGGTCAACGGATCGGTCATCTGGGTACTCCAACAGTCAGGACCAGGCAGGCCCTCTGGTTATGGCTGCCAGATTACGCTGCGAGCCTTAACCTTCCCTTAAGACGCCATCGGAGATTTCTTAAGCCCGGCTTAAGGTTTCTGTGGCAAACTCGTTTTCAGGCATCACAAAGGGGCGAACGAATGCGCATACTGCTGGTAGAAGACGACCATTCCCTGGCCCGCACCATGCTCAGCATGTTGCGGGAAGACCAGAACACGGTGGATTGGCTGGATGACGGCCAACAGGCCCTGAACGCCCTGTTGCAGGAACACTTTGACCTGGCCATTCTCGACCTGACCCTGCCGCGACTGGATGGCCTGGAGATAGTCCGGAACATCCGCCAGCAGGAAAACCAGACTCCGGTCATCATCCTGACGGCCCGGGCAGACTTGAACGAAAAACTACAGGGACTGGACGCCGGCGCCGACGATTACCTGACCAAGCCCTTTGCCATGGCCGAGCTGAAAGCCAGAATTCGCGCAGTGACTCGCCGTGGCTCGGCTGCAGGCACGATCGCCGGGTTAACCGTCGGGCACCTGATCCTTAATCCGGAAAACGGTCACCTCACCATCAACGGCGAGCCCGTTATCCTGCCCCGCAGCGAATTCCAGATTCTGCATTATCTGATGCGCAATCCGGATCACGTTGCCACCCGGCGACGACTGGAAGAACAACTGTACGGCTGGGAACCGGGGGCAGAGAGCAACGCGCTGGAAGTTCACATCCATCACCTGCGCCGCCGGGTTGGTAAAACGGTGATCCGCACCGTACGGGGTGTCGGCTATCTGCTCGACAGCCAGGCCGCGGCGGAGCCCGTATGTCCCTGACCCGCACCCTGACACTGCTGGTAACCTCCACCGTTCTGCTGATTGCCCTGATCGCTGCCGGCTGGAGTTATGTTGAGAGTAACCACGAGCTGGAAGAGCTGTTCGACGCCGAGCTGGCCCAGAGCACCCGCATAGTCCAGGGACTGATCCGGCACCTGAGCGACACCCAATCGCTGGAGCAACTCGCTGATACCCTCTCGGAAACTCTGGCGCTGCCCGCACTCGGCCTGACCGACGAAGAATTGGAGACCGATCAGAATGAGATCCTGCCCGAGGGAGCGGGCCACAAGTACGAGAAGAAGCTCGCGTTTGAAGTCTGGACGCCCGAAGGGATACCTCTGCTGGATACCCTTAACGCCGACGATCGCACCGGGCTGACACCGGGCTTCGCCTGGGCCGAGTCTTCCGGCTACCGGTGGCGCACCTTCACCCTGCAGGACATAACCACCGGGTTCTGGATACGCTCCGCCCAACGGGAAGACATCCGCCAGGAACTGAGCCAGGAGCTGGCGCTGGGCAACGTGCTGCCGCTGTTACTGGCTTTGCCCCTTCTGGTCGTGACCGCGGTGGCCGCGATACAGATCGGCTTCCGGCCCCTGCGCCGGTTGGAAAAACCCGTTCGCAACATGGCTCCGGAGCGGATTCACCCGCTGGACGACCGGCAGGCGCCAAAAGAAGTTGCCGGCCTGGTGCAGGCGGTCAACGGTTTGCTGAGACGTCTGAACCAGGCTCTGGAGCGGGAACGCCGGTTTTCAGCCGACGCAGCTCATGAGCTGCGCACACCGCTGACGGTGCTCAGACTTAATCTGGAAAAGGCCTGTGAGCAAAACCCAGAGCAATTCAGCGAACTGATTGGCGCCGTGGACCGGATGGTGCACCTGGTTGAGCAGATGTTGCTGCTAAGTCAGGTGGACGCCGGCACTGGCTTCAAACCCGAATACCACAACCTGTCAGAGCTGATGGAACAAAGCATTGCGGATATCGCGCCCCTGGCGCTGAAAAAGCACATCGAGCCCGTGCTCGATGATGAAGTGGGGGAGGCTCTGATCAACTGCCACAACGCCTTGATCAATACCCTGATGCGCTCCCTGCTCGCAAATGCCATCCAATACAGCCCGGCTCAGACCACCATCACAATCTGCCTGAAGCCGGCGGGAGAAGGTTATACCATCTCTGTCTGCGATCAGGGGCCGGGCATTCCACCGGAAGAAAGAGAACGAGCCCTGAGCCGGTTTGTCCGACTGGATCAACGCGTGGGTGATGGCGCCGGGCTTGGCCTGGCCATTGCCCGGCGCATTGCCGAACTCCATGGTGGTCACCTTGTTCTCGCTGCCAGAGAGGATGGTGAATCCGGCCTGTGTGTGAGCGTTTGGCTGCCGGCACGACATTCCACTGACCAGGCTCACTCTTAAGGTTTATTTAAGGTTGCAGGCCGATACTTCTTCCCATCTTGGATCACCCGGTTTGGTGATCCATCAGTTTCTCCGGGGAGAACGGCTTTATGGCGCAGCAACGAACTCTGTCACTGGTGATTCCAGCAAGAGACGAGCAGGATAACATCGCCAACCTGTTGACAGAGACATTCACGGTAATGCGGGATTACCCTGGTTTTGAAGTCATCCTTGTAGATGACGGCAGCCAGGACCGGACACTGGCTATTGCCCGGCGTACCGCAGATGGACTGGGCGGGCGACTTGTTACCCTCCGTCATGAACAGAGTATCGGCCAGAGCGGCGCGCTGGCCACAGGTGTCCGTCGGGCATCTGGCCAATTGATTGTAACCATGGATGGCGATGGCCAGAACGATCCTGCCGACATCCCGGCTCTTATGCACAA
>NZ_JACUUB010000150.1 GCF_014859525.1 Marinobacter sp.
CCGTCGCAGGCTGGGCTTCTGAGGCATTTAACGTGACGCTGTCAAGCAATCGTCCTGACTGATCACATAACTCCCTAAAACGGGCGCGCCATCGTTGCTCTGGCCGGGGATTCCTCCTAGAATCCCCGGCTGTGTTTTTTGCATCAGGACGATGCAACCCCAAGACCAAGGAAGGAGATCGCCGAATGGATGATTGGCAAGCTTGCCTGGCACCTCAGTGCCAAACTGCCTTACTGCACGCCCGGGAAAACGTTGCCAGTCGCGGTGGCAGTGTGATTACCGTTGAAGATTTTCTGCTGGCGCTGCTCGACGCCGTTCCTGATGTGGTGCCGTTTCTGAAACGCCAGGGTGTTGATCTGGACGAGCTGGTGCGCACGATTCAGGGTGAGCAGCCGATCGTCGCCGAAGTGCAGGGCGATGGCGATTTGTCGTCACAGCTCATCTATTGGATTGCCGGCACCCGGGAGGCGATCGAGTCGCCCTGGCTGGACTGGCCGCAGCTGTTGCGCGGTCTGGTTCATTGTGCAGAGCGTTTGCAGGATAGGGCCTATGTCGCGGTTCTGGAACTTGTGACTCATTGGCCCATTGAGCCAGCGGAGTCGGCAGCTCAGCCGAGGGCATCAGGGCAATCTTATGCGCCCGTGACCATAACAGAGCCGGCCTGGCTGCAGTTGGCAGAAGACGTGGCCGTGGCGCTGTCTGCCAATAGCCGCGCTCTGGTGTGGGTGAGCGGTGACCGGGGCAGTGGTAAAAGTGCCTGGTTGAGCTTGTTGTTGGCCACGCCAGGGATGTCTTGGGTGCAAATGGACCTGCGCCGACAGGCGGAGGTGATGGCGTCTGATCAGCCTGTCGTGCCGGCCGTTGATAATGAGCAGGCCCATTGGCCGGCCTTGGTTCTTGATAATATATCGCCTGCGGATTTGCTGGCCCTGCTGGCTCAACCGGACGGTGTGGTCCGGGAGCTGGTGACCGGGTGGCAGGGGCCGATGCTCTTGCTGGCGGCTGGTGGCGATTCCCGGGAGCATAAGGATGAACGCCGATTGTCTGCTCTGCTAGGGCGTGAGTTGGACATTATGTCGATGCCCGGTATCAGCGTGATGCAACGTATGGCGATTTTGATGGCCCATCAACCGGCCATAGAGAAGCGCTGGAATGTTCAGTTGTCACCGGGGGCAGTGGAGTTTGCCGCATCGTGCCGGAGCCAATGCGTTGCCTCTCCGGGAGCGATGCTGGAATGGTGCCAGAGAACTGCCGCCCGGCTGGATATGCTTGCCAGTCGCGGGCCGCTGGAGGGTGTGGCCGGGGCTGCGCAGCATGAGACACTCCGCCGGCAATCGTTGGTGGCCATGGCCAGGGGAGAGCAGTGGCAGGTGGCTGAAGATGCGATGCGCGTGTTGGAAGTTGAGCAGGCGGCTGCTGAGGTCGTCTGGCATGAACGCAAGCGTTCGGGAGCCTTGCGTCGGTTGCTGGTTGAGGACCTTCGCAAGGAACTTGAACGATGGGTTGCAGCCAGGCCCGGGCCGGTTCACTATGTGCTGCATTGTGACCAACAGCAGGGAGATTCCTCGGGTGCAGGATCTGGAAATTTACATTCGTGATCTCAGGCCGGGCGCTGTATCCGGATGGCTTGAGGGCCAGTTAGACCAGCTAGAGCTGGATGATGGCGATGTGTCTGCAGTGATGAAAGGTACGGCATTTTACGGCGGTGAGCGGCTTCGCATTACCTTGTACCCCGGAGCCTTTGGTAAACGGTTCACCTCGCTGGTGATTGAAGGGGCGCAGTTACCCTGGAGCACCGATCTGGAGTGTGCCCGTAGTGCCTGGAGGGCGGTAGAGACCGAAATTCGATGCAGTCCGGGTGACTGGAAAGAGGGTGAGCCGGTTGAAGAAGACAAATGGTGGCGATTAGATCACCGGGGAGAACAGCAGGTCGTTTGGAATTAGTGGGTGATTAAACGATCAGGCAAACAAAAAGGCAGCCAGTAACGGCTGCCTTTTTGTGTTCTGCAGGGGTCGTTTATTCGCTCAGTATAGACACGTTGTCTGCCTGCAGGCCTTTGTCGGCTTCAACCACGTTGAACCGGACCAGTTGACCCTGGCGCAGTACACGGCGGCCACGGCCACGAATGGCGCGGAAGTGAACAAAGATTTCGTCACCACTGTCGCGGACGATAAAGCCAAAGCCTTTTTTGACGTTGAACCATTTAACGGAGCCTTCTTCATCGCCTTCTGGCGTGGTGTCGTCAAAGTCGTCTTCTTCGTCATCGTCGTAAACGTTGCTCTGCTGGCTGGCGCGTGCGGGGCGGCTTTGTGTGCGAGCTGCTGCCGGTTTTGGCTGTTTGGTTGCAAGCGCCACGGTCAAAAAGCCGGTGATGCCGAATACAACAAAGGCAATCAGATAGGCGGCAAGCCCGCCAACGCTGCCGAGTGCTTCAGCGATGTTGCCAGCGCTCAGGGCGGCGAGGAATTGCGGTGTAACGGACAGCAACAGGAACAGTACCAGAGGTGCCGGAATGGCGATCATAAGGGAAAGGCGGATCGCTTTGGCTGGATTACGCATTGGCTGAATATTCTCCATAATGAACACTAACGATAAAAAGCCGGACATCGGGTAACATGGCATGCCCGGCCAATGAACGCCGCCAACGATAATGGCGGTAAAAGGCGGCATGATACCAGATTACCGAAAGGACTGACTAAACCTCATGAGCAAAAACACTCTCGAAGACCGGCTCGCGGAACTGGAAATGCGACTTGCGTTCCAGGATGACGTAATTAACATCCTGAGCGAGCAGGTGGCCAAGCAGGAAATGGACCTTCGGGAACTGTGGGAGGCGAAGCGGTTAATGCACAAGCAGTTGAAGGATATGGCGCCTTCGAATATCAAGGCGGAGGAGGATGAGACTCCGCCGCCGCATTATTGATTTTTAAACTTCGGAGTTTGGGGGGTCAGACCCCCGTGCGGCCTTAAGGCCCAAAGACGCACGTGGGTCTGACCCCTGGCTTCAAAACGCTCGTGGGTCTGACCC
>NZ_JACUUB010000055.1 GCF_014859525.1 Marinobacter sp.
CTAACTCGGTAGCAAAGAAACCTATGTCATGGCTGTGACAGAATCGGGAAGGAAATAAGGCAGAGCGGTGACAGTTGTGTGAACAGCCTGTGGCGGCATTGCACCGCCACAGGCTCAGAGCAAACTCGGGCGAAGGATTACTGCCCCAGGTAGCTCCGGTACATCCACACGGTTTTTTCCTGCTGCGCGATGTAGTCACTCATCAGTGCGGCGGTGCCTTCGTCGTCGGCTTCTCCTGCCAGGCTCAGCAGGTCACGCTGTTTGGCAATCAGCTTACCAAAGCTCTCCACGATGTTGCCAACGGCTTCTTTACCGTCGGCAACGTCTTTACGCTCCGGCACGTCAGACGTTTCGATGTAGGTGCTGTAGGCGTGGGACGGGCGGTGGCCCAGGGTCAGTACCCGTTCGGCAATCTCGTCGATCTTCAACAGCAGGTCGTCGTACAGCTCTTCGAATTTGGCGTGCAGTTCAAAAAAGTTATCACCCTTGATGTTCCAGTGGTAACCGCGCACGTTCATGTAAAAGATCTGGTAGTTGGCCAGCAGTTCGTTAAGTGAATCCGCCAGCTTCCGGGTTTTCTCGGTGTCGAGACCAATGAAATTCTTACCCATGTTGAACCTCCTGATTCGCGTTTGGGTTGATTCTGTTACTACGGTAACGAGTAAGCATGAATAGCAGAAGTTTAGTTGTTCAATGCCTTCGATAGCATGAGATTATATCGAATCCCAAAAAGTCATAGAACGCTTCTATCAAAGCTTGAACACCGTTGCGATGACTCACTTTGACGTGGCTTGCTCTGTGGCGTATTAGCTGACCGGCGACATCTTCATCGGTAGTCTGATCGCTATGGTAGAGCCGGCTATCAACGAAGCGGGCCGATTCATACCCCGGGCCCGCAGTCCATGCAGCCTTGGACGGGCTCTGGCCCCAGCCTGAGATTTCTGTTCAGGTCCTTCAAGGCCGTCCTCAACCCTTCCTCGATCACCGGGTGATAGAAAGGCATGTCCAGCATTTCACTCACCGTCATCCGCTTCTGGGCGCACCAGGCCAACAGGTGAGCCAGGTGTTCCGCCGCCGGCCCGAGCATTTCTGCCCCCATAAACAGACCGCTGCCATGTTCACCATACACCCGGAGCAACCCGCGGTTTTTGCCGATGACTTTACTGCGACCCTGATTCTCGAAACTCACCTCGCCTGTGGCAAAGCAGCCCTGGCATTTCTCGTCCACCTGATGAATGGTCAGCCCTATCGAGGCAATCTGGGGGTCAGAGAACACCACCGCCAGCGGTGTCTTGCGCAACCCGGTGCGCACCTCTGGCCAGGCGGCGGCGTTATCGCCGGCAATGCGGCCTTCGTCTGCGGCCTCGTGCAGTAAAGGCCTGTGATTGTTCACATCACCTGCAATGAAAATATGACTGTCACCGCAGCGCAGGGTGTAGGGGTCAAACTCCGGCATACCCCGGTCATCCAGCTCAATCCCGGCGTTCTGAATATCCATATTATCCACGTTAGGACGACGACCGGTGGCCGCGAGCAGGTAGTCAAAGGTTTCCTCGTGTTCTTTGCCATCCTCCAGCCAGGTGATCCGTACGCCATCGTCGGTGCGTTCAACCCGACGAGTCTCAGCCGTCAGGCTCAGTGTCAGTTCCTCTGCGAAGATCCTGATGGCACAGTCTCGGATCTTCTCGTCCTGCAGACCGCCGATGCCTCCACTGACACCAAACAGTCGAACCCGCACGCCCAATCGGCTCAGCGCCTGGCCCAGTTCCAGACCGATAACACCAGGGCCAAACACCGCCACGGAATCGGGAAGGTCTTGCCAGTCAAAGACATCGTCGTTCACGATCAGGCGATCTTTGGCTTCTTTCAGCATGCCCGGCACATTCGATCGGGAACCGGTGGCGATAATGATCCGATCGGCATGCACTTCTGTATGGTCGCCCACCACCAACCTGTGACTGTCGACAAAACGGGCATGCCCCATCAGCCGGTGTTCTTCCGGCAGTTTTTCCACAGAGCGAACCACCGGCGTCACAAAGTTGTCCCGCTCTGTGCGCACCCGCTCCATCACCAGGCACCCATCGACGCGCACATCGCCCGCCAGCACCCCAAATTCACCGGCGGTTCGCATCTCGTGGGCCCGCTCGGCGGCGGCAATCAGCAGTTTGCTGGGCATGCAACCGACCCGAGCGCAGGTGGTGCCGTATTGCTCACCCTCGATCAACACCACGTTGTCGGTGGCTTTACGAACCCGCTGATACGCCACCATGCCGGCGGTGCCGGCACCAATAATCGCCACATCCACGTCACGCTTGTTCATTTAGCCTCCCGGTAAGCTAGAATTCGGCAGTTCAACTGAAAGTATAGAAACCTTATCATTACCTGACAGGTGAAACCGGCAAAAAATCCCCTTAAACTTGGGGTTTGCATTCAACGCGCCAGCCTGGCAATCACACTATCCGGAGATCTCAGGTGCAGAATTACTGGCTGGAATTTATGACCGTGGCGTTGGTTCATTTACTTGCGGTGGCAAGCCCCGGCCCGGATTTCGCTATCGTGCTGCGCCAGGCGCTTACCCAGTCCCGGCGTAATGCCTTGCTGAGCGCAGCCGGCATTGGCATCGGTATCTTGCTGCACGTGGGTTATTCATTGCTGGGCATTGGTTTCATTATTCAGCAGTCGGTGGTTCTGTTCACCGTGCTGAAGGTGGTGGGTGCCCTGTACCTGTTGTGGATTGCCTGGCATTGCCTGCGCGCCAAACCCGGCGGCCTTCATGTAGAGGCCAAAGGTAGCCGCGGGCAAACCGGTTGGGCGGCGTTCCGGCTCGGCTTTCTGACCAATGTCCTGAACCCCAAGGCCACGCTGTTTTTCGTATCTCTGTTCTCGGTCATCATCAACCCCGGTACCCCGGTGCTGCTGCAGGCGGGCTATGGGCTTTATATGGCTTTCGCCACCGGCCTGTGGTTTGCCCTGGTCGCGATATTCTTTACCCACCCCCGTGTCCGCCGGGGTTTCAACCGTTTCGGACACTGGCTCGACAGGGCCATGGGGGGCATCCTGGTGCTTCTGGCCGGGCAACTGTTGCTGTCTACAGTGATCGGATCAGAGCCTCCGTCTGTGCCCAGCTCAGGCATGGATCAGTAATCGAACAACCGTAAACCAGGCTCTCGCCGTCGTCCTGCCGGCCGAATTCCAGGAAGCTCTCCAGCATCAGGCCCTTGATGTGCCGGTTGCCGTTGTGCTTCTGGGCCATCACGTCCCGGGCGATGTCCATTTGCCGTTCCGCCTGTTTACAGGCGTTGTCGTGGCTGCAGTCTACCATCACCGCCGTGGACAGACCGGCGCTCTCCAGTTCTGCAACCGCCTTCGCGATGCTCAGTTCATCGTAGTTGGTCACGCCCCGGCCACCGCGAAGCACCAGATGGGTGTCCGGGTTACCGGCGGTGGAGATCATCACCGGTGCGCCGTTATGGGAAATACCCATGTGATGATGCGGGTGCGAGGCAGACTTCATGGCATGGCTGGCAACGGTAATGCCACCATCGGTGCCGTTCTTGAAACCGGTAGGCATGGGCAGGCCGCTAACCATTTCCCGGTGGATCTGGGATTCGGTGGTGCGGGCACCGATGGCGGTCCAGCTCACCAGGTCACCCAGGTAATCCATCATGAACGGGCTCAATGCTTCAGTTGCCAGTGGCAGGCCTAATTCGGAAAGTGCCAGCAACAGTTTGCGAGAACGCTCAAGCCCAAGCTTGAGATCACCCTGTCCGGTGCGTTCCGGATCGTACAGCAGACCTTTCCAGCCGACCGTGGTTCGGGGTTTTTCCAGGTAGGCACGCATCACAATCAGGAATTGACCACTGACGTCATCCGCGAGTTTTTTCAATCGAGTGGCGTAATCCAGCGCAGCCTGCTCATCGTGGATCGAACACGGGCCCATGACAATCAGGGTACGGTCGTCGTGTCCGTGCAACACATTCCGGATCTGGTCACGGTAACCGGCAATGGCCCGGACCAGATGGCCATCGGCAGGAAATTGCTCGCGCAGCTCAGCGGCAGTGGGCAGCGTGGTTTCCTGGCGATGCTGGCAGGCGCTTGCGATTTGCTCGCCCAGCGTTTCGGATTTCAGCGGCATGTTCATATCTGTGTTCTCGTTTCCCTGTGTCAGAATCAAAAAAGCCCCGGCTGGGCTACCAGTCGGGGCTTTTTGGAGTCCGGTGGCAGCCTGGGTTGCTTGCCGGGCTGCCTTCCTCGCTATGTTCGGTCGATGAAGATCTTACGGGCGGCCCGGGCTCTGGCTAAAATAAAAGCCATAACCAAACCACCAAAAATACACCGCAGAGCCTGCGGCCTTCAGTTGTTCACCGAAAGCTTGCAGAACATTCAATTGACAGGCTGCGTGTGTGGTCTTCATGCTTTTCACTATAACCCCGTGGTTTTCAGATTGGCAACCCGCAATCCGGATTATTTTTGCGGGTCCAAAAGACGCGGCTCCGGAGGCCCAGATGACACGACGCCCAACACTCCCGTTACTGATCGCCCTGTTAACCGCGCTGTTGGCATTGCCTTCAACCCCTGCCTTTGCTCAGCCGGAGTCCCGCGTGTATCAGCTCAATAACCGCGCCTCAGCCGATGTCGCCAGCCAGATCAAGGAGCTGTATCAGCAGGCTCCGGTGTCTGTCAGCGCGCGTGGCCAGCAAATCGTCGTGCGTGGGCAGCCAGACATGCTCGATGAGATCGGCATGCTGATTCAATCGATTGACGTTCCCCCGGTGCAGATGCGCATCAGCGTGCGCTACCGTCAGGATATCGGTGGCAAACAATCCGGGGGAGGCGTAACACTATCGGGCGACCGGGCCGGTGCCAATATTGAGCGCCGCACCATCAGCACTCAGTCCAGCACCGAACGGCAACTGGTGGTTCAGGATGGTCAGTCTGCTCACATTACCTCCGGCACTGTGCGCACCCTGCCCATCGCGTTGCAAGGTGGGCGCAATCCAGCGGTGATTTTGGAGCAGGTGGAGACCCGCAGCGGCTTTGTGGTTACTCCGCAGGCTATCTCCGACCAGGCCGTTGAGCTGAACATTGTGTCTTTTGAAGAAGATCCGGCAGCTATGCCTGGTTACGAAACAGAGGCCCTGATGACGATTCGCCGAGTCGAACCCGGGCAGTGGGTGTCACTCGGCGGCACTCGTACCTCAAACAGCCAGCGCCAGGATGGCATTACCTATCGGGTAACCGGCAACCGCTCTGAAAACCTGTCGGTGGATGTGAGAGTCGATATTCTGCCCTGATCAGGTGCGGCCTTTACCCAGCAGGAGTTCACGAGCCTCGTTGAGTTTGGCTGCCAGATAATCATTACCGCCCCGGTCTGGATGAACCTTGAGCATCAATCGGCGATGGGCCGCTGTCACTTCTTCCCGTGTACATCCGGGCTGCACTCCCAGAATGTCGCAGGCTTCCTGTTCGGTCATGGCGGTGCGGGCGACGGCGCTGTCACCTGCCTGCGCCTGCTCTCTGCCACCAGGCGCGGCTTTGTCGCCCATGGCCCGCCGAAGCATAGGGGCAAACTTCAACAACGCTGGCAACCTGCGCAACAGCGGAATAACCGCAGCAACCGCCGCGGTCAAAACGTGCACCCGCCCGGTCAGCACCATAAACAACAGCAAGGCACCACCAACCACCAACACCATTTTCCAGACCGCGGCTTTCTGGCGCGCCGGCGACAACGCGCCCCACTTTTTCAGGATCACAAACACGGCGGCGGCCAGCGCCAGACCGAGAATCAGCTGCATTCCTACTCCCCATCCTTTCCTTTAATCATGTGAGAATAACAGGCTTGTATTTTTTTCGAGAAACCCGGGATTATTCAGGCAACCACCAAGATCTGAATTGGCCACCCACCCGTAGTGTTAAAGGCATTAGATATACCGTGTTTCGGCGGCAAACTAATGACAAACGCAAGCTCTTTTTGTAGCATCCTATTTGTTGTTGGTAAATCGACATTCTGCCGGTGAATGTCTCCACAATTGCCATCTTCTGATTCGCAAGGACAGCTGTCAGCCTGCCCATCACAGCGACTGTATCAGTATCAGGAACCCTAGCCCCAGGAAATCATTTATGCGCACCGCATCCCGTTTTGTCATCGTCATCGTTTTTCTGGGTGTCGTTTTAGGCGGCATCTTCGGCTATAAATTTTACGAATTTGGCCAGATGCAGGAGATGTTCTCTCAACCCCAGCCACCGGCCATCATTTCAGTGACCGAAGCCACCACAGAAAACTGGCAGCCCAGTATCAAAGCCGTCGGCAGTGTCACCGCCATCAACGGCATTGAGGTGGCGAATGAGGTGCCGGGCGTTATTGAGAGTATCGATTTTGAATCCGGAGACGCAGTTCAAAAGGGCGATATCCTGATTCGCCTGGATGCTGCCATCGACCAGGCGGCCCTGCGCACCCGGCGTGCAGAAGCCCAGCTGGCCGAACAGGAATTCAAGCGGATCTCAGATCTGCTGCCAAAACGAGCCGTATCGCAATCCCAGTACGATGAATCCAAGGCCAACTACGATGCCGCCCGAGCCCGGGTCAATGAGGCCGAGGCCCAGCTCAGCAAGAAGGTGATTCGTGCGCCGTTTGACGGCAACCTGGGCATTCGCATGGTGGACCAGGGTGAGTACATCGCCACCGGCACTCCGATCGTAGAGATCAATATGCTGCACCCGATCTACGTGGACTACACCCTGTCGGAGAAGTACCTGCCCAATGTGGATCGGGGCTATCCGGTTACCGTCACCGTCGCGGCGGCTCCCGATCGCCAGTTCAAGGGCGAAGTCAGCGCCATCAACACGTCGGTCAACCCGGAAACCCGCACGGTTCGCATCCGGGCTACCCTGGACAACGAAGACAGCAAACTGCGCCCGGGTATGTTTGCCAGCATTCTGACCGGACAGCCGAGGGACAACGAAGTAGTAACCTTACCCAGAACCGCCATTTCCTATAACACTTATGGCAACTTCGTGTTCGTGGTCGAAGAAAACGACGAGGGCCAACTGATCGTGAATCGCCGAAGCGTTTCCACCGGCGAAGTACGTAATCAGCGCGCTGCGATTCTGTCTGGCCTTGAGGCCGGAGAAACGGTGGTTGCCAAGGGACTGCTGCGGCTGCGTGCCGGTGAGCGGGTAGAGATACAGGACGAGCCTGAGCAGGAGGCGTCTGAGTAATGCGCTTCACTGACATTTTTGTTCATCGGCCAGTATTGGCTACGGTGGTCAGCCTGCTGATCCTTCTGCTCGGCGCCAGAGCAGCCATGGAAATGGAAGTTCGGCAGTATCCGAAACTGGAGAGCACCACGGTGACGGTAACCACCGCCTTCCCCGGGGCCAGCTCAGACCTGATTAAAGGCTTTATTACGACACCACTGCAGCAGGCCATTGCTGAAGCCAGTGGCATCGACTATCTGACATCCACCAGCTCCCAGGGTGTGTCAACGATAGAAGCCAAGATGGTCCTGAACTACGATGCCAACGCGGCACTTGCCGAGATCCAGGCTAAAGTCGCCAGTCAACGCAACGTACTGCCGGAAGACGCACAAGACCCGGTGATCACCTCCAGCACCGGGGACGACAACGCCCTGATGTACATTGCGTTCTTCAGCACCGATCTGGAAGTGCCCCAAATCACTGATTACCTGACGCGCGTCGTGCAGCCAAAACTGCAGGCCCTGGCGGGCGTAGGCAAAGCGCAGTTGCTGGGCCGCACGTTTGCCCTCAGGGTATGGCTCGACCCGGAACGGCTGGCGGCCGTCGACCTGACGCCGGTGGAAGTGGCAGACAAACTGCGCGCAAACAACTATCAGGCCGCCGTGGGCAGCACCCGTGACCAGTACACCGAAATCAGCCTGACCAGCGACACAGACATTGCCGATCCCGAGGCTTTTCGTAACCTGGTGGTCAAGCAGGCCAACGGAACACTGATTCGTTTGCGGGACATTGCCGAAGTGGAGCTCGGCTCACAGACCTACGATCAACTGGCCCTTTATAAAGGCGAACCTGCCACCTACGTCGCCATTGAACTGGCCCCCGGCGCCAACCCGCTGACCGTGGCCGGGCTGGTCAAAGATGAGTTGCCCGATATCGAAAGTCAGTTGCCCAGCGGGCTGGACGTGCGCCTGGCGTACGACGCCTCGGACTTTATCGAAGACTCGATCAACGAAGTTATTGCCACCCTGCTTGAAGCCATGCTGATTGTGCTGGTGGTGGTGTTCTTGTCCCTGGGCTCCATCCGGGCAGCCATCGTGCCCTCGGTGGCCGTCCCACTGTCGCTGATTGGCGGTGCTTTCATCATGCTGATGTTCGGTTTTTCACTGAACTTGCTGACGCTTCTTGCAATGGTCCTCGCCATCGGGTTGGTAGTGGACGATGCCATCATCATGGTAGAGAACGTACACCGGCACATCGAACAGGGTGAATCCCGATTTGAAGCCGCTCTGAACGGTGCCCGCGAAATGGCCACACCCATCATCGCCATGACCACAACGCTGGTGGCGGTTTACGCGCCCATCGGCTTTATGGGCGGGCTGGTCGGCTCTCTGTTCACTGAATTTGCCTTCACGCTGGCCGGCACCGTCGTGATCTCCGGGATCGTGGCGCTGACGCTGTCACCGATGCTGTCGGGCAAGGTACTCAAACCTCACGGCAATCCCGGCCGTTTTGAAGTATTGGTGGAAAAGACCTTCAACGGCCTGGCCAATAGCTACACACGGGCGCTCAGCTCTTTGATGCAAACCAAATCTGTGGTGGTGTTTTTCGCAGTGGTGGTTCTGGGGTCGATCTACTTCATGGTGATGATGAGCCAGAACGAACTGGCACCGACTGAGGATCAGGGCATCCTGTTCTATCAGGGCCTGGGCCCGGAAACGTCAACGCTCGACTATCTGTTCGATCACGGCCAGGAAGTACAGCAGCGTATGTCGGAGGTGCCTGGCTACAACGAGGACTTCATGATTCTGGGCGTCACCAGCCCGAACGCCGTGTTCGGCGGCTTCAAACTGGCACCCTGGAGCGAACGTGAGATCAGCCAGTTTGAGGTGCAACCCCAACTGGATGCAGAGCTCAAGAAGGTGACCGGTTTGCAGACGGCAGTCTTCCCCCTGCCGGCGCTACCCGGCTCTGGTGGCGGACTACCCTTCCAGTTCGTGATCACCACCGGTGCCAGTTACGAGCAGCTGGACGAAGTCGCAGATGACCTGCTGGGTAAAGCCATGCAGAGCGGCAACTTCATGTTCCTGCAAAAATCCATCAACTTCGACAAACCGGTTACCCGCATCAACGTCGATCGCGACCGGGTGGCAGACCTGGGCCTGTCCATGCGCGATGTGGGCCAGTCACTGGCCAGCATGCTCAGCGGCGGCTACATCAACCGGTTTAACATGGAAGGGCGCTCCTACCAGGTCATCCCTCAGGTGGGCAACGACTTCCGCGCCAGCAGGGAGGCTCTGGACGATTACTACATCCGGGCCGGCAACGGTCAGCTGGTGCCGCTGTCCAGCATGGTCAGTTTCAGTGAAGAAGTAGAACCATCCAACCGGACCCAGTTCAACCAGCTGAACTCCCTGACACTTCAAGGCGTGGTCATGCCGGGCGTCGCCGCGGGCACCGCCATGGACTTCATAGAGCAGAGCGCAGCGGAGGTGTTCCCTCAGGGCTTCAGCTTTGACTATACCGGCGAGTCTCGCCAGTTGGCCACTCAAGGCAGCGCACTGATGGTGACCTTCTTCCTGTCTTTGCTGGTGATCTATCTGGTGCTGGCGGCGCAGTTTGAAAGCTGGCGCGATCCATTCATCATTCTGGTCTCTGTGCCTATGTCAGTGGCTGGCGCCATGGCATTCATCGTGCTGGGTTTTGCCTCGATGAACATCTACACCCAGGTGGGGCTGATCACCTTGATTGGTGTGGTATCGAAGAACGGCATATTGATTGTGGAATTCGCTAACCTGCTGCAGAAAGAGAAAGGACTGAGCAAGGAAAACGCCGTGATCGAAGCCGCAGCTATCCGGCTACGTCCGATCATCATGACCTCTCTGGCATTGATTTTCGCCATGGTACCGCTGTTGCTCGCCGCCGGCCCTGGCGCACAAAGCCGCTTTGCTATCGGCCTGACCATCAGTGCCGGCCTTGGCATTGGCACTTTGTTCACCGTGTTCGTGCTACCTGCGTTCTACATCCTGCTGGGCCGTGATCACCAGGGTTCTACGGAAGACGAAAACGCGAAAGGTGAACTCAGCGGCAAGGACAAGGTAAATGCCGGAAGCCACTGACAGCGGCGCGACAGGTTCATCCGTTGGGTTTTGGTGAATTCGATCTCTGGCAAACAGCAATTTCCCGAACCGGCACAATAAGGTAGTCTGACGATCCATCGGTTGAGTTAACCGGTTTCATTAACGCAATCACCAGGATCGTCAGCACCTTGACTCTCGGAACCCTTTTCTGGCTCTTCGTTGCCGGCTTTACCGTCTGGTACTGGTGGCGAGCCAAAGACATCAAGGATTTTGTTTTGCAGGCAACACAACGCTACTGCAAGACTATGGACGTGCTGCTGCTCGATGATGCTGTGTATCTGCGCGGGCTCTGGTTCAAACGCGACCAGCACGGCAAACTCCGGGTATGGCGCCGCTTCCTGTTTGACTTCACCACCACGGGTGAAGAACGTTACACCGGGCGGATTATCATGCTCGGCCGCAACATCCTGCAGATGGAGCTGGAACCCCACCGATTCTGAACTCTGACTGACCACGCTTTGTGCCAGCTTAACCCACTTTGACCCAGCCTCACCCA
Organism: Marinobacter sp.; assembly: GCF_014859525.1. Lineage (GTDB taxonomy): Bacteria > Pseudomonadota > Gammaproteobacteria > Pseudomonadales > Oleiphilaceae > Marinobacter. The sequence continues at coordinate 10,831 of NZ_JACUUB010000055.1, forward strand.
AATGGGTGATTACAGCCGCCCACCCTGGTCCGCAATACTCTGTGCTGCATTACGACAACCAAACAAAAACAACAGGAGTCACCTATGCGTTACGCCATGCCTTTCAGGCTGATGGCCACGGCCCTCATGCTGGTTTTCTCAATGATGAGCCACGCCAGTTATACTCAGACCCAACATCCGATCGTGTTGGTACATGGTGTTACCGGTTTTAACACCATTGGTGGTCTGGTCAATTATTTCCACACCATCCCCTGGAACCTCGAACGCAGCGGCGCCAGGGTTTACACCGCCAGCGTCTCGTTTGTGAACAGCAGCGAGCAGCGCGGCCAACAGCTGGCCAACTATGTGAACGGCCTCGGCCATGCCAAAGTCAACCTGATGGGACACAGCCAGGGCGCACCCACATCTCGGGTCACTGCGGCACTCATCCCTCATCGCATTGCCTCTGTAACCTCTATCAACGGTGTCAACAAAGGCTCGAAAGTCGCAGACGTGGTTCGGGGCATCCTCCCCCCGGGCAGCTATGTTGAAGGCGGCGCGGATACCATCGCCAACGCCCTCGGTGGTCTGATCAATGCGCTGTCAGGCTCTAATAACTCACAAGACGGTCTTGCCGCTCTGGAAACTCTGACCACGCCCGGAACCACCAACCTGAACAACGCACTTGGCTGGAAAGGCGTCAATCGCAACGCCTGCGCCGGCACAGACGAAGATGTCTGGATCAACGGCAACAAGATCAAATTCTTCTCCTGGACCGGCCGGGGCATCTTGACCAACGTGTTCGATATTACCGACCCGTTCCTGGCCGTGACCTCACTCGCCTTTGGCAGAGAGCCGAGCGACGGCCTGGTGGGTGTGTGCTCTAGCATGATGGGTAACGTAATCGGCACGCACTACGACATGAACCACGTTGATGCGATCAACCACCTGCTCGGAGCTCGCTCACTCTGGACCAACCCGGTCAGCTTGTATCGCAGCCATGCCAACCGTTTGAAGAATCGAGGCTTGTAAGGCAATTATGACCAGAAGAACCATCGCAACAGGTCGGTGGCTGGTTCCCGGAGCACTGCTGGCCCTGGTGGCTGGCGGTGGTCTTTGGTGGGGCCTCAGTGCGCCACCAAAGATGGCTGAGCAGGTCACGGCCCCTCCGAGCTCCGCACCCACAAGCATCACCGAAACGTCAGTGATACCACCATCGCAACAAATGACCCAGCCGGTGCCTGAACACCGCACTCCATCCTCACTTGGCAACACTCCGTTTGCTTCTTCACTCGAAGGCACCGACATTGACGGCGCATTACAGGCTGACGCCAGCGGACGCCTGATTCTGAGCCTGGAGGTCCGGGATTTTTTCGATTATTTCCTTAACACCGTAGGCGAAGTCTCACCCGAGACCGCCATTGGCCAGATTCAGCAAATGGCGCTGCAGCACCTGCCAGAGAGCGCCGCCCATGACGCCCTCGCACTGCTCGACCAATACCTTGCCTACAAGCAGGCATCGCTGACGGTTATGCAAACCGAACTCGACCCGAGCCGGCAATTCGACCCGGCCTACCAGCTTGCCGCGCTGGGAAATGCGTTGGCGCAGCTGAAGGGTTTGAGGCGAGAGACGTTTGAGCCCGAGGCAAGGCAGGCATTCTTCGGCATGGAAGAAGCCTACAGCGAATACACTTTGGCGACTCTGGCGGTTCAGCAACGCTCAGACCTTACCGACAGCGGCAAACAGGCCTTGATGGACTGGCATCGGAATCAGCTGCCCGAGGCATTAAGACAGACCGAGCAACGCCTGCAAGACAGCACCCTTGAGCATCAGGAACGAGTACTGGCGGTTGAGACAGCATCCTCGCCTGAGGCCGCTGGCCAAAAGCTGTCAGACCTTGGCCTGGACCAGGAGAGTGTTGCCGGTGTCGTGAACTACCTGCAGCAACGCGAAGCCTTCGACCAACGCTTCCAGAGTTTCGACCAGGCGCTGCAAAGCACCACAACTGCAGGCCTGGTCGATGCGGAACGGCAACAGCATCGTGAAGAACTACTGCAACAACACTTTCCTGACGAGCAGGAACAGACCTGGGCACGCCTGAAGCTGCTGGATCAAAGCTGATGGTAATGCGCTGTGGCTCTCGGGTACCGCAGCGCATTACAATCGGGTGACTATTACTGCCGGAACCCGACATGAAGGCCGACCAGATCAGACACCAGCAAGCCCTTGGTTTTGCCTCTCTGCGTTTTGCTCCGCCACTGGAAGGCCCCTACCGACTATCGCGCTCAGCCATGATCCGGCAACGGGCACGGCTGGTCTCCTTAGCCGGGTTGCTGATATTCCTGGTTTACGCTGCGGTCGACGCGCTGACATTGCCGCCGGAACTGGCCCGAATCACCGCCACCATAAGGCTAACCGTCTCCTGCCCGATCATTGCCATCACGCTCTGGCTTGCCTATCGAACCAGCCCTTCGGATCAGGCGTTCGAGAAACTCTATACCCTGGCTTACCTTGGTGGCGGACTCAGTGTTATTGCCATCATTCTGGTAGCCCGGCAACAGGCTTATCCCCTGCCTTACGAAGGGATGATCCTGATTCTGATGTTTGGGTACTTTGCCATGGGCCTGCCGTTCCTGTCGGCGTCACTGGCGTCCGCTCTTCTGGTTGGCGCTTATCTTGTGGCCGAATGGTCAGCGGGTACACCCATGACAAACACCATGACCAATGGGTTCTTTCTGATGACCGCCAACGTCATCGGTATGGTTGGAGCCTGGATCAGCGAGTACCGCCATCGGGCTCATTTTCTGGACCGTCAGCTACTGAACCTGATGCACCAGTCAGCCGCAGATGAGAGCCGACGCAAAACCCAGCTGATCACTGCGGCCAGTCACGATTTGCGCCAGCCACTGAACGCCATCGACATGACCCTGGAAACGTTCAGGCCTGAGCATGCTGATGACCGTCAAAAGACGGTGGTTGTTCAACTTAAAGACACCGTTTTCCAACTTCGCCGATTGCTTGAAACGGTGTTCGACAGCGCCCGCCTGAATGAGGGCATGATTCAGCCGGAGATCCAGCCGGTGCATTTGCAGAACATCCTGCAAGATATCCACGATAGGATGGCGAGCATTCTCGCCAGCCGGGGCATTCGCCTGAACTTCACGGAATGCGACGCCAGTCAGGCTGTTCTGGCCGATCCCAGCCTGCTGCAGCGAATATTGCAAAACCTGATCACCAATGCTGCCGAACATAGCGGTTGCGATACCATCTGCATAGCGGTTGAGAGTGCTGGCAGCTATCTGAGATTGTCGGTTGAAGACAATGGCCGGGGCTTGCCAACGGAACTCAACGATCAGCTTTTTCAGCCTTATGTGCGCGGCCACAGCCAAAACCCTCCTCCGGGATTGGGGCTTGGACTGACCATCGTTCGGGAGTTGACCAGCCTGATGCACGGCCGCTGTGGCGTGGATTCAGAACCAGAGCAAGGTTGTGTGTTCTGGGTCGAACTGCCGGCTAAAGCCAGCCCAGACGCCGGGCCTTGTTAACGCATTCGGTTCGGTTGTGCACGGCAAGCTGTGTGAAGATCGCTTTGAGGTGGGTTTTGACGGTGTGTTCGGTCAGGTCGAGGCTCTGACAAATGCGTTTATTGGGGAAGCCCTGAGCCAGCAGTGACAGCACCTCCAGCTGCCTCGGCGTTAACGGAATGTCGGTATTCAGTGGAGCCACACCACCGGGGAAGTACCCCCGCCCCTGAAGAATGGTTCGCATCATTCGAATCAGAGCAGCGCGGCTGGCAGACTTGGCCAGAAAACCTTTGGCCCCGGCCGCACGGGCGGCGCGAACCGTGCATTCATCATCACTGCTGGAAATAATCACCACCGGCGGCAGCGCGTCTTGGCCTGACAGCCTGGCAAACAACGACAACCCCACCTCACCATTCAACGCCAGATCCAGCAGCACCAGATCAAAGTCCTGGCGATGTAACAGACTATCGGTCGCAGCTTCCACTGATGGTACGATGACAACGGACTCGGCCAGCCCCTCTTGCTGAATGAGCCCTGCAAGACCCTGCGCAAACAGGGCATGATCGTCCACCAGCAAGACCTGCTTAAAAGACTCGCCGGCAGGCGAGGCCGCAGATAAAACGCCCGGTTCAACCGTTGTCGCAATCATGATCAAACTCCCGCGCTGTTTATTTTTGTGCTTGCGGATACGTCAATATATATCAGCCAGACCAGCCACTCAGAGGCCTGCTTAACATTTTCTGACAAAAAAAACTGATGATTGCGCCAAAAATCCATCAGCCTGCGAGCTTCGGCAATTGCCTATCCGCACCCGTATTACAAGTCTGGCTTGGTTACCTATACTGCCGGTATCGCCACCCAACAACAGACTGGGACAATGGACATCAAAAACGACCACCGCTACGCGATCAACCTGAATGTGCGGGGCATTCAGCCCTCCGCCACCCTTCGCATCAATGAGCTGAGCAACCAGCTGCGGGCCGAAGGCAAGGACATCATTAAACTGGGCCTGGGCCAGTCACCGTTCCCGGTACCCGAGCGGGTGGTCGACGCGCTGAAAGAACATGCGCACGAGAAGGACTACCTGCCGGTCAAAGGCCTGAAAGACCTGCGCGAAGCCATTGCCGGCTACATCAATCGCAACGAACGCATGCGCTGCAGCTGGGAAGACGTGCTCATTGGCCCGGGCTCCAAAGAACTGCTGTTCCTTTTGCAGCTGGCTTATTACGGCGACCTGCTGATCCCGCGCCCAAGCTGGGTGTCTTACGCGCCTCAGGCCCGCATCATCGGCCGCTCGGTACACTGGCTGCCGACCCACGCCGAAAACAACTGGCAGCTGACTGCAGAAGAGCTGGACATCGTCTGTCGGGACGATCCCTCACGTCCGCGCATCCTCATTCTCAATTACCCGTCTAACCCGACCGGCTGCACTTATACCGATGACCAACTGCTGGCCATCGCCAACGTGGCCCGTAAATACAAGATCATTCTGTTGTCTGATGAGATCTACGGAGAGGTTCACTTTGAGGGCCGGCACAAGTCCATTGCCCGCTACTATCCGGAAGGCACCATCATCAGCACCGGCATGAGCAAATGGCTGGGTGCCGGCGGCTGGCGCCTGGGTACCTTTATCTTCCCGCCGGAACTGCGCCCCTTGCAAGACGCCATGGCGATCATTGCCAGTGAAACCTTCACCTCCACCGCCGCGCCGATTCAGCATGCGGCTATCACCGCCTTCAATGGTGGTGAAGACATCGACGAGTATCTGACTCAGTCCCGCCGGGTACTCAAGGTGGTGGGTGAGTACATGTATCGTCGTTTGAGCGACATGGGGGCGGTGGTGCAAAAGCCCGAAGGCGCGTTCTACCTGTTCCCGGATTTTTCCGGCGTCCAGAACCAGCTTGCCCGCAAAGACATCAAGACCTCCCAGGCGTTCTGCACCGCCCTGCTGGAAGACACCGGTGTGGCCATTCTGCCCTCAAGTGACTTCGGCTTTGTGCCGGACCACATGGGCGCACGCCTCGCCTTTGTCGACTTTGACGGCACCCAGGCCCTGGCACTGGCTGGCGGTGACTATGCTGATCAGCCATTGGAAGAAGACTTCGTCAAGCAGGCCTGCCCGCGCCTGGTGGTGGCGATGGACAAGATAGAGGCGTGGCTACAGAGCCTGTAACCACACCGTGTTAGACTGACACCCTAACGCATTAAACAACCGGGGGTGTCATGTCTGACTCTGTTTCGCTGAAAGAAATCACCGACTTTGCCGAAGCCCTGGCCAAAGAGGCCGGCGAGCTGATTCGCCACGAGCGCGACCAGAACACCCTGCGCACCGACTACAAGCACCAGACCGAGCTGGTCACCCACGCCGATGTGATGGCCGATGAATTCATCACCGGTGCCATCCGGGCACGTTTTCCGAATCACCGCATTCTGTCTGAAGAAACCATGCCGGACCTGTCCCAGGCAGAGTCGCTGGATACCCCGCTGTGGATCATCGACCCCATCGACGGTACGGTCAACTACGCCTATGGTCATCCCCAGGTAGCGGTGTCCATCGCGTACGCCGAAAAGGGGCAGGTGCAGGTGGGCGTGGTACACGCGCCCTTCCCGGGCGAAACCTTCCGGGCCACCAAGGGCGAAGGCGCCACCCTGAACGGCACTCCCATTCAGCACAGCGGTGCCACAGACCCCCGGCAGTCCCTGTTCGCCACCGGCTTTCCGTACACCAAGGATAATCTGCAACCGCTGGTGAGCCGGCTGGATGCTATGATTCATCAATGCCGCGACCTGCGCCGCATCGGCTCCGCGGCACTGGACATCTGCTGGGTGGCCTGCGGCCGACTGGATATCTACTACGAGAACGTCAGCCCCTGGGATTTCGCCGCTGCGCGCCTGATCGCCTGGGAAGCCGGCGCCACCGTCGGCCATTTCGGCGAAGTGCCAGCCGGCTACCCGGCCGACCTCTGGGGCCGCGACATCCTGATTTCGGCACCGGCCGTGTGGGAGCCGGTTCGGGCAATTCTCCGCTCGGCTTCAGGGTACGACCTGGGCTCGGCACCCAGCATTTGAAGTTGGGCGCTCGTTTATCCTAGCCTGCCGGTTTTGGCGTTTGGGTGCGCCTAGCCTTCGAGGTTTGGTGGCGGGTCAACGGCTGGGCGACCTTTCCCCAAACCGCTACGAGCACGTCCGTGTGCGCTTCTCTCAGGCCATCCCTGGCCTTCGAAATTTCGGGAAAGGTCGCCCAGCCATTGCCTTTCTGACTTCTCAGGAATCGCTCACAACAACATGCTGCGCTCAAAGAACACGCTGTTATGTCCGATCAGCGTTCACCGGTGAAAAAAGTTGTGAATTTAATTCCAGCTGTGCTTAGAGT
>NZ_JACUUB010000056.1 GCF_014859525.1 Marinobacter sp.
TCACTCCATCCCCAACTTCTTCAACCGATACCGCAACGCCCGAAAACTGATCCCCAGCCGCTTCGCCGCCGCCGTCTTGTTCCACCGGGTTGCCTCCAGCGCCTTCTCAATGGCCTGTCGCTCAATGCTCTCCAGGTAGCCTTCAAGATCTATCTCCCCCTCGGGGACGGCAGCCGGTTGCGTGTCACTTTGATCCAGCGCGGGGTGTACAGAACCAACTGGCACAGTGCCGCCACCAAGATGCAAGTCGGCCGCATCAATCAGATCTTCATCGCACAGCGTAAACGCCCGCTCCAGAATATTTTCAAGCTCCCGCACGTTCCCGGGAAAGTCATAGCCCTGCAAGCGTTCGATAGCTGCCGCGGTCAGTCTGGCCGGGTCGCATTCGTATTCCTGCGCAATTCTTCTCAAAATGTGATCGGCCAACACAGGAATGTCGCCTGCGCGCTCCCGTAGCGGTGGCACGGCGAGCTCAATCACGTTAATGCGGTAAAACAAATCCTGGCGAAAGCTGCCTTCCTGTACCAGTTCTGGCAAGTTTTTGTGGGTCGCGCTGAGCACGCGAATGTCGACCGGGAGTTCTTTGGTGTCACCCACCGGGCGAACCGCCTTTTCCTGTATCGCCCGCAGCAGTTTTACTTGCATAGCCAGGGGCAGATCCGCTACTTCGTCCAGGAACAATGTGCCACCGTCGGCGCTGCGGAACAGACCGTCCTTGTTCTCGACGGCCCCGGTAAAGCTGCCTTTCTTGTGGCCGAAGAATTCGCTTTCCATGAGTTCAGAGGGGATGGCACCGCAGTTGACGGCAACGAACGGGCCTTCAGCTCGTGGCCCTTGAAGGTGGATCATTCGGGCGACCAACTCTTTACCGCTGCCGGACTCACCGCTGATAAATACCGGCGCCTGGCTGCGGGCCAGTTTTCGGGTCTGGTTGCGGAGTTTGCGCAACTCGGGTGATTCGCCCAGCAGCAGGCCGGGTTCGTCGGTGTCGGCGCTTTTCTGAATGTCGGGTTTTGAGAGCTTCAGGGCGCTGTTCACCAGCTCCCGCAGCCGGGGCAGTTCCAGAGGTTTGGACACAAAATCAAAGGCGCCGGCCTTAAGCGATTCGATAGCGGTGTCCATGCTGCCATAGGCGGTGATTACCGCCACCGGTGTACAAGGCGCGTTTTGTTGAATCCAGTGCACTAACTCAATGCCGTTTCCATCGGGCAGGTTCATGTCGGTGAGGCAGAGTTGCGGTTTGTGCTGTTCCAGAAGCGCCCGGGCAGTGGTCAGGTCTGGGGCTGTATAGATGGTAATTCCCATACGGGCCAGAGTGATTTCCAGAAGGTCCCGGATATCCGGTTCGTCATCAACGATCAGCGCAGTTTGATTGGTCATTATCCGTCTTCGGTTCCCTGTTGAATTGCAAACGCCCGATGGCCCGTGTTTGGTTTATATCATTCGCCCCGGATGAGCGAAGGTAATACGAAAGCGGCAGCCAAGTTGTTTGTCTTCGATCAGCGACAAGTGCGCCTGGTTGGCTTCGCACAGCTCCCGTGCCAGGTATAGGCCAAGCCCAGTACCGGCTTTGTCGGTGGTAAAGAACGGCTCGAACACCGAGTTTCGGTTTTCCGAGGCAATGCCCGGGCCAAAATCCCGCACATCTACATAAGCTCGCCGCCCATCCGGCGTGGCCCCTGCGATTAATTGTATCCTGTTTTGCCCAGTCTGCTGTTTGCTGTAGCGCAACCCATTGTCACACAGGTTAACCATAACCTGCTCGATTTGGCTTCTGTCGAATCGTGCAGGTGGGATGTTCTTCTCGGTCAACAGCTCGATGATCGTTTCGGTACCATCGTCCTGAGTTTGCTGAAACTCATTCTGAAATTCCGCCAGCCAGTCTTTGACGTCTACCTGCTCGGACTTCGCCGCCCTGCGACGGGACAGGTCAAGTACGTTCTCAATAATGCCGTTCACCCGTTTGGAATGCCGACGGATGATGTCCAGCATCTTGCGATCACCTTGATCCAGATTGGGCGATTCTTCCATCAGCTGAGCCGCATGACTGATCGCGCCCAAAGGGTTTCGGATTTCATGGGCAATGCCTGCCGTCAGGCGCCCGAGCGAGGCCAGCTTCATCTGCTGGGCTTGCTGGGTCACTTTGCTCATGTCCTCGATAAACACCAGAATCTGATCACCCCGCTCCTGGTCCAGCTGGGTAAAGTTTGCTTGCAGCAGGGGTGAGGTTGAGGAAGCCTGAAACGGTTCGATGCGCATGTTGGTATTTTTAAGCCAGAGTTCGAGTCCTCGTTTAAGCGGTCGTGGCAGTATACGGGGCATGTGCGCCGGGGCGCTTTCATCAGCTGCGGCACCATATAAAAGCTCTTCTGCGGCTGCATTAGCGAGACGGATCTGGCCAAACCGGTCGAGCACCAGAATGCCCGTGCGCATACGCTGTATTATCTGCTGATTGATTTGCTCGAGCTCAACAATGCTTTTAGCCCGGCTGGATGCCAGGGCTTCGCTACGGATCATTCGGCGGGAAATGCCCTGCAGGATAAAAGCGGCGGCGAAGTAGAGAATACCCAGAGAGCCGGCGCGCACGATGTCATCCGCGGACTCATTGATGGCTAGCACGGCCCAGCCGGAGATCCCTAATGAGCAAATGGCGGCCAGTGCAGCGTAAAAGGTGCCCATCCGGCTTGGCGTGAGTATGTTGCCGGCGGCCACCGAAACGATAACGAGGTTGGCAAGGCCGTTGGTGATGCCGGTACTGGCAAGCAATAGCGCGTGCATTACCAGGATGTCGAGCAATACGGATAGGGTGATGTGTCTTTGCCGGGGCTGAAAGCCCGCAAACAGGACCAGGCCAATAAAGGCGTTGATCGCAAGATAAGAAACCACGCCTGCCTGATAATAGTCCAACCATCGGAACTTGATGTCAGTGGTGAAGGGGTCAACAAACAACAAGCCCATCAACATCAGGCTGATCACTACCCGATAGTGATTGTAGATTCGGAACAATCGGGTCTGCTGGCGCTGTGCCGGAGGGCCGAACGCCGAGCGGGGAGGGGAGTGTTTTGGTGTGTCTGTTGCCATAGGTGCCGTTATCTGCCGTCTGTCAGGAGAAATCCCGGTGCTTGCGGGGTTATAATAGCCTTTTAACGGCAACAAGTTACAGGAGCCTTGAACATGACGGTACCCGGTAAGACCTCTGCGGATTCAGCCTCCGCCCGCAAATTGCGGGTGGTTATGGCCCAACTGGATTTTCTGGTGGGGGATATTCCCGGCAATACCGAATTGATCATTCAGGCCGCCAGAAAGGCCTATGATCAGCACCAGGCTGATCTTGTAGTGTTTCCGGAACTGTGTCTGACCGGTTACCCGCCTGAGGACCTGCTGCTTAGGCCGAGCCTGGATCTGCGTGTCGATGAGGCCCTGCAGCATTTGCAGCAAGCAGACCTTGCTCCGGCCATTGTGATTGGTGTGCCGCTGCGTTTCGCTGGCCTGCTCTACAATGCAGCGGTGGTCATAGCAGCAGGCGAGATTAAGGGCCGGTATTTCAAACGTTGCCCGCCCAATTACCAGGTATTTGACGAGAAACGTTACTTTGCCGAGGGCACGGAGAGCCTGATTCTCACTATCAAAGGGGTTCCTGTGGGTATTACTGTGTGCGAGGACCTCTGGAAAGACGGCCCCCTTGAAGACGCCGCAGCTGCAGGGGCCAAGTTGATCCTTAACCTAAATGCATCGCCCTACGATATCGACAAGCAGGTCCGGCGCAAAGCACTGCTGGCGCGAAAAGCTTCGGAGAACCGGGTCAGTGTGGTGTATGTGAACCTGGTTGGCGGTCAGGACGAGCTGGTTTTTGATGGCGGCTCTATGGTGTACGACCACTCCGGCACTCTGGCGGTTGAAGCGCCACAGTTTGTGGATGGCTTGTTCCCAGTGGATTTCCTCTGCGAGCATCACTGCCAGCCGGTTTCGGCACCGTTGCCTCCAGAGCCTACGCTGGAGGCCAATGTCTACAACGCACTTGTCACAGGCGTGCGGGATTACGTAAACAAAAACGGCTTCAAGTCGGTGGTGCTGGGGTTGTCGGGGGGTATTGATTCGGCTGTTACTCTGGCGGTGGCGGTGGATGCCCTTGGTAAAGAACGGGTTCGTGCGGTAATGATGCCGTTCCGATACACCTCCAGCGCCAGCCTTGAGGATGCGGAAGCCCAGGCCGCAGCACTTGATGTTCACTATGACGTGTTTTCCATTGAGCCGATGTACGATACGTATATGGCCACCCTTGCACAGCCGTTTGAAGGCACTCAGCCCGATACTACCGAAGAAAACCTGCAGGCGCGTCTTCGCGGTGTGTTGCTGATGGCACTGTCTAATAAGTTCGGCTCCCTGGTGTTGACCACGGGCAACAAAAGTGAAATGGCGGTCGGCTATTCCACATTGTATGGCGATATGGCCGGCGGGTTTGATGTGCTCAAAGACGTGCCGAAAACCCTGGTGTTCCGTTTGGCGTGGTACCGCAACACGCTGTCGCCTGTGATCCCGGAGCGGGTGATCACCCGGCCGCCCTCAGCAGAGTTGGCACCGGACCAGAAAGACGAGGACAGCTTGCCGGGTTACGATATTCTTGATCAGATTTTGCACCTGTACGTGGAGCGGGACTACAGCGCTGAAGCGATTGTTGCCGAGGGTTTCGAGCGAGCTGAGGTGGAGCGGGTCACTCGGCTGGTTGATATCAACGAGTATAAGCGGCGACAGGCGCCCATCGGGGTGCGTATTACCGAGCGAGGCTTTGGCAAGGACCGACGTTATCCGATCACCAATGGCTGGAAGATTGGTTACTGAGCTGGGCGAGAGTGTGAGAGGCAAAAAAGGGCCGGATGATCATCTCATTCGGCCCTTTTTTGCGGCCGTCATTTATTCGTCGCCGATCAGACCGAACGTGATGACGTTGGTGAGTGAACGGTTCTGGCGCCGCAACCGGTCAGACTGGAAATCGCCATTCTCGTCAAACGCGTCGCTGCTGGGGAAGTTGGTGCGTAGGGTGGCGATGGCATCGCTGGCGCCCTTTTTGATGTCCATAAACCGGAACGTATCGGCTAGCAGAATCAAAGCTTCTTCGACAGCCGGTGATGACGGGTAGTTTTCAACCACATAGCGAGCCCGGTTGTTGGCGGCAATGTAGGCTTCGCGCTTGATGTAATAGCGCGCCGCGTGCAATTCCAGTTCGGCCATCCGGTTACGCACGGCAATCATCCGCTGGCGGGCATCGGGAGCGTATTCGCTGTCGGGGAAACGATTCAGTAGCTGCGAGAAATCCCTGAAGGCCTGTAACTGTTCGCCTGGATTTCGGGCCGCGACATCAATCGCGAAATATCGGGCTGCCAGGCCAATGTCCAGGTTGTAGGATGCCAGTCCGCGCATGTACAGCGCGTAGTCCAGATGGTCGCTTTGAGGGTTTAGCCGCATAAACCGGTCAGCGGCCGCCCGGGAGCCCTCGAGGTCCAGGTTCTGGTAGCGGGCATAAATCAGGTCAAGCTGGGCCTGCTCAGCATAGCGACCGAACGGGTAGTAGGTTTCCAAAGCGTCAAGATTCTGCTCGGCTTCATTGAAGTTACCCGAGTTCATGGCCTGGCGAGCATTGTCGTAATAGGTTTTTTCCGGCAGCACTTCCACGTCTTTCTGGGAGGCGCAGCCAGCGGCAAGCGCAATGATTGTGGAAAGTAGCAGTAATCGGACAACTGATCTCATGCCGGAATCCCGTATAATGGTCAAACTTTGAGTCGATTGGCCATTGTAACGGGGAAGGCTGTCTATGTGCAGTGTTTACCGGATGTTCATGGCACAATCTGACCGAAACGTAACATCGCCACCGCTGGGGTGGCATGGACTGCTCTCATGAAACTGGCGAAACGAGGCTGAATGTCTTCCGATAACCGAATTACTGGCCGCTACAAGATTCCCCCGGAACTTAGCGACAAACGCCTGGACCAGGCCGCCGCTGAACTGATTCCCGAGCACTCCCGCTCACGCCTTCAGTCCTGGATCAAGAACGGAGCCCTGACCGTGAACGGGGCAACCCGCAAGCCCAGAGACAAGGTGATGCTGGATGACGTGCTGGATCTGGACGCGGAGCCGGAAGCGCAGGTGACCTGGCAGGCCGAGCCCATCACCCTGGACATCGTCTACCAAGACGAGCATTTGTTGGTCATCAACAAGCCTGCTGGCCTGGTGGTACACCCCGCTGCAGGGCATGCCGACGGCACCCTGGTAAACGCGTTGCTCAACGTCGCCCCGGAAGTGGAGAACCTGCCAAGGGCGGGCATTGTTCATCGGCTGGATAAAGACACCTCCGGCATCATGGTGGTGGCGCGCAGCTTGATTGCCCACACCTCCCTGGTGGATCAGTTGCAAACCCGCACCATGGGCCGCGAATACGAAGCGGTGGTGGTCGGTTCGTTAACCGGTGGTGCCACCATCGAAGCCCCCATCGGCCGGCATCCACAGGACCGCAAGCGCATGGCGGTGGTGTCCTCTGGCAAACCAGCGGTCACCCATTATCGCCTGATCGAACGTTTCGCCGCCCACACCCATATTCACTGCAAACTCGAAAGCGGCCGAACCCATCAGATTCGTGTTCACATGACCCACGTGCGACACCCCTTGGTGGGCGATCCGGTCTACGGTGGCCGCCTGCGCCTGCCGAAGGGCACCACTGAGGAGCTCCGGCAGGCATTGGCCGCGTTTCATCGCCAGGCACTGCACGCAAGAAAGCTCACCTTGCAGCACCCGGAAACCGGAGAAACCCTGAGCTGGGAAGTGCCGTTGCCAGAAGACATGGTTCAGCTGATCGATGCCCTTAGAAAACACGTCAAAGAACTGGAAGATAATGATTTCTGAGCGGGACCTTCTAAGGCCTGTCTGGCAGGCGCCCAGTCACATTAAGGCGCTGTGCACCACCCGAAAAGGCGGTGCAAGCCTGCCACGCTGGTGCAGTTTGAACCTCGGCAGTCATGTGGGCGATAACCCCGAACAGGTCGCCGAGAACCGCCATCGACTGGCCGATTTCACCGGTCTGTCCGCCGGCAACCTCGGTTGGCTCAACCAGGTCCATGGTACGGATGTGGTGGAATTGACCCCAGCCAACGTAAGCGTCGTGACTACCGCCGACGCCAGTTACACCCACCATCCGGGGATCGCCTGCGCTATCCTCACCGCCGATTGCCTGCCTGTCATACTTACCGATGCTGAAGGTTCCGTTGTTGGTGCAGCCCACGCCGGTTGGCGCAGCCTGTGTGGCGGCGTGCTCGAAAACCTGATCACCGCCATGGCCGTGCCACCCGCCGATCTCCGTGCCTGGCTCGGCCCCGCCATCGGCCCCGACAACTTCGAAGTAGGCCCGGAAGTCCGGGCGGCTTTTGTGGAACAAAACCCGGAAGCTGCCGACGCGTTCACTCAAGCCGGCGCCCGCCCAGGGCGTTTCATGGCGGACATCTACCAATTGGCGACCCAGCGCCTGAATAAAGTCGGAGTCTTGTCTGTTTCTGGTGGAGGCCTTTGCACGGTTAACGACAAAGACAGATTCTATTCCTACCGAAGGGATGGCCAGACTGGGCGTATGGCAACGCTGGTGTGGTTGAAGTCCGAATAGCCAGTTCATTAAACAATGATCGTTGTTGCGGAATACCACTCCGAGAGTCCGGGGCAAGAATAGCCGCCAACCTCCCAGAACTGTCTGCAGCAGGGATGCTGCAGCCAAGCCTACAGGGAAGTATTCACGGCGTGTTCTGGGAGGTTGGCGGCTATTCTTGCTATCTGCCAAGTAAAGCAGCTCACAACTGACACCCGTCAAATTTCTGACGATTTCGCCGTCGACCAGCTTGAAGTCCCTCAACATGCCCCTACATTGAATAACAACGCAATCAGAATACCCGCGCCACCCAGGCAAGCCCGGTATTCGAAGAAATTTGGGGAACAGAAAGCATGAGAATCGACAAACTCACCAGTAAGCTGCAAAGCGCCCTGGCCGATGCGCAATCCATTGCAGTTGGCAAAGATCATAACTTCATCGAGCCCGTCCACCTGATGCAGGCTCTGCTCGACCAGCAAGGCGGCTCCATTAAACCGCTGCTCAAACAGGTGGGCGTAGAACCCGGCCGCGTGCGTCAGGCCATTGCCAAAGAAATCGAAAACCTGCCCGAAGTACAAGGCAACGCGGGCGACGTCTCCATGTCTAACGACATGGGCCGCCTGTTTAACATCTCAGACAAGTTGGCCCAAAAGCGGGGCGACCAGTTTATCTCCAGCGAGCTCATCTTGCTGGCTGCTGTCGAAGACCGTGGTTCCCTTGGCCGAGTGCTCAGAGAACAGGGCGTCGACAAGGCAGCGCTGGAAAAATCCATTGATGAGGTACGAGGCGGCGAAAGCGTTAACGACGCTGGTGCTGAAGAAAATCGCCAAGCCCTGTCGAAATACACCGTCGACCTCACTGAGAGAGCCGCCGCTGGCAAGCTTGATCCGGTTATCGGCCGGGATGATGAAATCCGTCGCACTATTCAGGTGCTTCAGCGTCGCCGAAAGAACAACCCGGTGTTGATTGGTGAGCCGGGCGTTGGCAAAACCGCGATTGTCGAAGGCCTCGCCCAGCGCATTGTGAACGGCGAAGTTCCAGACAGCCTGAAAGATAAAAAGGTGCTCTCGCTGGACATGGGTTCTCTTATTGCCGGCGCCAAATTCCGTGGAGAATTTGAAGAACGCCTGAAAGCGGTGTTGAACGAACTGTCCAAGCAGGAAGGGCAGATCATCCTGTTCATCGACGAGATTCATACCATGGTGGGTGCCGGCAAAGCCGAGGGCTCCATGGACGCGGGCAACATGCTTAAACCGGCATTGGCCCGTGGTGAATTGCACTGCGTGGGTGCTACCACTCTGAATGAGTACCGCGAAAACATCGAAAAAGATGCGGCCCTGGAGCGTCGGTTCCAGAAAGTGCTGGTGTCTGAGCCTAACGAGGAAGACACCATCGCCATTCTTCGTGGCCTCAAAGAGCGCTACGAAGTGCACCATGGTGTTGAGGTGACTGACGGCGCCATCATTGCCGCCGCCAAATTGTCACACCGCTACATTACCGATCGGCAGCTGCCGGACAAGGCCATTGATCTGGTGGATGAGGCGGCCAGCCAGATCCGCATGGAAATGGACTCCAAGCCAGAAGCACTCGATCGTCTGGAACGCCGGTTGATTCAGCTGAAAATTGAACGGGAAGCGCTGAAGAAAGAAACGGACCCGGCGTCCAAGAAACGTCTGGAAGAACTTTCGGCGGTGATTGGCAGTGTCGAGCATGAATACGCCGACCTTGAAGAAATCTGGAATACTGAGAAAGCGGCGCTGCACGGTTCCCAGAAGATCAAAAGCAAGCTGGAGCAGGCGCGAATTGAGCTGGAGAATGCCCGCCGTGCCGGCGATCTGGGGCGGATGTCGGAACTCCAGTACGGCACCATTCCTGAGCTGGAGCGTCAGTTGGACATGGCTAGCCAAGCCGAAATGATGGAAATGAAGCTGCTGCGTAACCGGGTGACCGACGAGGAAATCGCCGAGATCGTGTCCAAGTGGACCGGCATTCCCGTGTCGAAAATGCTCGAAGGCGAACGCGATAAACTGATGCGGATGGAAGAAGCCCTGCATGGCCGGGTAATTGGCCAGCATGAGGCGGTCGAGGCGGTATCTAACGCCGTGCGCCGTTCCCGTGCCGGGCTGTCGGACCCGAACCGGCCAAATGGCTCATTTCTGTTCCTGGGCCCAACCGGGGTGGGTAAAACCGAGCTGTGTAAAGCCCTGGCATCGTTTTTGTTTGATACTGAAGAGGCCATGGTTCGCATCGATATGTCTGAGTTTATGGAGAAACACTCCGTGGCCCGCTTGATTGGTGCGCCTCCAGGCTACGTGGGTTATGAAGAAGGTGGTTATCTGACCGAGGCAGTTCGCCGCAGGCCCTATTCGGTGTTGCTGTTGGATGAGGTTGAAAAAGCCCATCCGGACGTGTTTAACATTTTATTGCAGGTGCTGGACGACGGTCGCCTTACGGACGGCCAGGGCCGCACGGTAGACTTCCGTAACACCGTGATCGTGATGACCTCCAATCTGGGCTCGCACATCATTCAGGAGAAAGCCGGGGTAGAGAACTACGAGGATATGAAATCTGCGGTGATGGAAGTTGTCGGTACCCACTTCCGGCCGGAGTTCATTAACCGTGTTGATGAGGTGGTGGTGTTCCATCCGCTGGCACAAGACCAGATCCAGGGCATTGCGCGTATTCAGGTCGATAATCTGGCGAAGCGCCTGAAGGACCAAGACATGAAGCTGGAGCTGGACTCGGAAGTCATGCAATTGCTGGCAGATGTCGGGTACGACCCGGTCTACGGTGCGCGCCCCCTCAAGCGTGCGATCCAGCGAATGATTGAAAATCCGCTGGCACAGAAGTTGTTGCAAGGCGAGTTTGTGTCAGGAGACACCATTCTCGCCACGGTGCAGGAGCATCAACTGGTGTTTGCCAAAGCTTGACAGGCAGGCAGCCGCCGCCAATAAAAAGGGCCAGGTCACGGCAGTGATCTGGCCCTTTTCTTACGCGTTGAGAATCAGGGTTCAGCGTTGTGCTGGCGCCGCGGTCTCTGGCCCGCAATTCTCTGCGGCGACTTCTTCCAGTCGGCGGCGCTGATCAGCAATCTCTTCAGTGCTGAGGTAGCGCATCTCTCCGTTCTCCTCAATCTGAATTCTCGCGTTGCTGCGAATGATGTCCAGATTGGAACGTGCCGTGGCGCAGTTAGCCTCCCGTTGTTTACGGCGGGCTTCTTCAACGGCGCTTTCCTCGCGTCGCTGTTGCCGTTCCTGTTGCTGCTCCTGTAGCTGGTTCAGCTGTTGCTGTGGGCTTTGGCGCTGATTGCCTGAACTCTGGCTGGTACCGGAGCGAACATTAACCTGTTCGGAGTTCTGGCCAGTTGGCTGACGATCACCAAAGTGAGTTACGCCGCTGTCATCGGTCCATTTATAAACGGAGGCAGCGCCTGCAAAGCCGGGCGTTGCGGCCACCAGAATGGTCAGCATCAGGATTTTTCGATTCATGTCTTTACCCGTTTCTAGTCTACAACCTGGAGATATCATGCCATTGGAATGGTGAATTTTCTCCTGCCTGGTTCAAAACTCTAGCACCTTTATTTTTGCCAGTATGGCAGAGTGTCGGGGAAATTGGTCGTAATTAAGCCACAGCGCCTATTGACAGTGAGTTTCCCGCTGTCAGAATTACCGATTGCCTGAAGACTGGGGTCAATACGGCAGGCAATCCCGAGCGAGTATCCCCCGTTAATCACCACACTGAGTTCGCCACGCGTTGGCGGGCACTGGTTGTTGCTTACGTGCAACCCGTTGATTGGCCGCTCTCCGCAACCCTCAGGAGGGCGGCTGGCCAGGAGACAACCTCTTATGAATAGTGTGGAGGAGTATGCCGGTTCCGCTTCCATAAGAAGCAGAGTAACCGTGAATCCAGGCAACCGGGGCGTAACCCGGCTCATTCACTCGTAGAAGAGGGTAGAAAATCGTGGAGTTATTGTCTGGCGCCGAAATGCTGATCCGCTCCCTTAAAGATGAAGGGATCGAATACATATACGGCTATCCGGGTGGTGCAGCCCTTCATATTTATGATGCGCTGTTCAGGCAGGATGAAGTCAAACATATTCTGGTGCGGCACGAGCAGGCGGCGGTTCACATGGCCGACGGCTATGCCCGGGCAACCGGAAAGCCAGGTACCGTTCTGGTGACTTCTGGTCCTGGTGCCACCAACACCATTACCGGCATTGCCACCGCCTTTATGGACTCCATTCCTATGGTAGTTCTGTGCGGTCAGGTAGCCTCAACCTTGATTGGTGAAGACGCCTTCCAGGAAACCGACATGCTGGGCGTATCCCGGCCGGTGGTGAAGCACAACCTGAGTGTGCGTCACCCGGAAGAAATTCCTGAGGTGATTCGCAAGGCCTACTACATTGCAGCGACTGGCCGTCCTGGCCCGGTTGTGGTCGATATTCCCAAGGATATGACCGCGCCGAACGAGCGCTTTGAGTATTCCTATCCTAAGAAGGTCAAGCTGCGCTCCTATAACCCGGCTGTTCGCGGTCACGCCGGCCAGATCAAGAAAGCCGTTGATATGCTGATGGCGGCCAAGCGTCCGGTTATTTACGCCGGCGGTGGCGTCATTCTTGGCAAGGCATCCAGCCAGTTAACGGAGCTGACCCGCGCGCTGGGCTTCCCGATCACCAACACGTTGATGGGTATTGGTTGTTATCCTGCGACCGACAAGCAGCACATCGGTTGGCTGGGTATGCACGGCACCTACGAAGCCAACATGGCTATGCACCATTCAGATCTGATTCTCTGTGTGGGGGCGCGCTTTGACGACCGGGTAACCAACGCTACGGAGAAGTTCTGTCCGGGCGCACGGATTATTCACATCGACATAGATCCAGCCTCGATCTCCAAGACCATTGACGCCGACGTGCCCATTGTTGGGCCGGTCGATGCGGTCCTGAAAGAAATGATCTCTCTGGTCAAGGAAAGCAAAGAAAAACCGGATGCAGATGCACTGGCGTCGTGGTGGAAACAGATCGAAGAATGGCGTGCGTTCCACGGGATGCGCTACGAGACCAGCCCAGACGTTATCAAGCCGCAGGAAGTGGTCGAGATGCTCTGGAAGCTCACCAATGGTGACGCCTTCGTGACCAGCGATGTCGGTCAGCACCAGATGTTTGCAGCCCAGTACTACAAGTTCGACAAGCCCAATCGCTGGATCAACTCCGGTGGCCTGGGCACCATGGGCTTCGGCCTGCCCGCCGCCATGGGCATCAAACTGACCCATCCGGATCACGAAGTCTTGTGCTTCACCGGTGAGGGCAGCATTCAGATGAACATTCAGGAGTTGTCCACCTGTAAGCAATACGATCTGCCGGTGAAAATTATCAACCTGAACAATCAGGCGCTGGGTATGGTCAAACAGTGGCAGGACATGAACTATGAGTCCCGTCACGCGGAATCCTACATGGAATCCTTGCCGGACTTTATCAAGCTGGCAGAAGCCTATGGCCACGTTGGCGTGCGCATTGATCGCAAAGAAGACCTCGAGCCCAAGCTCAAGGAAGTTCTGGCGATGAAAGACAAGTTGGTGTTTGTTGATATTTATGTTGACCGCTTTGAGCACGTGTACCCGATGCAGGTTGCTCGTGGTTCCATGAAAGATATGTGGCTCAGCAAAACGGAGAGGGTGTGATCATGCGTCGAATCATTTCTGTTTTGCTGGAAAACGAGCCGGGCGCTCTGTCGCGGGTGGTTGGGTTGTTCTCTCAGCGCAATTACAATATCGAGACACTGACGGTTGCGCCGACCGAAGACGAAACACTGTCTCGCCTGACGGTCACTACCACAGGGTCAGACAAGGTGATTGAGCAGATCACCAAGCAACTGAACAAACTGATCGAAGTGGTCAAACTGGTGGATCTGACCGAAGGCGCTCACATCGAGCGGGAGCTGATGCTGGTCAAACTCAAAGCCACCGGTTCACAGCGTGCGGAGATCAAGCGCACTGTGGATATTTTCCGTGGCCAGATTGTGGATGTGACCAGTTCCGTCTACACCGTGCAGTTGGCCGGGAACAGTGAAAAGCTCGATGGCTTTATACAGGCGGTAGGTACGTCCGGAATTCTGGAAGTGGTGCGCACCGGTGTATCGGGTATCGCGCGGGGCGAAAAGGTGCTAAGCCTTTGACGGCTATCCTAAAAATTTGAACATCATGGCCTTGTCAGGTCATTAATTAATAGTAGAGGTTTCTCATGCAGGTTTATTACGATAAGGATTGTGATCTTTCCATCATCCAGAGCAAGAAAGTCGCCATCCTCGGTTTTGGTTCACAGGGCCACGCCCACGCGTGCAACCTGAAAGATTCGGGTGTTGATGTGGTAGTTGGTCTGCGCCCGGGTTCTTCTTCCATTGCCAAGGCAGAAGCTTATGGCCTGAAGACCAGTGATGTGGCGTCTGCTGTTGCTGGTGCCGACGTTGTCATGGTGCTGACTCCGGACGAGTTCCAGGCTCAGCTGTACCGCGACGAAATCGAACCGAGCCTGAAGCAGGGGGCCACTCTGGCCTTTGCTCACGGTTTTGCGATCCACTACAACCAGATCGTGCCGCGTAAAGATCTCGACGTCATCATGATTGCGCCGAAGGCGCCAGGCCACACCGTGCGCACCGAGTTCACCAAGGGTGGTGGTATTCCTGATCTGATCGCGATCTTCCAGGACGCATCCGGCAACGCCAAGAACCTGGCCCTGTCCTACGCCAGCGGTGTGGGTGGCGGTCGTACCGGTATCATTGAGACTACCTTCAAAGACGAAACCGAAACCGATCTGTTCGGTGAGCAGGCGGTTCTGTGCGGTGGTGCGGTTGAGCTGGTTAAAGCTGGTTTTGAAACCCTGGTTGAAGGTGGCTATGCGCCGGAAATGGCCTACTTCGAGTGTCTGCACGAGCTCAAGCTGATCGTTGACCTGATGTACGAAGGCGGTATCGCCAACATGAACTACTCCATCTCCAACAACGCTGAGTACGGTGAATACGTCACTGGCCCGGAGGTAATCAACGAGCAGTCCCGCGAAGCTATGCGCAACGCACTTAAGCGCATCCAGAGCGGAGAATACGCCAAGATGTTCATCTCTGAAGGTGCGCTGAACTATCCATCCATGACCGCTCGTCGTCGTCAGAACGCGGCTCACGAAATCGAAGTTGTGGGTGAGAAGCTGCGCTCCATGATGCCGTGGATCTCCGCGAACAAGATCGTTGATAAAGATAAAAACTGATTCGGGATTTCCGGTTCGGTTTAGAAAGCGCGGCCCTAGTGGCCGCGTTTTTCGTATATACTCCGCTCAAATGCTTTCCGGAGTTTGTGGAATGACTGAAGAAAATAAATCTGGTGAAAAACCTGAGCCGAAGAACGGCGCCGATCTCGTGATCGCGGCTGGCGAAGTGGTCGAGGAAGAAGTCGTTGAGGGTGCCAAGGTTCGCCGTAAAGGCATCTATTTGCTGCCCAATGCGCTGACCACCGCCTCCCTGTTTTCCGGGTTCTATGCCATTGTCTCGGCGGCTAATGGTGTGTTTGACAACGCTGCCATTGCGATCTTTGTGTCCATGATACTCGATGGTCTCGATGGCCGCGTCGCGCGGATGACCAATACTCAGAGCAAGTTTGGCGAGGAGTATGACAGCCTGGCGGATATGGTCGCCTTTGGGGTTGCGCCCGGCATGGTCGCGTTTTTCTGGGCGCTTAACGGGCTCGACAAAGTAGGCTGGGCGATCACGTTTATCTATGTGGCCGGTGCAGCCTTGCGCCTGGCCCGTTTCAATACGCAGATTGGTTCTGTCGACAAAAAGGTTTTTGTGGGGCTGCCAAGCCCGGCTGCTGCAGCTTGTGTGGCCGGTTTGGTCTGGTGTTTTCATCTTTACGAGCCGGCTACCTGGCTCACCCTGTTGTCGATCGTCGTTGTGGGTGGTTCCGGGGTGCTGATGGTCAGCAACGTTCTGTACCGCAGTTTTAAAGATCTGGATATGCGGGGGCGCGTGCCGTTTGCGGCCATTTTATTGGTGGTGCTGATACTGGTGGTGATCGCTGTCGACCCGGCCACCGTACTGTTCACAGCATTCCTGATTTATGCGCTGTCTGGTCCGGTACGAGCGTTATTCAGATACAAGTCAAAGCGCGCCTGATCGATAATGCAAGCCCGCCCGGCGCTCGTCGGGCGGGAATTTCTCCAGGAATGGCCGGTCAATGATCTAAACCGAATTCGCTGGAGTTGCCCATGCTCATCAAACGGCGCCCATCCTGGGCACTGCCTGAATCCGAAGTTACCCCGAAGTCTATCTACCTGAATCGCCGTCGCTTCATGACCGGTACGATTGCGTCTGCTGCATCGCTGGCCCTTCCGGGGTTGCTGCAAGCAAGCGAAACGTCTTCTGCAACCAGACCGCTGGATTATCGCGCCGCACCAAAGTTTTCAACAGATGAGAAGAAAACGCCGTTAGACGCAGTAACCCGCTATAACAACTTTTACGAATTCGGTACCGACAAGGGTGATCCGGCGCGGTACGCAGGCGAAATGTCGGTTGATCCCTGGTCAGTCGATGTCGAGGGCGAGTGCGGCCGCCCCGGGCGTTATTCGCTGGAAGATCTGTTAAAGCCCCATGACTATGAAGAGCGGATTTACCGGCTGCGTTGTGTTGAAGCCTGGTCAATGGTGATCCCTTGGGTTGGCGTTCCGCTGGCTGCCGTTTTGAAGCAGCTGGAGCCCACGTCGCGAGCCAGATACGTCTACTTTGAAACGCTGCATGATCCAAAACAAATGCGCGGGCAGCGGTCGTTGTTCAGCACCATTGAGTGGCCCTATCGTGAGGGATTGCGTATGGATGAAGCGATGAACGAATTGTCTTTTCTTGCCGTTGGACTGTACGGCGAGACTTTGCCAAACCAGAACGGCGCACCTATTCGATTGGTGGTCCCCTGGAAATACGGCTTCAAAAGTATCAAGTCTATCGTCCGTATTCGATTTATGGAGGAGCAGCCGAAGACGAGCTGGGAAATGATCGCCCCGAACGAGTATGGTTTCTATGCCAATGTTAATCCCGATGTGGATCATCCGCGCTGGAGCCAGAAGAGAGAGCGTCGCCTGCCTTCGGGTGTGTTGCGGCCAAACTGGATCGAAACCGCTAAATTTAACGGCTATGCAGAACAGGTGGCACATCTTTATAAAGAGATGGATTTGTCCAGGTTCTATTGATGGCAGCGATTAAGCGTCACGCCGTGATCATAATTGTCAGTAAGTGGGTGCTGTTTTTTGCTGCATTGTTGCCACTGGGGTTTATTTTAGAAGATGTGCTTAACGGGGGTATCGGCCCTGACCCCGGTCAGGCAATCACTGAACGCTTGGGTTTGGCGGCTTTTCAGCTGTTGTTACTGACTCTGGCGATCACGCCGTTGAGGCAAGTCACAGGATGGAGTGGCTGGCTGCGCTTCCGCCGGATGTTGGGGTTGTTCGCGTTCTTTTATGCCGGACTGCATATCCTGGCGTTTTTACAGTTGCTTCTGGGGTGGAGTGACCTTTGGACGAGCTTTACCCGGCGCCCTTACATCATCGCGGGCGCGACCGCGTTCGTGCTAATGGTCCCATTAGCGGCGACATCCACCAGGGCCACGATGAGGCGCGTTGGCCGGGCTTGGAAGCCGCTGCACCGTCTTATTTATCCAGCGGCGGTGCTGGTCTGGGTGCATTTTCTCTGGCAGGCCAGAAGCGACATCACTGAAATGGTGATCTACGGGGCAATTTTGTCGCTGTTGCTGCTGTTAAGGATCTATTGGTTTGGTTTAGCCACGTTAATCCCGCTCAGTCGTCGCTCAAGATGAGCAAAAATTACCCAGCCTGATGGTGGATTGATCAAAGAAGTAGGTGGAAACCGAAGTGGCTGGTTTATTTTTCCGATCAGTCGTTGACTCCTCAGCCAAGGTCTGTAGAATGCGCATCTCGCTTGAGGGTCAGGCC
>NZ_JACUUB010000151.1 GCF_014859525.1 Marinobacter sp.
ATCGCCAACATGTCATAAACCGCATGCCACACCATCACCAGCTCAAGGCTGCCGCTGAGCTGGTAGGCAGCGCCCAGCACCAGGCCCAGGCCAGTGGCAACCAGAAAGTAGGTGAATGACACGTAGTGCACCAGGCCGAACAGCACCGAGGCCGCCAGCACCGCCGTCCAGGGCCCGGTGTATTGCAGTAACCAGCCCTGAATAGCGCCCCGGAACAGAAGTTCTTCACCGACGCCAGCGAGCATAGCCAATGCCAGTAACACCGGCCAGCGGTAGCCGGACACAAAATCATAGAGCGCTTGCATCTGACTGCTAAGGTCATCGGGGAACAACCAGGAATTTTGGGTCAGCAACAGCAGCGAGAGATAGGTCACGCCAGCGCCAATCATGCCAAACAAAACCGCCTCAGCAAGGCTCAGACCGCTCGACAGTATTGGAATACCAAACAGCCAGATGGCCAGCAGGCCAACCACACCAATGCCGCCCTGAAACAACAGGGCGGCAGATGTTGAGATTGAGGAGCTCCGGCGATCAGGCATGGATCAGTTGGAGAACAGATCCTTTACAGGGAACAGGTCATCGTAGACGGGCGCCTGTTTCTGGGCCTTTGCCTGGAAGGATTTCATCATGTCGGTGGGGCGGAACATGCCAGACTGCCAGGTGGCCATGTACTTGAGGCTATCTTCCACACTGTGATCACGGCTGAAGTTAATCATTTCCTTGCAACCGGTTACCGCCAGCGGCGCATTGGCGGCAATCTGTGCTGCAATAGCCATCACACCTTCCAGCATCGCTTCCTGAGATTCGTATACCGTGTTCACAAAACCAAGACGGTGAGCTTCCTCGGCCCCGAACTTGCGCCCGGTATAGGCCAGTTCCCGCACCACGCCTTCGGGCATCAGCTTGGGCAGGCGCTGCAGGGTGCCGACATCGGCAGTCATGCCCAGCTCAGTTTCCTTGATGGTGAAGTAGGCATCTGCGGTGCAATAACGGCTGTCCGCTGCACACACCAGATCCAGGGCACCACCAATGCAGCCGCCGTGAACCGCCGCCAGCACTGGCAGGCGCACTTTTTCGAGGGACGTCAACGTGTCCTGCAGCTGCAACACCACCCGGCGCAGGTTCTCGGCCATCCGGCCGGGATCGCCGCTCATGGGCACCGACTTCGGATCGGAAAACACGCCCAGATCCATGCCCGCGGAGAAATGCTTGCCGGTGGACGAAATCACAATCACCCGGGCATCGGTATTGGCTTCGATGTCCTGCACACAGCGGGGCAGTTCCAGCCAGAACGCCTTGTTCATGGTATTCATGGCTTCCGGCCGACTGAACTGCACGTGGGCAATGTGGTTTTGGACGTCGATGTTAAAGCTTTCGTAGTTGGCTAATTCGGACAAGGTGTAACTCCTCTGATTCTATTACTCTGGACGCTCGCCATAGCTGTTTCATGTTCGTATCATTAAGGCGCACATTACCGCGAAACGAGGCACGATGGAATTTACTTTCCTGGGCACATCCGCCGGAACGCCCACCCGGTCACGCAATGTTACCGGGCTTGCGCTATGCCGCTCCGGCCCCAAACCCTGGTACCTGATCGACTGCGGTGAGGGTACCCAGCACCAACTGCTGCGCACCCGCTATTCGGTGATGCAGCTGCGGGCGATTTTCATCACCCACATCCACGGTGATCACATCTTCGGCCTGCCCGGGCTGCTCACCAGCGCCTCCATGCTGGGCCGTGCCGAGCCACTGGACATCATCGCGCCGGTGCAGGTTAAGAGGCTCATCCATGCTGTGATCGACAACAGCGACTCCAGCCTCAGCTACCCCCTCAACTTCATTGACTCAGAAGCGCCGGACTTCTGCTGGCAGGACAACCAGTTTCGCGTGACCAACGTGGCGCTCTCTCATCGGGTAGCCTGCCGGGCCTATGTCTTTACCGAAAGAAATCTGGAGCGCCAGTTAAAGCAGGACAAACTGGCAGCGGACGGCATAGAGGCCGGCCCGGTCTGGGGCGATCTGCAGAAGGGCAAAGACGTGCTGCTGGCGGATGGCCGCTTACTGAAAAGCGACGACTACACCCACATCCCCAGAACCGCCCGCAAACTCATTGTCGGCGGCGACAACGACACCCCGGAACTGCTGAAAGACGCCTGCGCCGATACCCATGTGCTGATTCACGAAGCCACGTACACTCAGGATGTAGCCGATCGGGTTGGCCCCTGGCCACAACACAGCTCAGCCCAGCAGGTAGCCCGGTTTGCCCAGAGCGTGAAACTGCCCAACCTGATGCTGACCCATTTCAGCCCCCGCTACCAGTCGGTACCCGGCGGCACACCCCACATTAATCAATTGGCGGCAGAGGCTTTGCAACACTACAAAGGCCACCTGTTCCTGGCCCGGGATTTTGATACCTACCGGCTGGAAAAAGATCTGCAGTTGCACAACCTGAATCATGATCACTAACCAGGCCTACCCATGTCATCTGCTTTAATATTTACCGTATTCGCCATCCTGTTGCTCTCAGGCTCCGTGTTCTATTTGTTCTTCTACCGCACCTGGCGACGAAAGCGGGAACTGCAGCAGCCATTCCCCAAGCTTTGGCGTAGCTATCTGAAAAAGCAGTTACCCGCCTACAAACGGGTGGCACCGCAGCAAAGGAAGCGGCTTGAGCGCCTGGTGCAGCTGTTCGTCTCAGAGAAGGACTACTACGGCTGCGATGGCTTTGAGGTAGACGACAGAGTGCGCGTAACCATTGCCGGCCACGCCTGCCTACTGATTCTGGAACGTCCGTTTTCAGACTACGACGATGTGCAGAGTATTCTGGTGTATCCGGACGTTTACCGGGCTCGGGGCACCGAGAGCGACGGTCTCGTGGTAAGCCACAGCGACCAGGTTCGCGCCGGTGAAGCCTCCTCCCGTGGCCAGGTGGT
>NZ_JACUUB010000057.1 GCF_014859525.1 Marinobacter sp.
TCTGGGCGGTCACGGCCTCGCGCTGGGCGTCGTTGAGGGGGTCGATAATGTTGGATACGTCCATAGCACCTGGCTTTTTACTGGTTAAATAAACAGGCCTGAGAGTATAACAGGAGAAAAGCAGGTTTGTCGGGCAGGGATTGGCGCCGCTCTTTTGGAGTTAACGCACAGGAACGGGGACTTCTTCCCAGGACACGCTACGAGCACATCCCTGTGCGCTTGACTGTGGCCATCCATGGCCACAGACAGTCCTGGGAAGAAGTCCCCGTTCCTGCGCTGTCTGGCAACGAAGGGGCGCCTC
The DNA here is from genome assembly GCF_014859525.1 of Marinobacter sp. Taxonomy (GTDB): domain Bacteria; phylum Pseudomonadota; class Gammaproteobacteria; order Pseudomonadales; family Oleiphilaceae; genus Marinobacter. The sequence goes on from NZ_JACUUB010000057.1 coordinate 302, forward strand.
CCCCGTGCGACACCTCAAAAGATGAGGGCTTATATCTTAGAAGCCACGCGGTACGGTTTGAGCTTCCACAAACTCGAACAAGCCTTCCAGACCACCTTCCCGGCCAATGCCGGAGGCTTTCATGCCACCGAACGGCGCTTCGGGCGTTGGGCCGGTGCCGGTGTTCCAGCCAACGTGACCAAAGCGCAAGCCACCCGCAACGCGTTGCGCGCGCGCGGCATCCGCCGTGAACACGTAAGAGGCCAGGCCAAACTCCGTGTCGTTGCCGGCGTCGATAACTTCTTCCTCGGTGCGAAACAGGGCCATGGGCACCAGCGGGCCAAAGGTTTCTTCCCGGTAGCAGGCCATCTCCCGGTCAACACCCATCACCACGGTTGGCGGGAAGAACAAGCCGTTGTCCAGATCTTCCGGCTTCTTGCCAGCGACCAGAGTAGCGCCGTTGGCCAGGGCGTCTTCCAGATGACGTTTAACCTTGTCAAAGCCCGCCTGGTTGACCAGTGGGCCAATATCAACGTCCTCATTCATTCCGTTGCCAACCGTCATGCGGTTGACCCGCTCCGCCAGCTTCTGGCCAAAGGACTCTGCCACTTTCTCATGAACAAAAATCCGGTTGGCACACACGCAGGTCTGGCCACCGCCACGGAATTTGTTGGCAATCAGGTTGTCGGCGGCGGCATCCAGGTCTGCATCGTCGAACACGATGAATGGCGCGTTGCCACCCAGTTCCAGAGCCAGTTTTTTCACTTGCTCGGCGGTGTCCAGAATCAACTTGCGGCCAACTTCGGTGGAGCCGGTAAAGCTGAGCATGGGCACATCTTTGTGCTCGCACAGCACCTTACCGATCATGCTGGCTTTGCCCATCACCAGGTTGACCATGCCATCCGGCAAATCGAGCTTATCCATCACCGAGAACAGGGCCACCATGGTCAGTGGCGTCTCGCTGGCGGGTTTGATGACCGAGGGGCAACCGGCTGCCAACGCCGCCGATAGTTTTTTGGCGATCATCCCTATCGGGAAATTCCAGGGCACGATCAGGCCCACCACACCAATCGGGCGATAGTGAACGGTCCAGGAGCAATCCTTCGGCTTTTCCGCAAGCGTGTGGGCATCCAGCGCATTAATGTGCTTGGCGCAGTAGTCAAAAAAGCCGGCTGCGTATTCCACTTCACCTTCAGCCTCTTTGAGTGGCTTGCCGTGTTCCATGCACAGAATCCGGCCGATCTCCTCCCGGTTCGCTCTCAGGCCATCACGAATACCTTCAAGCCATTTGCGCCGGGTTTCAATGGGCCAGGGACTGGTCAGCCTGAGTGCAGACTTGCCCGCGTCAACTGCCGCCAACACTTCGTCCTCTGGCATTGACGCCACTTTGGCAAGTGTTTCTCCGGTGGCCGGATTAAACACATCAAACGTGCTACCGCCGGTGTTGTCGATCCAGCGCCCACCGATGTATCCGGTGAGGTTCTCCAGTAAGGGTGACTCGATCATCTCGACTCCTCTTCTGTGCCTTTTGACGCGCCCCGGTGCAGGACGCTTGTCTTGGTCGTTAACGTCTTTCATAGTGGATCCTGAGCGCCAGCCTGTAAAGTCATGGCTGGTTTTGACCCTGAACGATCACTGCCTATACTCGGGAGAGATATTCCTGGGCCCCCAAGGAGGCTGTTCAATGAAAGCATTTTTCCATCCCATGCAGGATCTGCATATTCCCAAAACGTATTTCACCCGGGGCCAGATGCGCCAACCTCAGGAGGTGCCAGACCGCACCAGCCAGATGCTGGAAGGCCTGAAAGCGATGGGGATCCCGGTTCTGGAACCGGCCGACCAGGGGGCCGCTCCGATTTCCAAAGTACACGATCTTGGCTATCTCCGATTCCTGGAGTCCGCCCACCGCCGTTGGATGGAGATGGAGGACTGGGGTGACGAGGTAATGTCTAACATCTTTGTGCGTTCACCCAACGCCATGCGCGGCATACTGGCCGAGGCCGCTTGTTACCTGGCCGATGGCAGTTGTCCGATTGGCGAAAACACCTACAAAGCCGCCTACTGGTCAGCCCAGACAGCTCTCGGTGCGGCCGATGCGCTGATGGCCGGCGAACGCACCGCCTATGCGGTTTGTCGCCCGCCCGGGCACCACGCCCGCAAAGATGCTGCTGGCGGTTTCTGCTACCTGAACAACGCTGCCATTGCCGCCGAGCACATGAAAAGCCGGTTCCCCCGCACGGTGATTCTCGACACAGACATGCATCACGGCCAGGGCATTCAGGAGATTTTTTACGACCGCAGCGATGTGCTTTACATCTCTATTCACGGCGACCCCACCAACTTCTATCCAGTCGTCAGCGGTTTTGAGAACGAGCGGGGCAAAGGCGAAGGCGAAGGCTACAACATCAACCTGCCCATGCCCCACGGTTCCAGTGAAGATGATTTCTTCGACAAGCTGGACGAGGCACTGGCCGCGATACGCCTGTATCAGCCGGACGTACTGGTTTTGCCGCTCGGTTTTGATATCTACAAAGATGACCCTCAGGCGAAAGTCTCGGTGTCATCAGAAGGTTTCTGTCGGCTCAGCACCCACATTCGTCAACTGGGGCTGCCGACACTGATCGTGCAGGAAGGCGGGTACGATCTGGACACCCTCAGCGAGAATGTTCAGCAGTTCTTCAAGGGCCTTGGGGCCTGATTCAGGCCGCCGGGGTATACACCTTTACGTTGCTATGCCCCTCGGCCCGCAAATAGCCGGCGTGCAGCCGGCTCATGGTGCCCCGGTCACAGTACAGCAGGTATTGGCGGTCGCCAGACAACGCCGACAGCTGCTGACTCAGCTCATAAAAGGGAATCTTGATCACTTCGTTATTGGTCAGTGACAGCGGCGCGCGCTCCTCTTCCGAAGGATGGCGCACGTCAATAATGATATCCGCCACCGCCGGCGTTTGCACCAGCTCAACCTCTTCTGGCGTGGTAATGCTGTCCAGAAGACGACTGACCATAGTGTCACTTCGCGAAGCCACTGCTTGTGCAAGCACGTCCGGATTCAGATTGGCCTCGTCTTCCTCAACCCGATGCAACCGAGCGCGGGTGACCGGTTTGCTGGAAATAACGCCGCAGTATTCAGGCATATTGCGAGCGAAAGGTTCGGTGCCGATGTCTCTGGCAATGCGAATAATCTCCTGCTTGTCCATGGCAATCAGCGGTCGCAAAACCACCTCATCACTGGCTCGGTCAACCACGTTCAGATTGGTCAGTGTCTGGCTCGACACCTGAGCCACGGCATCCCCCATCACCAGACCTGTGGCGGAATAATCACGGGCGATTTCGGCGGCGGCCTTGAGCATCTGGCGCTTCAGCACCACGCCCCAGTGACGGTGGTTCACCGAGCGCATGATTTCAGCCACCACACCGTCAAACGGCACCGAGATAAACTTAACGCTATGAGACGCGCCATAACGCTGCCAAAGATAGTGCGCCACCTGCCGCACACCCACCTCATGGGCCGTGCCGCCAAGGTTGAAGAACAGGAAGTGACTGCGAATGCCCCGTCGCATCATCAGATAGGCGGCTACCGAAGAATCGTAACCACCGGACACCAACGTCATCACGGTTTCGACGCTTCCCAGCGGGTAGCCGCCCAAGCCTTCATGACGGCGATGGGCGATGTGGAAGCTCTCTTCGTTGATTTCAATGCGCACTTCCAGATCCGGCTTCTTTAGGTTGACACCCTTGGCATTTGACGCCTGAAGCAGTGCGGCACCCACTGAGCGCTCAAGATCAATGGAACGGAAATCATGGCAACCATGGCGGCGAACGCGAACCGCAAAGGTTTGCCCGCTCAGGCGCCCGGCATAGGCCTCGATGGCCTTCTTGCAAACATCGTCAATATCCAGAAAGGGAAATACGCCGATCTCCTGAATGGTAGAAATGCCCGGGATACGAGTCAGCTCATCGATAGCCGGCCCTTCCAGACCCCGGCCACCGGGAAGCTCCACATCCACTCGGTCCCAGCTGCCATCCACCCGGATGTCGTAGTCCAGGCGAGCCAGTAGCTTTCGGATATTCTGCCTTAGCTGGCGCATCTGCTGATTGCGGACGGGTTTACTCTTGATCGCCACTTCCGGGGCGGGACGGATTAGCAGTTTCATAAAAAAGTCTTTGATCGGATTAACGTCGGGTATCGTAAAAAGCGGAAAGGCCTTAGTGTACCCTCTTGCCCTAGTGGCTCAAAATCCGTCATTGCCGAAACCATCAGGAGCTCCACCACCGATGACCGAAACCACCATGAATGCCCTGGTCTCTCCAGAGGGCAGCCTCGAAATTCTCTCTAACCACGAGGTAAACCGTCTCAAAGACAAGAGCGAGGGTGGCTTGTATCGTTTGTTCCGCCAGTGTGCTCTGGCCGTGCTCAACACCGGCGTTGAAACCGATGACTGTCAGGAACTGATGGCAGCGCATTCCGACTTTGATGTTCGCCTGGTGCCCCAGCCACGGGGCCTGAAGCTGGAACTGATTAACGCCCCCGGCCATGCTTTTGTCGATGGTGAGATGCTCAGAGCCATCCGCGAACATCTGTTTTCAGTATTGCGGGACATTGTTTACAGCCATTCGATCCCCAACACCGTGGCCGGCTTTCGCCGGGACAACCCGGAAGACATCACCAACCTGGTATTCCACATCCTGCGTAACGCACGGGTACTGGAGGCAGGCCGCCAACCTGATCTGGTGGTGTGCTGGGGTGGTCACTCTATCGGTCATGACGAATACCAATACAGCAAGGAGGTGGGTCACCAGCTTGGCTTACGCTCCCTAAATATCTGCACCGGCTGTGGCCCGGGCGCCATGAAAGGGCCGATGAAAGGTGCCACCATCGGTCACGCCAAGCAACGCGTAAAAAACGGTCGCTACATTGGCATTACCGAGCCTGGGATTATTGGCGCTGAAGCGCCTAACCCGATCGTTAACGAACTGGTGATCATGCCAGATATCGAGAAGCGTCTTGAAGCCTTCATTCGCTGTGGCCACGGGGTTATTGTGTTCCCTGGCGGTGTGGGTACGGCCGAAGAAATTCTTTACCTGCTGGGCATCTTGCTGCACCCGGACAACTCAGACCTACCCTTCCCAGTTGTGTTCACAGGACGCAAGGAAAACGCCGAGTATTTCGAGATGATCGACAAATTCATCCGCAACGCTCTTGGCGACGAAGCTGCCAGCAAATACCAAATCATCATCGATGACCCTGCACGGGTGGCACAAACCATGAAGCAGGGCATGAAAGACGTAGAGACCTTCCGGCGCGCCATGCAAGATGCTTACTATTTCAACTGGATGCTGAAAATTGACCCGGTCTTTCAGTTACCGTTCGAGCCCAATCACGACAACATGCGAGCTTTGGAACTGCACCGAGACCAGCCAGCGCACCTCATTGCGGCCAATCTTCGCAAGGCATTCAGTGGCATTGTGGCGGGTAACGTAAAGGAAAGTGGCATTCGGCAAATTCAGGAGAAAGGCCCCTTCGAGATTGCCGGCGACCCGACTCTGATCACACCTCTTGAGGCTATGCTGGAACAGTTTATTGCGCAGAACCGGATGAAGTTGCCAGGCTCGTCTGCGTATCGGCCGAGCTACCGTATTGTCAGTGGCGCAGCCTGAGCTGCACCACTGCACTGCATCACTGCGGGACTACAACGTTCACTTACCGCCAGCTGGCAGGCTTGCATAGTAAGCTGCCAGATTGGCGATGTCGGCATCGCTCAATCCTGACATCTGACCCGTCATGATCGGCGCCTGGCCACCTTGACGCTGGCTGTTTTTGTACGCTTTCATGGCGGCTACCAGATATTGCTCCTTCTGACCGGCCAGATTCGGATACATCGGGATTTGTGAAATGCCATTCTGCCCGTGGCAAGCTGCACAAACGGCAGCCTTGGCTTTGCCCGCTGCGGCATCGCCGGCAACAGCAGCAACCGGAGCAACAGTGCCCAGCGCAAAAAGGCCAGCAATCGCGAAATGTTTCAGACTCATTGTGTTCACCTTCTCATCGTTTTAACGTTTATACACCGGTGTATAAGACCGGACACGACATCTGGCTTCACTTATAGCACAAGCGGTCCCTGACTCAAATGTGATAGATCAAGGACACTTGTGCGACCATGGTCCTCTTTTACTGACGAATTGACTGAACGACAGTACCAACAAACCTTTAAGTACATTCGATAACAACGCAACCTGGTTGCCGGAGATACACTTCATGCCCGTAGAGGTCCAGGAACTCGCCTGCCGAGAAGGCCATATTGGCCTACTGACACTGAACGCTCCCAACACATTGAACGCCCTGACCGAAGACATGGTCGTTCAGGCGCAGGGAGCGCTGGATGAGTGGGCGGCAGACAGCCGGATCTGCCTGGTGGTACTGCAGGGCGCCGGCGAAAGGGGATTCTGCGCCGGCGGCAACATCCGAACACTGTACGATGGCCTCACAGGCCAAGGCGATACCGCAGCCCCCACCCGCTTTTTTACCCGGGAATACCGGCTTAATTACAGTCTGTACCGCTTCCCCAAACCGGTGGTTGGCGTTGCACAGGGTGTGGTGATGGGTGGCGGGCTGGGTTTGTTGTCGGCCTGCCGTTACCGACTGGTGACCCCGGATGTGACCCTTGCCATGCCTGAAATCAGTATTGGTTTGTTCCCGGACGTAGGTGCCAGCTGGTTTTTGAACCGTCTGCCCGGGCGCCTGGGCCTGTTTATGGGACTGACCGGTGCGCGCCTGAACGTCAGCGATGCGATCAGGGTTGGTTTGGCCGATCTGGTGATTGAGCCAAGCCAGACAGAATCCCTGTTAACACGCCTGCAAGATGAGCGCTGGACCGGTGCTCAGGCAGCTGACGATAACCGACTGTTCCGCCTGCTCAGCCAACTGGACGCAATGGATTACCGCGCACTGACACCAGGCCATCTGGAGCAGCACGAACAAACCATTGCCCGGCTCAGCGCCGGAGATAAACTACCCGACATTGTTGAGCAGTTACTGGCCTCAGAAAGTTCTGACCCCTGGTGGCAAACCTGTGTGCAAACACTCAAAAATGGCTGCCCGGTGACCGCCTGGCTGGTCTGGAATCAGTTGCGCAAGGGCCAACAGATGTCGCTGAAGGACATTTTCCGCATGGAACTGGCGATGGCGATGACCTGCACCCGCAGGCCTGATCTGGCGGAGGGCATTCGGGCACTGCTGGTCGACAAAGACCGCTCACCCACTTGGTCTTACCCATCGGTGGCCGAGGTACCTCGGGACGTTGTCGACGAGCATTTTCAGCCGGTGTGGAACGATTCAAACGACCCGATGGCACTGGATTAAACACACGAACAACGCAGATAAAAACTTGCCGGGGACCCTGGCCATAACCTGAAGTCTTTTCAGTTATTTTTGCATGATTCCGGGCAGCAAGCGGTCAGAATGACAGCAAGCCGATCACAACCTGGGTCCGTTTTGCAGAAGTTGACAGACCAGCCGCCTTAACTGCTGTTCTGCATCCCGCTGACCGGTGCACAAGCCAGCGGACTGCAGCTGGTGCCAAGACCAGCCCTGCAACACGGCCCGACACCACAGCGCCATTGCCGGCTGGCTTGATAGCCAGGCCAAAGCACCCTCGCAGGCAGTCAATTCCTGCAACAAAGGCAAGGTAAGCTCAAAACCGCGGAAGCCTTCGGCAAAAGCGTGCAGATCCCGCCAGTCGTCGCCATCCAGCACCTGCTGCGGCGGCAAATCGGCACCTATCCCTAACAGTAGATCGGGGTTGATGACCGGCCAATGCCGGGGAATCAGCACCTGCCAATGACGGGCAAAACGTGCGCGTAATCTTTTTTCCAGGCTAAGCCCGGCGGGCGATACCCCCTTCAGCATCTGCAGCGGGAACTCGCCCGTGGTCGCCTCTTGCTGAAGGCCAACACGAACCACTCTGAACCCACCCGCCTGCCAAAATCGCAACAAGCCGGAGCTTCCACCAAAGCTGGTCCCCAGGGCATCCAGGTCTTGTTGCTGACTGGCTGCTCGAGCCGCCTCGATCAGGCGGCGCCCGATACCGAGGTGCCGGGCCTGCTCAGACACAGCAATCCGGACGATCCGGAGCGTCTTCAAACTGGCAGCCTCCGGAAAACCACCATGGCTGGCCAGAGATTGTGCCAGCAGGTGGCCACGAAGCCTGCGCTTGCCCAGTACCACCTGCTCCGCCAATGTTGCCGACAACCCGCCCTCTACCGCACCCCAGAGCAAGCCGACAACTCGCCCCTGGTACACCGCCCGCCAGGATTGTGCAGATGGATCATCCAGCCATTGCCGCAAATCTGCGGGCGTGGTCCGGTAATGGGCATCCACCAACAGGCCAAAGGCTTCGGCCAGTTCAACCTCACTGGCCCGGGCTGGTGACCAAGGCTCAATGGTAACCTGGGCCGCCTCAGGCACCGCATCGGTCGGCCCTTCTGCAGAAAGCAAAAACAAGTTGAATATCAGTTTTTCCAGCGGATCACCGTGCGCCCAGCGAATCGGCTGCTGCAGGGCAATGCTTCGCCAATGGGGCGTTTCCTGGTCCAGACTGTCCCGGAACCGGATCGCAAAACCCCTGCCTGTACCCTCGTAGCCATGCACGGTGCTGGCGAATGCCACCCTGGGCCAGCCCAACAAGATATCCCTCAGCCAATGAGCCGGCAGGCCGGCGGCCTCGTCCACCAGCACCACTTCCGCTTCCGGGCGCTCGGACAGCAGTTCGGGAACCGGAACAAAACTCAGGCGCTGACCGCCATGGGTAATCAGTTCACACTCAGACTGTTCCGCCAGATCATCCGCCAGTTCGATGATCGCATGCCGGAACAGGCTGTTCAGGTTGGTACGGGAGGGCGCGGTAACAATGACTCGTTGCCGGCCCGCCCGCAGCAATCGTGCGGCCGCCATGCCCAGGGCGGCGGATTTACCCCGGCCCCGGTCTGCGGTGATCACCAGGGGGCGCCGACGGCGGCCCTGACCAAAGCGCTCCAGCTGTTGTAAAAGCTCTTGCTGTTGCTCGGTAGTACCCGATTTGAAGGCGACCGGCGGCGCAGGCAGCTCTGGTAGCTCCAGAGGCTCATGAGCGCCGGGCGACACCCGGATAACGGATGGGTCATCGGCCAGTTTACCGGCAAGTCTGGCCGCAAATGGATGTTCTCGGGCCTGATCGAGGCCGGTTCGAGCGTAATCCGGATCAGCGTGATCGGGCCAGGAAGCCAGCGGGGGCATCAACCAGAACAATAGCCCGCCAGCCTGCAAGGTGCCGGAAAGCGCGGCGAAGGCGTCTGGCGGGTTGCCTTGCCAGCCATCCCAGATCAGCAGGCTGGTTTCTCTACCCAGCCATTGGCGGTACTGACTGGCCTGGATATGAGGTAGGCCAACCTGTTCAGCGTGTTCTGAACGGCCAACCCATAAGCTGTAGCTGGTGTTCAGTTGTGGCAGTTGCTGCTGAATCCAGGCAATAGCGTTTTGCTGATCGCCTTCAATGAGAACCAGGCGGCGATGGCCCAGGGTCTTCAGGGCTGTCTGTAAAACAGACCAGGTGTGCTCTGGTGGCGGACTGGGCGACGTGGTCATTCAGCTCAGGTCAGCCGTGTGGGCTTTGAGGTCGTTAAGTTGGCAGATTTCGAGGGCATTCTGGTGAGTGGCCCGCAGTTTGACTCTTGGCGGGCAGTTGGCCTCGAAGGCTTCTTGCCAGCGGCCTGCGCACAGGCACCAGCTGTCGCCGGGTTTGAGGCCGGGGAAGCCGAATTCGGGCCTGGGGGTGGAGAGGTCGTTGCCCCGGGCTTTAGAGTAGTCGAGGAAGTCGGCGGTGACGATGGCGCAGACAGTGTGGTTGCCAAGGTCATCCGGGCCGGTGTTGCAACAGCCGTCGCGGTAGAAGCCGGTTTTCGGGTCTGTACCGCAGGTTTCGAGTTTTTCGCCCAGTACGTTTAGCGATTCATCAGTCTTCATCGTTCCGTATCTCCCTTTTCTCGGAATCAGCAGGAGGTCGGGACAGCTTTTCAAAACACGCTCCTTCGGCCCATCCCTGGGGCGCTTGGGCTCCGCCATCCATGGCTACGCACAGTTTTGAAAAGCTGTCCCGACCCCCTGCTCTCAACGTGTGAGTAATATTCTTTAAAACATCGCTTGGCCACGATTATGCGGCAGCGCTATTCCCGCTGCCAGTTGGCCCGTACAATAGCGTGCATGCCTACCAAACCCCAAATCCCTGACACCGCCTACCTGCCGGATTATCTTACCGATGAGCAGCGGGCGATTATTACCGCCGGTTACGAGCATTCGGTGATCACCGCAGTTGCCGGCAGTGGCAAGACGTCGACACTGGCCTGGCGGATTCGGTTTTTGCTGGCGCAGGGGCACGATCCAGACCGGACGCTGGTATTGATGTTTAACCGCAGTGCCCGGGTGGATTTTGAGCGGAAGTTGCAGGAGGTGTGTGATCAGTCCGGGCTGGCGTTGCCGGAGATTCGGACGTATCACGCCATGGGGCTGCGGCTGTATAAGCGGTTTGTGCGGGAGGGGTATCTGCCCGGGTTTTCGGAGAAGATTCTGACCGAGCAGGAGATCGCATTTCAGGCGTGGTTGCTGACCCGTCGGCTGGCGCCGGAGGATCTGGCGGATGAGATCCGGCGCAACAAGAAGGAGTTTGTGGAGACGGCCACGGGGTTTATTGATCTGGTGAAGACCGGGTTGTCACCGGCGGAGGTGGTGTTTGAGGAGTTGGGATACTCCGACAAGTACCGATATCTGATTGATCTGTTCCACAGTTTTGAGCAATGGCGCAAAGGCCAGAGCCGGATCAGTTATGCGGATATGTTGTATGAGCCGGTGATGGCGATTCATCAGAACCCGCCGTTGCAGCGCTTGGTAAGCAACAAGATGGATCTGATTCTGGTGGATGAGTACCAGGACACCAATGAGATCCAGCATCTGTTGTTGCGCTACGTGGCCGGTGATCGGGCGCGGGTGACGGTGGTGGGGGATCCGGACCAGACCATCTATGAGTTTCGCGGGGCGAAGCCGGAGTTTATTTTGCGCCGTTTCAGTGATGAATTTGAGAGCCCGCTGGAGCAGACCCTGAGTTACACCTTCCGGTACGGGCATCAGGTGGCCTTGCTCGCCAATCATTTGATCTGTCACAACACCGGGCGCAAGGATGTGATGTGTCACTCGCATCCGTCTACGCCGGCGACGACGGTAGCGCTGCATCGGGCAGAGAATGATGGCGATCAGGTGCTGAGCGTTTTGCAGCAGCAGTCGGCGGAGCAGAATGGCCAGACGGCGATTCTGTTCCGGGTCTGGAGCCAGAGTGTGCCGATTGAATTGAAGCTGCTGGCCCGGCAGATTCCCTACCGGATTGATGCCGGCAAGGGTGCTCTGTTCAGCCGGGAGGTGCAGGCCATTGCTGCCCTGCTGATGGTGGTCACCGGCCGGCTAAAAGTGTTGCCGGATTCCGACCGGCTGGACTTGGCAAGGCAACTGCTGCGGTTCCCTCATGTTGGGTTAAAGGAACCAGAGTTGGAGAATCTGGCGCAGTTCCTGGCTGCCTTCAATGGCGCGTGGCATGAACGGCTGCTGGCGATGGATTTCGGCGCGCTGGCGCCGATGCCGGCCCGCAAGCTTCGCAAGCTGGGTGAGGTGCTCGCTCAGCTTGAGCGTTACAAAGGCCCGGTGGCAGGGCTGATCAGCGTTTATGCCGAGCATATGGACCTTTACGAGGGCATTCGCAGCCTGGCGCTGACTCATGACAGCGCCGAGGAGCGCATCGATACCGTTCAGGGCTTTCGGGATTACCTGAAAAGCCTGGATGTGAATGCCGAAGGCGCGCTCGACCATCTGAAAGCACTGAAGCAGCAGGCCGCTGAGCGGCAGGATCACGGTGTGCTTCTGTCCACCATCCATCGTACCAAAGGCCTCGAATGGCCAGTGGTGATTATCCCCGGCTTACAGGAGAAGTATCTGCCCTACAGCCCCCGCCCCCAGGATGATGCCAGAGCCCTGCTGGAGAGTGAGCGCCGGCTGCTGTATGTCGGGATGACCCGGGCCCGCCAGGCTCTGCACCTGATTAGCTGCCCAGCCAGCCAGCAGCCCCATCTTGAGGGCGACCAGGGGCCGAGCCGGTTCGTTGCCGAACTTTGCTTTGAGCTGTCTCGCGAACTTGGGCAGGCTTTGGACGGGAACTGTCTGCAACCAAATCAGCCGCTCAGGCTGGATTCGCCACTGACAGCCATCAGCCTGCGGTACGCCGAACGGGAAGAGGTGGTCATTGAGGGCCAAAAACCGGTTTCGCCTTCAACGACGGAACCGGTCTGGCATCACTCGCGTGTGGTCCATGCTATTTTTGGTGCCGGTACCGTGACGGCAGAGGACGAGAGCTCGTTTGAAGTGCGCTTTGGCAACGGCGATACGCTGAACTTCAGCAAGAAGAGCGCACATCTGTATTTCAAGGCGTCACTAGACTAGAACGACGTTTTCAGTGAACTCCCTACCATTCCGGACGTACCTTACACTTTCATTTTATTGTTTTTTTTGGCTTACTGACCTAAATTCCGAGTATCACAGGTACTTTCGGAGTTTTTATTCCTGAGAGAAGAGCAGGAAATAACAACTAACCAGGAGGTTCTGCATGAAGATCATGCGCCCGGTCGCTCTGGCCGCCCTTACAGCATCCCTTGCCACACCCGCCCTGGCCGACCGCCAGGAAACCCTTTATCTGAACCCGTTCGCCGGCTTCCAGCTGTTTGATGACAAGCGGGATCTGGCCGAAACCGGCACTTTTGGTGTTGGTGTTGAATATCGCTTTCTGCCGCGCTGGTCGGTCGAAGCCGTATACTCAAGAGCAAGTGCAAATCAGAAGTACATTTCCGGTTCTTCCGATTTTCAGGAACTGCGCATCGATGGCACCTATTACTTCGCTGGCCCGGATGCCGCCTGGAACCCCTACGTGTCTCTGGGCGCTGGCCATGCCGAGTTTGGTGTCGATGACAATTTCCCCATTAACACCGCTGGCACCGATCAGGAAGAAACCCGTGTCAACGTAGGCGTGGGCTTCCGCTACAACGTCAGTGACGGTATTTCCATCCGCGGTGATCTCCGCGAATTCCATGGCATTGACGACAGCACCTTCGACACCATGGCGTCGTTGGGACTGAGCTGGGCATTCACCCGTACCGTTGCGTCCTCGAAGCCCGCACCGGCACCTGCACCCGCACCGGCTCCCGTTGATTCTGATGGTGACGGCGTGCCCGATAACCGCGACCAGTGCCCGAACACCCCCGCTGGCGTTCAGGTGGACAGCCGTGGCTGCCCGATCGATAGCGACGGCGATGGCGTACCCGACTACCGCGACGAATGCCCGAACACTCCGGCCGGTGCAACCGTCGACGAAAGAGGCTGTGAGGGCATCACTGAAACCGTCGAAACCATTGAGCTGCAGGTTCAGTTCCCCACCAACAGTTCCATCATCGACGCCTCCTTCGACAATGAAATTCGCCGCGTTGCGGATTTCATGAACGAGTTCCCGGAAACCACGGTAGAGATTGCCGGTCACTCAGACAGCATCGGTGATGCCGAGTACAACCGGTTCCTGTCTCAGCGTCGTGCTGAGGCAGTCGCCAACCGGCTGACCTCGGTTCTCGGTGTTGATCCGGATCGCGTCAGCGCCATGGGTTATGGCGAAGCCGAGCCGATTGCCAGCAACGACACTGCAGCTGGCCGCGCCCAGAACCGCCGCGTTGAAGCTCGTATCCAGGTCACTCGCTAAAACAGACTGGTACGGCAGTAAACAAGCAAGGCGCCTTCGGGCGCCTTGCTTGTTTCTGCGACAAAGAGTGTTGGAAGAAGAATCAGGCGCGGCCCCGGACAGCATCCAGCAACAGGTTACGGGGCGTCAGCGAGCGCTCGCAAAAGGTTCCCAGCCGTACCCGATAACCCTGCTCTTCCAGAAACACCGCATAGTCCAGCACCAGCCAAAGCTCCAGTGGGCGCCGAAACAGGTGCCGGAGCAGTTCATGTCGACGCACCTGTTGCAACCGGCGCTCTCCTTTCGCCAGCCAGTAAAGCCAGTCCACCTGTGCCGGCAGTTCCAGGCGCTTCTTGTCGGCCGCCCAGGTACAGAAGGTTCTGAAATCGCCGGTGTTCAACCGGGCGGGATGGGATGGCACGGGCAGATAACGGTCTGCCCCTCGAAGGTGTCGCTGCAAGGCATCAAAACCCAGGCGCCATACGCTGACAACAGCGGCCTGCCGCCGTTCTCTGGCCGGAGCAGTGACGGTTTCCTGCACCGCTAGCCGGAGGGTACGGCGATCCATCGTCAGCGGCCTGGCATGGTTGCAGGCCGCCACTGACAGGAGCTGGTAATGCGTTGAGGCCATCAGGTGGTAGCAACAGGGAGAGATGGCGAGGCGAGTCGCCTTTGCCGCACTGCCGGTTTTGATCAATTGGCGGTGCAGGTCGCCACAGGCGTGCAGGGCCACACCTTGCCCCGCAGCGGGCCAGGCCACATTGCTGGCCATCACATCCTGCTGGCGCAGCTGCACCGGGTCGCCGTAGTGCTGTGCCAGCCGGTTGCCGTCATTGACCAGCTCCGCGTTCCACTCCAACCCCAATACCGATTCTACCCCTTGCTCTACCAAGGTTCGTGCCAGATGGCCTTTACCGCAACACCAGTCCACCAGTTTGCCTTCGAGCGGGCTCAGAGAAGCCGCAAACGCACCGGCCTGCAAACGTTTACGGCCCGGCATATCCACCGCTCTCACCTCAGGTAATGCCGCTGCCTGTGCCCGTTCAGAGGTTGCCAGTTCCGGGACAGCAACCAGTTCGCCATACGCCGCAAGATCCGGTATGAAACGAGCAGCCTCGCAAGCGAACGCCTCTGGGTTGTTTGTCCAGCAGTCACACTCCTCGTCGGTTATAGCTTCCAGCCAGCCGGCCAGTTCCGGACAGTCCCGCAGCCACGCCGGTGCAGGCTCTGAGAACGGCACCGGGCGCCACAACGGCTGATGCTGCACAAGCCAGTCATTCACTGCGCGCCAGCGATGGCTAAAGGCCAGAGCCGGTGCGCGAAGGCTCGCCGCCGTTGATGTCATAAGGGAACCTTTTCCAATGCGACCAGACGTAACGCAAGGTCGCCGGCATGAAACGGACCGCCGCCGTTACTGCACGCCATGCTTAGCCAGCAGGGCCCGATACTCCTCCAGAACATCCGGATGCTCCTTCGGATAGTCAGGTGCGAGGTTTTTGAGCACCTCAGCCACCAGCGCCGCCACAATGGCCCTGGCCTCTAGTTTGCGATCACCCGGCACAATAAACCAGGGCGCCTCCTTGGTATGGGTGGCCGCCAGGGCTTCCTCCGCAAACGCCTGATATTTATCTCGCAGCTTCCAGCCCTCGATGTCAGAACGGTCAAACTTCCACCGTTTGCGAGGCTTGTCCAGGCGCTTGAGCAACCTTCGCTGGTGTTCGTCTTCCGACAGGTTCAGCCACACCTTCACCACACAGGTGCCCTCACTGACCAGGTGCTGCTCGAAATCCCGGATCGCCCGGTATCTGGCCTGCCAGTCGTAGCTTTCCTCGGCCCGCACCGGCCAGACCCGCTCACCGATAACCGCCTCGTGGTGGCTGCGGTTGAACGCTACCATCTGCCCGTAGGCCGGCAACAAAGGCGTGACCCGCCAAAGGAAATCGTGGGCCGCTTCTGTTTCTGTCGGCCGGCTGAACGACCAGGCGTGAAAGCCTGCGGGATCGGCGTAGGTGGCAAGCGTTCGAATCAGGCTGTCTTTGCCACTGGTGTCCGGGCCATGTATCACCAGCAACAGGGCTTTTTTACCGTTGGCCCAGAGCCGGCGCTGGTACTCGCCGATGTCTTCCAGGCTCGCCTCCAGGGCCGGCAGTTTCTCATTATCATCCACCAGGCTGGGGTACTGGCCCAGCGCCGGTTTCTTCGGATCCAAAAACCATGTTCGTGCGAACGCCGTATAATCCATCAAGGAAACTCCCTATCAACGCCATACAACTCAACCATCACCCTAGATGGTAAACTTGCGTGATCAAATTCTCAGAATAGCAGTCAAACAGCGGCTGTGATGGAGCATAGACCCAAGGCATGAGCAAGAAACGTCGTGAGATTCCCGTATTCGATCATCCGATCATCGAGACCCACTGCCATCTGGACTACCTGAAAGACCAGCCCTTGGCGGATATTCTGGAGCAAAGCCGGAACGTCAATATCGAACGGGTGATTACCATTGCCGTGTCCCCAGACAACCTGGCGGCGGTGCGCAAACTCAGCCACATAGCCCCATGGGTGTACGGTACCCAAGGCATCCACCCCCACGAGGCCGAGAGCTATTCGGATGCGGTAGAAGCCGAGATTCGCGAGCACGCCAGGGATCAGAAGATCGTTGCCATCGGAGAAATCGGACTGGATTACTACTATGACAAAGCCGACCGCGACGTACAGCGGGAAGTATTCCGGCGCCAGCTGCAAATTGCCTGTGATAACCAGCAGCCGGTGGTGATCCACAGCCGCGATGCCGATGATGACACCATCGCCATCCTGCAGGAGTTTGAGCAGACCCTGACCCGCCGGGGTGTGATTCACAGCTTCACCTCCGGCCCCGGACTGGCACAGTATGCCCTCGATCAGGGCTGGTGCCTGGGCTTTAACGGCATCACCAGCTTCAACAAAGCGGAGAACGTGCGAGACATCGTACGGATGACCCCCATTGAACAGATTCTGCTGGAGACCGACGCCCCCTTCCTGACCCCGGTACCCTACCGGGGCCGTGAGAACGCGCCTTTCTATCTGCCGTTTATTGCCGAAAAAATTGCCGAAGTGAAAGACCTGCCACTGGATAAGGTGGTCAGCCAGACTTACCTGAACAGCCTCAGGACGTTCTTCCCGCAACCATGATCAAACGAGAGTACACCATCGACCTTGCCCGAGCGGGCAATCAGGACCGTATTTTGCGAGCCGTCGATCCGGAAGAGTACAAACTGGATGTCCGCAAGTTTTTGAACTGAATCAGGATACCCGCTCACTTCTGCTAAGCTTGTTGTTACAACTTCCATCACGATGACGCACAGATCATGATCTCTTCGGTATTCCAGATTCTGGGCGGCCTGGCTTTGTTCATGCTGGCCATGGAAATGATGACCAACGGACTCAAGAACGCCGCCGGTCACCATTTGCGGCACC
>NZ_JACUUB010000152.1 GCF_014859525.1 Marinobacter sp.
AGTATCAGCGTTGCCGGTAGCTCCTTCATACAATCTACAAAAACCACCAGCGCAGCAGTCACCAATGTGCCTCTAAGCATCGGCAAATGTACCTTGGCCAGCGTTTTGCCGGGTGTGTGGCCGAGTGAGCGTGAGGCCATGTCCATGCTGGGTGTGATCTTTTGCAGGGCACTTTCTACGCTGCCAGCAGAGACCGCCAGAAAACGGACGGTGTACGCGAAAATCAGCGCAAAGGTGGTGCCGCTGAGCAGCAGTCCTGTGCTGACGCCAAAGTAATCTCGCATCAGTCCGTCCAGCCAGTTGTCGAAGCCGGCGAGAGGAATAATAACGCCCACTGCCAGCACGGCGCCGGGCATGGCGTAGCCCAGGCTGGACAGTCTCATCAGCACTTGCATGCCACGTGTATTGTGAAGCCGGCGGCTGTAGGCCAGCGTCACCCCAATCAGGAGAGTGGTGAGAGCCGCAGTGCCAGACAGGAAAAGGCTGTTAAACGTGTTACGGATAAAGCTGGGGTTCCAGCTGTCATCAAAGTATTCCCAGGCGTAGTAGCCCAGAGTGGCACCGGGGATGATGAACCCGAACACCAGCGGCGCGGTACAGACAGCTACGCAAATCATCTGTCTTGGGAAGGACATGGTGAAGCGCTGGATCGGGTCTCTGTTATCCCGCGCCGCAAACTGTTGCTGGCGGCGCCGTGAATACCGTTCCAGGGTGACCAGGATGACCACAAACATCAGCATCGTAGTGGCAATCTGCGCGGCACCGCCAAGATTACCAAGATTCATCCAGGTGTCGAACAGGCCCAGTGTCAGGGTGTCCACTGCAAAGAAGTCGACCGTACCAAAGTCGTTTAATGTTTCCATCAGTACGAGCGAGAGGCCAACGGCGATAGCCGGGCGAGCTATTGGCAGCACCACCCTGAAGAACGTGCTGAGCGCTGAGTGGCCAAGACTCCGACTGACGGCAAACAAGGAGGGGGACTGTTCCATAAAGGCGGCGCGGCTAAGCAGGTACACGTAAGGGTAGAGCACCAGCCCGATCATCAGGATCGCGCCCTCCAGACTGCGGATCTCCGGAAACCAGTAATCGCTGGCGCTTTGCCAGCCGAACCATTCTCTCAGAGTCTTCTGAACCGGGCCGGCGTAGTCAAGCAAGCTGGTATAAACATAGGCAATAACATAGGCGGGTACGGCAAACGGCAGTAGCAATGCCCATTCAAAAAACTTCCTGCCGGGAAACTCGCACATGGTGACGGTCCAGGCGGTCGCCAGTCCGATCACAAGGGTGAGCACACCCACGCCAATCATTAATTTCAGCGTTGTAGTCAGGTAGCGTGGCAGGGTGGTTTCTATCAGGTGAGGCCAGATATTCTCATCGGGGAAGAGCGCGAGATACAGAACTGCAAATACCGGGAGCACGACAATCGCGGTGGTAATAAAGGCGCTGATTAACCAACGTTTGGAGGTGCGTTTGGCCAGGAGTGGTTGAGAAGGTCCCGGATTGGCACTGGAAACGACCTCGGTCATGCTGATCCCGTTGTGATAGTGGTGATGAGAAGTGTTCTGATTCTAAGTACAGACATGCCTTACTGCAATGACGCGGGTCAGATAATCGGTAAGGAATGAGCAATCGCAAAGGTTGCCATCACGTATGGCACCCTTTGCGATTGGCTGTCATCACTGACGATCCGTGATTGCTGCTAGTTATCATAATCCACACGGTCTACCAGCCTGACCGCGGCATTTCGGTTGTTGGCAATCTCTTGAAGCGACAATGTGTCCGACACCATCTCGCCCCACTCAGCCACCAGACCTGTAGGTTGGACCAGCGGATTGGCAGGATACTCACTGTTGGCTTCTGCATAGACACGTTGGGCATTATCTGAGGACAAAAACTCCATCAGCTTGACGGCGTTGTCTCTGTTGGGCGCGCTTCGGGTGAGTGAAATGCCGCTAACGTTGATGTGGGTGCCGCGGTCATCAGTGTTCGGGAATACCAGGTTGACCTGCTCTGCCGTTGGGCGTTGGTTTTCGTCCATCAGCATGTTGCCGAAGTAGTAGCTGTTTCCGAGTGCAACGTCGCAGAAACCTTCAGCGATCGCTTTGATCTGGTCCCGGTCACCGCCCTGGGGCCTGCGGGCCAGGTTGCTCTTGACGTCTTGCAGCCACTGCTGCGTTTGCGCTTCTCCGTGATGAGCGATCATCGACGAAATCAGGGCAATGCTGTAAGGATGCTTGCCGCTGCGAGTGCAGACTCGGCCTTTCCATTTTTCATCGGCCAGATCCTCATAGGAGCTGATTTCTCCCTCTTTGACGCGGTCTTTTGAGGTGAATATCAGGCGGCCTCGGGTGGTCAGCGCAAACCATTTGCCATCTTCATGGCGCAGGTTCTCCGGAATGTTCTTGTTCATGATGTCGCTTTGCAGGTCGGCGACCAGATTTTTCTCAACCAGCTCGTTGATGCGGGAAATATCAACCGTCATCACAATATCCGCCGGGCTGTTGCGACCTTCGCGCTCAAGGCGCTCTGCCAAGCCCTGGCGCGCAAAGATGACGTTTGTTTTGATGCCGGTTTCATCAGTAAAGGCGGTCAGTAAAGGCGCAAGCAGGTAAGCCTGACGATACGAGTATATGTTGACTTCGCCATTGGCGGTCGCGGCCAAAGGCGTTGCAGTGATTGCGATTAGGGCAGCTGTGGCGAGTTTCAGTCGCATAGTGTTTTCCTTCCTCATGGCTGGCTTACCTGAGAGTCAAACTTACAGGCAGTTAAAAACGACAATCATTCTCAATGCTATCTGCGTTTCAGTCAATAACCCTGTTGGGATATTTATGTAAAAATGGTGTTATGCTTCATAACACTATAAAAACAGG
>NZ_JACUUB010000058.1 GCF_014859525.1 Marinobacter sp.
AAAGAAGAGCACATGCCGGTTGATCCTACGGACATGAAGACCCGTGTTCGTCCGATGATGACCGACGCCGACATGGCCATGAAGGTGGATCCCAAGTATCGCGCCATCTGCGAGAAGTTCATGGCAGACCCGGCGTACTTCCAGGATTGCTTTGCCCGCGCCTGGTTCAAGCTGACGCACCGTGACATGGGTCCGAAAGCCCGTTACATCGGTCCGGACGTGCCTGCGGAAGATCTGATCTGGCAGGATCCGTGCCCCCAGGGTGAGACCAACTACATCGAAGAAATCGTCAAGGCGAAGATCGATGAAGCTGGCCTGAGCCTGAACGAGCTGATCACGACCGCCTGGGACAGTGCCCGCACTTATCGTGGTTCCGACATGCGTGGTGGTGCCAACGGCGCTCGCATCCGTCTGGCTCCGCAGAAGGACTGGGAAGGCAACGAGCCGGATCGTCTGGCCAAGGTGCTGAAAGTCTACGAGCAGATCTCTGCGGAGACTGGCGCCAGCATTGCTGACGTCATCGTTCTGGGCGGTAACCTGGGCGTTGAGAAAGCCGCCAAGGCCGCCGGCCACGACGTACACGTGCCTTTCCTGAAAGGCCGTGGCGATGCCACCGACGAGCAGACCGATGCAGCTTCCTTCGAGCCGCTGGAGCCGCTGGCTGATGGCTTCCGCAACTGGCAGAAGAAGGACTACGTGGTCAAGCCGGAAGAAATGCTTCTGGACCGCGCCCAGCTGATGGGTCTGACCGCACCTGAAATGACCGTTCTCATGGGCGGCATGCGGGTGCTGGGCACCAACTACGGCAACACCAGGCACGGTGTGTTCACCGATCGCGTTGGCCAGCTGACCAATGACTTCTTCGTGAACCTGACCGACATGGCGAATCGTTGGGAGCCCACTGGCAAGAACTCCTACAACATCGTGGATCGCAAGAGCGGCAACACCAAGTTCACCGCGACCCGTGTTGACCTGGTGTTCGGTTCCAACTCCATCCTGCGCGCCTACGCGGAAGTGTATGCCCAGGACGACAGCGAAGAGAAGTTCGTCAACGACTTCGTCGCTGCCTGGACCAAGGTCATGAACGCCGACCGTTTCGACGTTAAATAAGACCTTAGCTAAGCAGTACTCGGGCACCCCGTCTTCGGGGTGCCCGTCTATCAACTTCCCTCCAAATTCCTTACAATCCCTCCCGCCTTATATCTGATCAGTTTTTAGACTTTTCCCGTTACTGGAGCACTCATGCGAATCATCCTTGCCCCGATGGAAGGGCTGGTCGACGCACCCATCCGCGAAACCCTGACCAAAGTCGGTGGTATCGACCGGTGCGTAACCGAATTTATTCGCGTGACCCATGGCATGCTGCCACCGCGTATTTTTTACAAGTACGCACCTGAACTCGTCAATAATGCGCTGACTCAGGTGGGCACCCCGGTGGCTGTTCAGTTGCTGGGCTCCAACCCGGAAATGATGGGCCGCCACGGCGCTAAGGCGGCTGAACTGGGTGCCATGCAGGTAGACATCAACTTTGGCTGCCCCGCCAAAACCGTCAACAAGCACAAAGGCGGTTGTGTGTTGATGCGGGAGCCTGAGCTGATGTACGAGATTGCAGCCGCCGTTCGCAAGGAGGTGCCTGCCCACATTCCGGTGACCGCCAAAATGCGCCTTGGCTACGACGACCGCTCCATGGGCGTGGCCTGTGGCCAGGCTCTGGAAGCCGCTGGTGCTTCGGAAATCGTTGTTCACGCCCGCAGTAAAGTAGACGGCTACAAACCGCCCGCGTACTGGGAAGAAATCGCCAAAGTACGTGAAGCGGTCAACAGCCATGTGATCGCCAACGGCGAAATCTGGAGCGTCGCGGATTATTGGCGCTGCCGCGAGGTCTCCGGTTGCGACGACGTGATGATTGGCCGTGGCCTGATTGCAAGGCCTGACCTGGCGGCGCAGATTAAAGCCTCCCAGCGTGAAGAGTGGTTTGATCCCATGACCTGGCCGCAGGCCGTAACATTAGTGCAAGAATACGCGGCTGCCCTGCAAACACGGCTTGAAGACAAATACGTCACCGGTCGCATCAAACAGTGGCTTAACTACCTGCGCCAGGGATTTAGCGAAGCCGAAGTCCTGTGGCCTGCGGCCCGGAAAATTCGGGACGTGGCACCCATGCTGGCCTGCCTTGATCAGCCGATATCAGTCGATGGTAGCCGCGCGGCCTGAGTTCAGGTGTCGTTCTCCATCTCTGATGAGTATCTGCCAGAGCGGGCCAGGCCATTAAGCCTGGCTCGTTTTTTCAGGGCCGCCTGGGCGATGTTGGCATTCGCCAGTTTTCCGGCCCAGGCTTTCTGGGCAGGCTCCTGAAGCGCTCGGCCATAGGAGAAACTCAATTCCCAAGGGAGATAGCCCATGTTGTTCAGAGCATTGAGGTTTTCTGTGGACTCCTCTGGCGTTTGCCCGCCTGACAAAAAGAAAATGCCCGGCACCGCCGCCGGAACTACCCGGCGGAACACACTCACAGTAGCTTCAGCAACTTGTTCTGGTGTGGCTTTGCCTGCGCCTTTGCCTGGCGTCACCATGCTGGGTTTCAGCACCATGAGCTCCAGATTTACGTGGTGCCGATGCAGCGCTTTGAACACTTCAAGCAGCACATCCTCACTGACCGCGGCGGCCCGTTCAATGGTGTGGTTGCCATCAATCAGCACTTCCGGTTCGACGATGGGCACAATGCCCATCGCCTGACAAACCGCCGCGTAGCGGGCCAGCACCTCAGCGTTGGATTTGATGGCCTGGAACGAGGGCAGAGTGTCTGATATGTGGAACACGTCTCGCCACTTGGCAAAGCGAGCGCCCAGGGATTTGTAATGTTCCAGTCGTGTTTCAAGGCCATCCAACCCATAAGTAATCTCGTCGCCCGGTGAGTTGACCAATGGTCCCTTGCCGGCGTCTACCTTAATGCCTGGCACAATGCCCTGGCGTGCCAGCAGCCTGGGAATGGCAATGTCATCCAGGCTTAATTGCTCGAGGGTTTCTTCATACAGAATCACGCCACTGATGTGCTCGCCCAGATCGGGTGTGGAAAAGATCAGGCTGCGATATTCACGGCGGGTACCTTCGGTGGACTCAACACCTACAGCCTGGAACCGTTTGGCGATGGTAGGGGAGCTTTCATCGGCTGCAAGTATGCCTTTGTCTGGCTGAACCAGCTCTGCAACGGTTGCCGTCAGTTCATCCTGAATGCTCATGGCGCCTCCTTGGGTAAGTGTTGGCTGTCTATGGGTGATTGAAGACAGTTTAGTCTGTAAATCGAGTGCCGTTATTTGATCTGGGCTAAGGCAGGATCAATCGGTAACTTCTAGACTTAACAAATAGTAAAACAATAAGGAAGTCAGCCAGCCATGAAAACCGTCGTCAGTGTCAGCCAGGGGTCGTCCGAATACGACTATGAGTTGGAAACCGAGTTTCTAGGCCACTCTTTCCGCGTGATTCGAGTGGGGACAGATGGCAATCTGGAACATGCTGAGGCTGTTCTCGACTCCATTCGCGAGCAGGCGGATGCGATTGGCCTGAGCATGATCCACGATCATTATCAGGTGGGTCGTGAGCAGCTGGCCCACCCGGATACTTCTCGCCTGGAAGGCTGCGTGCCCGACAAGCCCGTGACGACCGGTGCCGGTTTGAGAGGCATTTTGCAGGAATGGGCTGTGCGCCATACCCAGACCGAGCTGGGGCATTTTTTTGATAATGCCAAGGTGATGTTCCTGAACGGCCAGGCCGGCTACCGTATCGCCAAAGCGTTGTCTGAGCACACTGATAACTTTTTTTTCGCCGACCCTTATCTGGATTTTGGTGTGCCGCGCCTGCTCACATCCCTGACCCAGCTTGAGGCCTATACCCGAATTACGTCGCCCGTGATGTTCAGCCCTGCTGCGGTGAAGGTCATTGAGCGGCTGCATAAAACGCCGCTGTACAGGATGGGTGAGAAGCTGATCAGCGGCTCCTTGCACGAATCGGTCAAAGACTGCCATGTGATCGTAGGTGCCATGGGAGACCTGGAGGCATTTTCGGAACGAGAGCTCGACGGCAAAACAGTGATTACGTCTCGGGTTACGGAGTCTGCCTTGGACTGGTTTCGCTCACGCAACGTGGCCATGGTGGTGGATTATAGCCCTTGGCTGGAAGGGCGGCCGGTGGGTGTTAACGTGATGGAGGCCATGATCAGTGCGGCGTTATCACGAACGCCAGAGCAACTGGGTGCCGACGACTTTCTGAGTGTGATTGAAGAGCTGGAGATAGAGCCTCGAATTCTCTATCCCAACGGCTACCGCCGGATCAACCGCTTTGCCTTTGTGATTCACCCGCTGTCGCAACAATACCTGACCAAAACACCGCCGCTGGACTGGATTGCCAGTGTATCGCCTCCTGCGGTGATGAATCTGGTTGAAAAAGCCATCGCCTACACGCCGCCTTTCGTCTATTCCAAAGTCAGTGGCATCAGGTCGCCAACGGGCGATGAGGTGGAGGGCTGGTTGATTACGGTTGGCGGCACCCCGAAAGAAATCATGGCGCATGACCCTGAGTTTACCTACAGCCGGTTGCTGGCGGCGGCCAAACTGGCCAAAAAAATGGGTGCCCAGATTATGGGCCTGGGAGCCTTCACCAAAGTGGTAGGTGATGCTGGCATTACCGTGGCCAAACGGGCACCGCTGCCTATCACCACTGGCAACAGCTACAGTGCCTCTGGTGCGCTGTGGGCCGCGCACGACGCCGCCAAGATCGTGGGCCGGGTGGGCGTCGGTAAGAGCGGCAAGATGGCCGGCAAGGCCATGATTGTGGGTGCCACCGGGGCTATAGGGTCTGTCTGTGCCCGTTTGCTGGCAAAAGCCGTGGATGAGATCTACATGGTCGCGCCGGAAGCTGCCAAGTTGCTGTCTTTGAAAGAAAGCATTGAGCTGGAAACTCCTGGCGCCGTTGTGCATGTGGCAGCGACTACTGACCGGGATTTGCCCGATATGGACATGGTGGTTACCGCCACGTCGGGCGCTGGCAAGCGCATCCTCGATATCATGAAGGTCAAACCCGGCTGCGTGATCACCGATGTTGCTCGGCCCCTGGACATTCCGGCTGAAGACGTGGCCAAGCGGCCCGACGTGCTGGTCATTGAGTCCGGTGAAATCCAGTTGCCGGGTAAGGTAGAGATGAAAGACATTGGCCTGCCCAAAGGTATCGCTTACGCCTGTTTGGCAGAGACCATCGTGTTGGCCATGGAGGCCCGTTTCGAGAACTTTACTCTGGGTCGCAATATCGAGTGGGAGAAAGTGCGTGAAATCTATAAGCTCGGTTTAAGACACGGCATGAAGCTGGCCGCGGTATCGGGTGTGAACGGCGTGTTTACAGACGAAGATTTCGAGCGGGTGCGGGTTTTAGCCGCTCAATCTGATACACCTGCCGACAAGGAGTTGGCCTGATAAGACAAGCTGGTATGGTAGTTTGGCCCGTTAACGACTAACAGTCACGTTCTCGATTCCGTAGGCTGGAAGCTGTTGATCCTTTGGGTTCCAGGGAGAGTAATCATGAATATGCCAGTGCCACAGATCAAAAAGACCAAGCCGGCAAAGTACCGGAGTACCACGCCCCCGGGGCTGATACCCGTGGTGCGGAGCCCGGACTTCGCGTTTCCGGAAGATCTGCCGCGGTACTGGTGGGACAACGATCCTGTGAAAACCCTGTTACTGGCGGCGTTATCATCCAGCTTTCCACCCGGCGAGAAGTTCTTCATTGATTCGGTTCGGCATTACCAGGATCAGATTACCGACCCGGAATTGCAAAAGGCCATTCGCGCGTTTATCGGCCAAGAGGCGCATCACTCCAAAGAGCACAAGGTAATGAACGGCTTCCTGGAGGAGCGGGGCGTTGGTCTGGGGCGCCTTGAGCGTGAAGTGCAGTGGTTTATGGACTGGATGCGCGCACGCTTCACCCCGGAACGTCAGCTGGCCCACACCGTCGCGGTTGAGCACTTCACGGCCTTGATGGCGGAAGAGTTTCTACTCAAATTTGATGCCCTGGAAGAAATGGACCCACGCATTGCACCTGTTTGGGCCTGGCATGCGATAGAAGAGTCGGAACACAAGGCGGTTGCCTTTGATGTTTACAAGAGCGTGGGCGGCAGCGAATTTATCCGTGTGACTGAAATGATGTTCGTCAGCGTGGTGTTCCCGCTGTTCAGTACCATCCATCTGGTGCAACTGATGAAAGCCGACGGCCAGCTCGGTAACCTGAAATCCTGGGCGAGCGCACTGAATTATATGTGGGGCAAGCCGGGCGTATTCCGTAAACTGATTCCGTCTTACCTGAAGTACTACAGCCCGAAGTTCCACCCCTGGGACAACGATGCCCGGGATTTGGTCGAAAAGGCTAAGGCCCGTTGGCTGCCAGCGTCGCTTCGCGGCTGAGCAACGCCTGTTTACGTTCCAGGCCCCAATGGAAGCCTCCCAGGCCACCGTCTGCCCGCACAACCCGGTGGCAGGGGATGACGACGGCCAGCCGGTTAGCCCCGCAAGCGCTGGCTACAGCACGCACGGCTTTGGGCTTGCCAATCATGTTGGCGAGCTCTGAATAGCTGACCGTTTGCCCGGGTGGGACGGTTTGCAGTGCCGCCCAGACTCTACGCTGAAAGGGCGTTCCGACCGGCGCCAGTGGCTGCTCCAGAACGCCCGCCGGCTGATCGATAAAGGCAGCGATCCGGGCCGTGTCATCGGCGTGTTCCTCGATGGTGGGTTTAAGCGTTTGATCGGGAAAGTGGGCCTGCAGCAGGGCAAGAAGCTGTTCTTTGCTATCTCCCAACTCAATGGCACAGAGCCCCTGGTCAGACCAGCCCACGATCAAATGGCCCAGGGAGCACCCAGTAGTGCCATAACGTATCATGGGATTACGCTTGCAATCGCTTGCGCATGTTATAGCGCAGAAACTGGGCCCCGCGCACCGTCACCCTTTGCTCTTCCACCACGTCAAATCCATGGCTTTCAAAGAACGGCCTGGCCACCACACTGGATTCGGTATGGAGTTCCTCCACCCCATTAGCCTTCAGTTGTTGTTCGGCTTCCTGATACAGGGCAGAGGCAATGCCCTGGCGGGCAAAATGGGGCGCGGTGAACACGAGATCGATGTTGCCATTACGTTCATAGGAAATGAAACCCGTTAGCGTAGAGTCCTCCTCGGCAACCAGGGTTTCCATAGCTTCCAGCCGCTGCTGCCAGGTGTCCAGGTTTGGTGTACGGGATGCCCAGGCGTACCGCTGGGTTTCATCATAAGCGGCGGCCGTCAATTCGTGAACGGAATCGGTAAATAGACGAACAACCGGGCTCAGATCTTGAGTTCGGTACTTGCGAATCGTGATGGAGGAGTCTGTATTCATAATGGCTCAGTGTGCACCGGTGTTAGAAATCAGGTTGGTAACCAATACGCCCGTTGGTCCTTGCAGCATACCGACACCTGCAGGAAAATCCAGCATTCTGCTTCGGCGAATTCAACGCGCTTGTTTCGCCGGTCTTAGCGCGTGTTGGCGTTAAAACGACCGTCGAGACTGCTGGTAAGTTGGTTACCGGCTGATGCAAAAAAAGTTCTCCGGTTTTTGGATGGGGTATACGGTTAATCAGAACCAAATACACGGTTGGCCTGCTCAACAATAATCCCATGGCGCATCGCCAATTGCATCCGGTCGTCATCGTAACCGCCGCCGATCACCGTAGCTACTGGAATCCCCCGACGCTTGAGCTCGCTGAGCACCAGACGGTCCCGAAGGCGAATGCCGTCTTCAGAGAGATTCAACTTGCCCAGAGGGTCACCTTGAAACACATCCACGCCTGCGTCATAAAGCACGATGTCTGGCTTTGACAGCGCCAGCGCCTGTTGCAGTGTGTCATAGGCAACGGCTAGATAGTCTTCGTCAACCATGCCATCCGGCAGCGCCACATCCAGATCGCTGATCCGCTTCTCGAACGGGAAGTTACGTTCGCAGTGAATGGAGCAGGTGAAGGCACCCGATACATTGGCGAGCAGGGCGGCGGTGCCATCGCCCTGATGTACATCTACATCAAAGATCAGCACTCGCTCAATACCTTCCTGTCTCAAAAGCACATTGGCAGCAATGGCCAGATCATTGAGGATGCAAAAACCAGAGGCATAATCAAAATGGGCGTGGTGAGTGCCGCCTGCCAGGTGGCAGGCAATGCCGTGCTGTAACGCCAGTTGGGCCGCTAGCACCGTGCCGGAGGGTGCCAGAAAAGTCCGCCGCACCAGACCGGTGCTCCACGGCAAGTTCATCTGTTTTTGCTCTTGCGCGGAGAGCTGACCCCGGGCAAAGCGGTTAAGGTAGTCAGGGCAATGGGTTTGGGTAAGCCACCCCTGCCGGCAGGGCGCAGGGCGAAAGCTGTTGTTGCGTGTAAGAAGCCCTTTGGCGCGCACATACTCCGCCAGAAGCCCGAATTTCTCCATGGGAAAACGATGCTTCGTCGGAAACGGAAAACTGTAATCCGGATGGTGAACCACGGGTATGGGCATGCCGGTTTCCGCTGATGAGATGCTCGGTAAAGATTTACGGGCGTTGTTGCACGAGGGATTGCACGATACTCACAATGCGTGCTTGTGTAAAACCTGACGGGGATGTCATTCAGTGATCAGCCATTCAGTGATCAAAGCGTGATCCGTGTTCCACAAAAAACGACCTGCGCTGGGAGCGAAGGTCGCTGAATAAAGGCTCTTTGGGTCCGAAGCCTTACTGCCAATAAAAAGGCCGATAAAAGTGCTCAGCAATCCAAGCTGCGCCTCATCCTTGTGGCGCACGATGTAACGTCCTGTATTGGCTGGTCCGTGCCACATCTGGATCCAAGATAGGCCTTTGGTTTTGCCTGGTCTGTTCGGTGTCGCACTTAGTGGGATAAATGTGAAAGGAGAGTATTAACCAGAACGCCTCGTTATTGCGTTAACACCGCGTTCTGAATATCACGCCATTATTTGGGTGCTAATATCAAACAGGCCTGAAGTTTTCACTCCAGGCCTGTTCACCACTTGGCAGTCAATCACCTCAACCGCACTTGCTGTCGCCACAAGACAGACAGGTTGCACAT
Source organism: Marinobacter sp. (assembly GCF_014859525.1). Taxonomy (GTDB): domain Bacteria; phylum Pseudomonadota; class Gammaproteobacteria; order Pseudomonadales; family Oleiphilaceae; genus Marinobacter. The sequence continues at coordinate 9,117 of NZ_JACUUB010000058.1, forward strand.
CCGTCCATCACGATCACCGCCTTGGTGCTGCACTTGCTGCACATGGTGGCGTTGGCGGGGTAGTCGCTGGCGCTTTCGTCGTTGGTGGCCTTGTTGTGGCTGGCCTCAAACTCTGCGCGCTTTTCGGCGAGGATGCGCTTGGTAGTCTCACTCATCTCATCGCTTTCGAGCAGGCCGATGGCTTTCAGGTGCTTCTCGATCACAGCGCCGATTTCAGCCACCAGCGACGGCATGAACACGCCGCCTTTCTTGAAGTAGCCGCCGTTGGGGTCGTATACACTGCGCAGTTCTTCCACCAGGAAGGTTAAGTCGCCACCTTTGCGGAACACCGCTGAGATAACACGGGTGAGAGCGATAACCCACTGGAAGTGCTCCATCGATTTAGAGTTGATGAACACTTCATAGGGCTGACGGCTTTCGTGGTCTGTGTCTTCGTTGAGCAGGATGTCGTTGATGGTGATATACATCGCGTGCTCGGCAATCGGCGGCTTGATCTTGTAGGTGGTGCCCAGCAAGAAATCTGGCCGTTCGATGGTCTCGTTCATCTGAATCGGTTTTGGCTCCAGGCTTTTTGCGGTAGCGGCCTGTTGCTCTGGTGTTTCGGCTTTCTTTACTCGGTAGCCGACAATCTTGTTGCTGATTTTAACTGTCATCTTCTTTGTCCTGTTTGTCGGGTCCCGGGATCAATATTTACCGTAAGTGCCTTCTTTAAGCGCATCAAACAGGTTGGCGGCGGTGTGGATCTCACCGTCGTAATCGACCTGTTCGTTGCCCTTGAGGGTCACTTTGCTGCCGTCGTCCAGGGTGAACTCGTACAGAGTGTTCTCAAGATCTTTCTCTTTCACGAGTACGCCCTGGAAGGCTTCCGGGTTAAAGCGGAAGGTGGTGCAGCCTTTCAGGCCTTTGTCGTAGGCGTACAGGTAAATGCCCTTGAAGTCCTGGTAGGCAAAGTCGGTTGGTACGTTGGCGGTTTTGGAAATGGAGGAATCGACCCATTTCTGTGCCGCCGCCTGGATGTCTACGTGCTGCGTAGGCGTTACGTCATCCGAGGTGGTGAAGTAACTCGGCAGCGCCTTGTCTTCGTCTTCGGAGAAGGGCATAGCGCCAGGGTTTACCAGGTGGCGGTAGGCCAGCAGCTCGAAGCTGAACACGTCGACTTTCTCTTTAGTTTTACGACCCTCACGGATAATGTTGCGGGCGTAGTGGTGCGAGAAGCTTGGCTCGATGCCGTTACTGGCGTTGTTGGCCAATGAAAGGCTGATGGTGCCCGTCGGGGCGATGGAGGTATGGTGGGTAAAGCGGCCACCTTTCTCTGCCAGTTGCTGGACCAGTTCAGGGTCCACTTGAGCAATTTGCTGCATGTAACGGCTGTATTTGGCGTGCAGCAGCTTGCCTTTGAGTTTGTCGCCGACTTTATATCCGTCTTTGGCCAGATCCCGGCACTTGGCCAGCATCTTGGGGGTGACTTCAAACTCGTCTTCCATGATCGGTGCTACGCCTTTCTCTTCGGCCAGGGCCAGAGACTGGCGCCAGCCTTCAACAGCCATTTCACGGACGACTTCTTCGGTGAACTCGACGGATTCATGGGAGCCGTAAGGCATACGCAGCATGGCCAGAGTAGAGCCTAAGCCCAGGATGCCCATGCCGTGACGGCGCTTGTAGGTGATTTCGTGGCGCTGTTCAGCCAGCGGTAGGCCATTGATCTCTACTACGTTGTCCAGCATACGTGTGAAGATACCCACGACTTTGCGGTATTTCTCGTAGTTGAAGCTGGCCTTCTCGGTGAACGGGTAGTCCACAAAGTTGGTCAGGTTGACCGAGCCCAGCAGGCAGCTGCCGTAAGGGGGCAGAGGCTGTTCACCGCAAGGGTTGGTAGCGCGTATGTCTTCGCAGAACCAGTTGTTGTTCATCTGATTGACTTTGTCGATCAGGATGAAGCCCGGCTCGGCGTAGTCGTAGGTGCTGGTCATAATGGTGTCCCAGATGAACTGGGCTTTCAGCGTTTTGTAGATGCGGCAGGCAACTTTGCCTTCTTCATTAACTACGTAGCCGTCCTGAATCGGGAAGTCACGGTACAGAAACTGGGTAGTGTCGGTCAGGTCCAGGCCTTCTTCTTCCGCTTCTTTGCAGGTCATCGGGAAAGAGAGGTGCCAGTCGCTGTTGTTACGGACGGCTTCGATGAAGTCTTCGGTGATCAGCAACGACAGGTTGAACTGGCGCAGGCGGCCGTCCTCACGCTTGGCCTGGATGAATTCGATCACATCGGGGTGGTGCACGTCGAATGTAGCCATCTGAGCGCCACGGCGGCCCCCGGCAGACGATACGGTAAAGCACATGCGATCAAAGATATCCATGAACGACAGCGGGCCGGAGGTGGTCGCGCCGGCGCCGGCTACATAGGCGCCACGGGGGCGCAGGGTAGAAAATTCGTAACCGATACCACACCCGGCTTTGAGAGTAAGACCGGCTTCGTGGTTCTTTTCCAGGATGTCATTCATGGAATCCTGAATGCTGCCAGACACCGTGCAGTTGATGGTTGAGGTGGCAGGCTTGTGGGCTTCAGCACCGGCGTTGGAGGTGATCCGGCCAGCAGGAATAGCGCCATTTTGAAGGGCCCAGAGGAATTCCTTCATGTACTTGTCGCGCGCGCTCTTTTTTTCAACTTCAGACAGTGCCTTGGCAACCCGTTCGTGAGTTGCGTTGATGTCTTTGTCAACCGCTTCGCCGGTTTTGGTTTTCAGCTGATATTTGCTTTTCCAAATGTCGAGCGACGCTTCTTGCATGGGAATCGTTGCGATCACTGCCTGTGCCTTAGCGTTCATTGCCACCCTCGGATTTCAGTCTGTCTTTTTGTTATGACGCCGTCCTGAGCGCCATACCCCGTTTGTCTGTTAGTACTTTTTTGATGGCCGGCTTGCTTGATGAGCACAAAACACTATATGTGGTGTTTTGCCGAGCGGTTAGTGCCGCTTGTTCTGAGCCGGTGTAGTGCTATTAACCTGTTGCTGGTCTTGGTGTAATTGGCATTTCGAGTGCCAACATGGAGCCGTTGTTATTCTCTTGTAGCCCTATATATAGGTTCTATTGGGAGAAGTATAACAGGATATAGTGTTCTGTGAAGAAGATAGGAACTATTGATTGGGCGCTGCAGGCAAAGAAAATCAATGGAAATTGACTTGCAAAGCCCCCAGGCCCCGCTGTTCCGCCATTTGGCGGGATTCTGAGTGAATGACTACATGTTGGGGTTAAAAATTATACTGGGGGGATGCGGTGATCAATATGCTCCCGGTGCCATTCCCGGCGATAGGTATCCACGGCTTGCAAATTACCGGGGCTGACCTGGATCCTCGCAGGTCCAGCCCGTGTTTGTCACGGCAACGGGAGTGTCTTAACCGAGCAGCAGGCTGTCGTCGTCCACTTCCAGGCCGCGCTGTTTTTCAAAGAGCCCCAGCAGATCTTTTACGTCTAACCCTTCGCGATCTTTGCCGGCGATATCAAATACTACCTGGCCTTGGTGCAGCATTACGGTGCGGCTGCCGACTTCCAGCGCTTGCTTCATGCTGTGGGTGACCATCAGGGCGGTGAGCTTTTGCTCTTCGATTATCTTGGTGGTCAGCTCCAATACAAAGCTGGCCGTCTTTGGGTCCAATGCTGCCGTGTGCTCATCCAGCAATAGAATGCTGGAGGGAGTCAGACTGGCCATCAACAGGCTGACAGCCTGGCGCTGACCACCGGAGAGCAGGCCCATTTTGTCGCCCAGTCGTTTTTCCAGACCAAGTTTGAGAGACGACAGGCTGTCTCGGAACTTTTCCAGATACTGCTTTTTCACCGCAGAGGTCAGGCCGCGGCGCTTGCCGCGTTTGATGGCCAGAGCCAGGTTTTCCTCAATGGAGAGGTTTTCACAGGTGCCGGCCAATGGATCCTGGAATACCCGGGCTACCCGCGCGGAGCGCTTGTGAGTAGGCAGGCGAGTCACGTCCAGGTTGTCTACGATAATCTGGCCGCTGTCTACCAGTACTTCGCCGGCCAGGGCGTTCAAAAACGTGGACTTGCCGGCACCATTACTGCCGATAACCGTCACAAATTCACCCTGGTTGACGGTCAGGCTCATGCCTCGTAAGGCCGGGTTTTCCAGCGGCGTGCCTTTGCCAAAGGTAAGCCGCAGATCGGTTGCGCTGATCATATTGCCTCCTCAGGCTTTGTTGCGAGAAAAACGGTTGGTGAGGTTAGTGCGCACACCCGGCAGTACGATCGCCAGAGTGACCAACACCGCTGTAATCAGGTTGAGATCCTGAGCCTGCAAGCCAAGGGCGTCGGCATTGAGTGCGAAGGCAATGGCCAGGCGGTACATGATGGCACCGATCACGCAGGCAATCAGGGCCCGGAGCACGGACGACGGCGTTAATACTGCTTCTCCACCAATCAGAGAAGCCAGGCCAATAACAATCACGCCTACGCCCATCGTTACATCCGCGGCTCCCTGGCTCTGGGCGAACAGTGCGCCGGCCATACCAACCAGCCCGTTAGAAAGCGCGACACCTAAAATGATCATGCCGCCGGTAGCAATGCCCTGAGCTCGGGCCATGCGTGCATTGGCCCCGGTGGCGCGCATGGCAAGTCCGGTTTCGGACTTCATAAACCGCCAAAGCAGTATCAGAGAGATCACAACGACAATCAGAAACAGAATGACCGGCACCTGATGGAATTCCAGGCCAAGAGAGTACCAGGGGGTCAGGACGGTCTCTTCCGTCAACAAGGCTATGTTAGGGCGGCCCATGATGCGGAGATTGATCGAGTAGAGTGCGATCATCGTCAGGATAGACGCCAGCAGGTTAAGGATGTTCAGCTTGACGTTCAGGATTGCCGTAACGGCCCCTGCCGCCATGCCTGCCAGCGCGGCAAAACCGGTGGCGACCCAGGGATTCCAGCCTTCCAGAATAAGCACGGCTGCAACGGCAGCACCAAGAGGGAAGCTGCCATCTACCGTGAGATCAGGAAAATCGAGTACGCGGAAAGACAGATAAATACCAAAAGCAACCAAGCCGTAGATGAGGCCGGTTTCAAGAGCACCGTAGAATGCGATTTCACTAAGCATGGGTAATTGTTCACCGTGAAAGAAAACGGGCGGGCCCTTTTGGGGCCCGCCCGTGTTGGTCAGGCATTATTTGCCGCTTTTGACGACTTCTTTAGCGTCCTGGATGAGGTCTTCAGACAGAGTGATGCCCATCCGTTTGCCGGCTTCCGGGTTTACAAACAGGTCCAGCTCTTCCATGGTCTCAACCGGCATGTCGGCGGTGCCGGCCCCTTCGAGTATCCGGACAACCATTGCGCCAGTCTGGCGGCCGTGATTGTAGTAATTGAAGCCAAGGGCTGCGACGGCACCACGCTCAACGGTGGCGGTATCGGCGGCAAACACAGGAATTTTGGAGCGTTCGCCAACGGAGATGACCGCTTCGGCGGCACTGATGACAGTGTTGTCTGTAGTCAGATAGATGGCATCAACCTTTCCAACCAGTGATCGGGCGGCGCCCAACACTTCTGAGGTTCTGGTGGCCGCGCCTTTGACGAGTTGCATGTCGCGGGCGGCCAGGCGCTCTTCGAGCAGCTCAATCAGTGCCGCGGCGTTGGCTTCGCCAGGATTGTAGACGGTACCGATGCGCTTGGCATCCGGCATGATGCGCTGAAGCATGTCCAGGTGCTGTTCGATTGGCAGCATGTCGCTGACGCCGGTCATGTTTCCGCCGGGGGCTTCCCAGCTTTTGACCAGTTTGGCAGCCACCGGGTCTGTAACGGCCGAGAATACCACGGGGACGTTTCTGGCGGCGGCAGCTACGGTTTGAGCAGACGGTGTGGCAATCGCCACAATAACATCTGGGCTTTCACCCACAAATTTACGGGCGATCTGAGAGGCAATCGCCGAGTTGCCCTGAGCGCTTTCGTGCATCAGGCGAAGGTTCTGGCCAACGATATAACCGCGCTCTGCCAGTTCATCTTTAACCCCTTGATGGGCGGCATCGAGAGCCGGGTGTTCCACGATTTGGGTGATGGCAACAACACGGGTTTCTTCAGCCTGAACCAGGCTTGCTGCGGCCAGCAGCGAAGCTCCAATCAGGGTGCGCAGGGTTTTTTTGGCCATGAGCCCATCTCCGAGTCAGTTATTGATGTCCCCGTGGTGCGGGGTGGCACAAATAAAGTGCGCAAGTTTACCACAGGGATATGGGTTTCGGGGTAGGGATGCGCGATACTTTATCAGTTGCGGTTGCGCATTAGTTAATAATGCAGGTAATTTCTGCCCGATCACGTTTTGACGAGCACGGGTGTGTTGAAATAGTCTACCAAAGTCTAATAATACGCTAACCCCAAACTATAAAGACAAATTAGGAAGGTCCATGGACACAACAAACAAACTTCCCCTCGAAATGCTCTACCACTGGGAATCCACCAAGGCCGACGCGCCTTACATGACCCAGCCAATCGGTAATGGCAAGGTTGTCGAATACACCTGGGGACGGGCAGTGGATGAAGCCCGCCGGATGGCGACCTACCTGAAGTCGCTTAACCTTCCGGATAAAAGCCGGATTGGCCTGATTTCAAAGAACTGTGCGCAGTGGGTCATGACTGACTGGGCCATTTGGCTGGCCGGTCATGTGTCTGTGCCACTGTATCCGACACTGAATGCCGACACAGTTAATTACATTCTTAAACATGCCGAGTGCGATGTTTTGTTTGTCGGCAAGCTGGATGACTGGGACAGCATGAAGTCTGGCGTGCCTGAATCTGTGCGTTGCATTTCTTACCCGCTGAGCCCGCCCAATGATTTTGAAACCTGGGATGACATCGTGGCCAAATACCCGCCGCTGGAAGGTCAGGTTAAACGGGATCCGGCAGAGCTGGCGACTATTGTTTACACCTCTGGCAGTACCGGTCGCCCTAAAGGTGTCATGCTGAGCTTTGCGAACATGGCCTTCTCCGCCGCTGGTGGCATTCAGACTCTGGGTGTGGGACCAGAAGAGCGCATGTTGTCCTACTTGCCGCTCGCTCACGTATTCGAGCGTACTTTTGTGGAGCTTGGTTCTCTCTATGCCGGCTTCCATCTGTATTTTGCGGAATCTCTGGATACATTTGTTCAGGATCTGCAGCGAGCCCAGCCTACCTTGTTCCTGTCGGTTCCCAGGCTGTGGGTGAAGTTCCAGCACGGCGTACTCCAGAAGTTGCCCAAGCAGAAGCTGGAGCGGATGCTGAAGATTCCATTGCTGAACAAACTGATCAAAAAGAAAGTGCTTACGGGGCTTGGCCTGGACAAAGTCAAGCTGGCGGGTTCCGGATCTGCACCTCTGTCAAATGACGTTCTGGACTGGTACCGCAATCTTGGACTGGAGTTGCTTGAAGGCTATGGCATGTCTGAAAACTTTGCTTATTCACACATGAACAAACCTGGCCGCGCACGGACTGGCTATGTTGGCGAAGCATTGCCCGGCGTTGAAACCAAGATCAGCGAGCAGGGTGAAGTCCTGGTCAAGAGCCCGGCCACGATGATGGGCTATTACAAGGATGAAGAGAAAACCAAGGAAACCTTCACCGAAGATGGCTTTCTTAAAACGGGCGACAAGGGCGAAATCGATGAGATGGGCCGCCTGAAGCTGACTGGTCGGATCAAGGAAATCTTCAAGACCAGCAAGGGCAAGTATATTGCGCCTGCGCCGATTGAAAATCGCCTGATGGCTCACGATGCCATCGAGATGGTGTGTGTATCCGGTGCCAACCAGACGCAACCCCACGCGCTGGTATTGCTGGGTGAGGAAATCCGCCCGAAAATGGCGGATGAAGGCTTCCGCAAGGAAATTGAGGAAAGCTTTGCTCAGCTGATTAAAGACGTGAACAAAACCGTTGATCCCCATGAGCAATTGGCGTTTATCACGGTTGTCAGCGATGAGTGGTCGATTGAGAACAGCTTCCTGACGCCAACGTTGAAGCTCAAGCGCAACGTTGTAGAAGACGCTTACCAGGCAAAAGTGGATGGCTGGTATGCCCA
>NZ_JACUUB010000153.1 GCF_014859525.1 Marinobacter sp.
ATCCTTTATACCGACCTGTCGGGCTATTACGATCTGATGTGCGCCGATATCGATTACCCAACGCAAAGCAAGGGTGTTCGTCGGCTGCATCAACTTTTCGGCAACGGAGGCAACAGCCACCTCGATCTGGCCTGTGGCACCGGGCCTCACATTCGGCACTTCATCGATTCCGGTTATCAATGCCAGGGGCTCGACATCAATCAGCCTATGCTCGATGTTGCCCAGCAACGCTGCCCGGAGGCCATGTTTCACCTTCAGAACATGTGTGATTTCCGGCTTGAGGCAACTTTCGATCTTATTACCTGCTTTCTGTATTCGATTCACTACAGCGACGGGGTCGAGCAACTGAAAAGCTGCCTTCATAGCGCCCACGACGCGCTGACTGAAAACGGCCTGTTCTGCTTTAATGCAGTGGACAAAACACGAATCAATAATAAGCTGTTTGTCAGCCATACCGCCCAGCATGGCGGCAGTGAATTCACCTTCCACTCCGGCTGGCAATACTGTGGCCAGGGAGAGCAACAGTCACTTCTTCTCAGCATCAACAAGCGCACAAAAGGCGCCATTCAGGCCTGGCAAGACGAACACGCTATGGTGGCACTCAGCTTCTCAGAGTTTGAAGCGCTATTGCAGCCACTATTCGACGTTCATGTCCTCGAGCACGATTACGACCGGATCGTGCCATGGGACGGCAAATCCGGAAACGCCCTGTTCGTTTGCATCAAGCGTTGAGCGTTTCCAGAATTGGTTGCATACCGATCACTCTCAGTGATGCATCCCGGAGTGGTCTATCGCGGTGTCGTTGTCCAGCGATCTGACCTTTAACTCAATATCCATCGCCTCAGCCACATCAAAATCCAGCCGCACCGGAATGGCCTCGCCCTCAACCAGTGGTTGTGCAAGCTGCTCCAGCATCAAGTGATAGCTATGGGGTTTTAGCTCTACCGAGCCACCGGCGGGAACGGTCAAACCATCTTTCAAGGGCTGCATGCGCATCATGCCTTGGTGCATTCGGGTTTCATGAATCGATACGCGGCCCGCTCTGGGGCTTTCGGCAGCAATCAGTGTGACGTCCTGATCACCGCTATTGGTAATTACCAAATACCCCACACCCACAGGCGTGCCGGGCGGTGTCGGGCGACTCCAGGGCTGGTTCACCTGAATACTATTCTGGCCTTGACTGTGACCAGGGTGGTGATGGTGGTGATGGCCGTGATCACCCGCCATCGCAGGCATGCAAAACAGTGCAGAAGACAACAGCGCAGCCGCTGTCCAGATTTTGAGTTGATTCATGGTATCTCGCACAATGATTTTTTGAAGTACTCGCAGCCCTCAAGTGTTAACCCTGCCTTAACTATTGGCAAGTCACCGAGGTTTTCTCACCGGCCCTTTCCAGTCCACGATTTAACCCTCGTTATGCAGCGCCATCATCATCGCCCCCAGAAACCTCGCGGCTTCGCCGCCCGTCGCGGCCCTGTGATCGAAGGTAAGCGACAAAGGCAAGGTGCGACGAATGGTCGCAGTACCATTGTGGGGCACCACCTTGTCCCGATTGGCCCTGGCCCGCTTACTGGAAGGAGCCGCGCCGACGATAAACTGGTCTTGCTGGGCACCGTTACCATCGCCTTTTCCGGAGGACTTCAGCTCGCCCAGCACCACCACGTTATCGTCGTCTGCCATGGCCCGGTGCAGGGCCATGTTAACCGCTTCCACCAGGGTCACATCACGAGTTTCAATTAAACACTCTGCCTTGCTCATAGGTCACCTCCCCGGTATTTGCTGGCGATCTGCTCACGCTGGGTTTGCAGCGCACAGGGAAGGGTTTCGAACAGATAATCCAGCATGGCCATGGGTGGTTCAGCCTCGGTGGCCAGGTAATCCTCCACGGCCTTCTCTACGGTTTGCTTGCAGTCGGCCTGAAGGGTTTTCTCTTTGTCCGGACTCCACAGACCGCTGTCGTGCAACCAGTTCTGCAGGCGTTTGATGCCATCCTTCTCCCAGGCACGCTTGAGATCTTCGGCCGTTCGGTAGCGGGTGGCATCATCGGCGGTGGTGTGGTCGCCCAGGCGAGAGATGACGGCCTCAATCACCGTCGCGCCTTTGCCGCCATGGGCCCGGTCCAGCGCCGTATCCAACGCCTCGATAGTAGCGAAGTAGTCGTTGCCATCAACAATGTGGCCCGGCAAGCCGGCACTGATCGCTTTCTGGGCAATGGTCTCGGCGCCGCTTTGCAGGCTGCGTGGTGTGGAAATCGCCCATTGGTTATTGATCACTACAAATACAACGGGCAAATGCCAGGCACCGGCCAGATTGATACTCTCCAGAAAGTCGCCTTTGGAGGTGCCACCATCGCCGATACAACACACCACGGCCCGGTTTTCGTCGCGTATCTTCATAGCCGCCGCCACGCCCACGGCATGGCAACATTGGGTGGCAATGGGCACTGAGGTTGGCAGATCTTCCGGGCAAATCCTCCAGGCGCTACCGCGCTCGTCACCGCCCCAGCACGGAGGGGTAGGTGCCGCAGTTGCCGGTACGTTGCAGGGCAATAGCTTTGGAATCGAAGGTGCGGGTCAACACCATGTTGCGGTAGGCGGCCAGTATCCTGTTCGTGTTCCTGGCCTGAGGTGGCAATTCGCCGAGTGGCTTGCCATGGTCATCCAGATAGCGGGTGCTATCCACATGGAATTCGTGGATCTGTCTCATCCCATCCTCCTGTCCCCGGGCCTTGCGGTAGAGGCCTGACTGCACAAAAGCCGGCTTGTGGCTGGCAACGGCAGCGTTGGGGTGGTCGTCTTGTTGTTGGCGCGGGTTACGCGCAGCGGGATATCACAGAGCGCCCGCAGGCACTC
>NZ_JACUUB010000059.1 GCF_014859525.1 Marinobacter sp.
AACCCCCGACCCTCGCCTTGTAAGGGCGATGCTCTCCCAGCTGAGCTAACCACCCACTTTGCGCTTTACTGTTCTTCAAGCTCAAAGCAGTCACTCGTTGCGCTTCTGGCGCTTGCTGATTCAGCACTGCTGCATCAACCAAGTGAGACGCGCATTTTAAGCATTTCGCTCACAGAGTCAAATGTTTTCCGGAAATTTGATGATATTTTTCTGACACCCTTAAATCTGAGCATTTATTACTCAAAATCAGGAGCTTGAGCCAGATTTATTGCTGCCAGGAAAGGGCCTGATCACACCACGCTTGTGCCCAGCCTGCTCGCCTTTACTCCGCAACGCCAACTCACTCACCTGAGCACGTCGCTCCCCCGGCACCGCCTGATCCGCCAATGATCGATTCAGATCATCCAGCTTTGATCTGACATCTCGCCAGGACTCCTCAAGGTAGGGCGTTAACTTGCCCGCTATTTTCTCGATCCGAAACACAACATTATCTTTTAGCGACATTGTTTTTATCTCACTGAAGCCGGTCAACTTCAGTGTAGTCAAGGCTGGCTCAGAAAATCCACCAACCACCGCCAGAGTCGGCCTTATCACGTTGCTTCCGTTCGAGCTTTAATCGCGCGTAATCCCGCTCGAGGGCTTCAAGCTCCAGTGCCCGCGCCTCCTTCAATTCGGCCTTGCGCTTCTCATAGTCTTTATCTTCATTAGCCTCAACAATCGAGGTCGCTGCCTGATTGGGGGGCCAACGCATGGCGATATGGCGCTCACCCGGCTTTACCTCAAGTCAGGTAAAACTGATGGTGCAGCCAGACAACGCCATCACACCCTAACGGGCGGACACCTCCGAACGCAGCTGATTCACTTCCTCTGACAGCCGGACCAGCCGGGATGTCAGTTGCGACCGGGACGAATCGACCGCATCCACCGTCCGCTTCATCTCAGAAATCTGCTCTCGCAAAGTCTGCAAGTCGCCACCACCCGCCATCGAACCCATATCCCGCTGCAGAGCAGAAATCTGACTCTCCAGACCGCCGATCGTCAGCTGCTGCTCTTGCTCAAATCGACGAATCCGGCTCTCGATTACTTGATCAACATCGCCAATCTGCTGACCAAGCCGGGTCAGCTGGCCCGCCGCCTCCTGATCGGCCTGCTCCAAAACAGCAACAGAATCATCAAGCCGCTGAGTCAACTGAGCCAAATCCCCAGACAGTGATGCGCGAGCCTGCTCCAACGTCGTTTTCAGGTCAGCCATCGACTTATCGGCCTCAACAAACTGACCATCCAGCCCCGAAAGCCGCTGCTGGTGCTCGTCAAGACGCTTTTTGTTGCGCTCATTAGCAATCACCCACAGCTTACGTATCTCGCTATCGGCCGCATCCAGCCGCTGGTTGTTACCCGCAATTTTCTCCTCCAGAGAAGCGCCCCGCTCCTGCAGCGACTCTCCGGTTTCTGACAGCTCCCCCTCAAACCGAGCCAACGCCAGCTTACTCTGCCGCGCCCAGTAATCAGCCTCCTCCAACTGCCCTTCCAGAGCCTGAATCCGGCTTTCCTGAGCGTACCAGCCCGCACCCGCGCCGGCAGCCACCACCAGAAACAACACCCAAACCAAAGCCGAGCTCCCTCCACTACCACCGCTGCCGGCAGACCTCGGTGCTTTGGGCGGCTTCGGCGGCTTGACTGGTTTGTCCTGCTTAACTGATGACGCCTTCTTCTGACCTTCGGGCTTCTTGCGCTCGGCACCCCCGATGGGTGGTTCTGCTCTCAGCTCATCGTCGTCCGGGCGGATGGGTTCCATTACAACTCCTGAATAGGGATGGTCAAAACGTTCATCCGGATAATACCCGCACTTGAGCGCGGGTTGAAATGAACCCTTATAAAGATTGGCCAGAGTAGGCCGTCGTCTGTGTTGCATGGCCAGTGGGCAAAACATACAATGGCCGGCTTTCCAATTATCTCAGGACAGTTGCATATGCAGCCGCTTGTAGGACTGATCATGGGCTCGAAATCTGACTGGCCCACCATGGAACACGCCGCCGACATGCTCGACAAACTCGGCGTACCCTACGAAACCCGGGTAGTCTCCGCCCACCGCACACCTGACCTACTCTTTGACTACGCCAAAACCGCCTCAGATCGCGGCCTGAAAGTCATCATCGCAGGTGCCGGCGGTGCCGCACACCTGCCCGGGATGGTTGCCTCGCAAACCTCCCTGCCGGTGCTGGGGGTTCCCGTTCAGTCCAAAGCACTAAACGGCCTGGACTCGCTGCTGTCTATCGTCCAGATGCCGGGTGGCATCGCCGTCGGCACCCTGGCCATCGGCAAAGCCGGGGCCACCAATGCAGGCCTGCTGGCAGCGCAGATTATTGGTACGTCTCACGACAACGTCCGCAAAGCCGTTGATGAGTTCAGGGCAACGCAGACACAAACGATTCTGGACAATCCTGATCCAAAGGATCAGTGAAGCCAACGCTCAAGGCAGAATGAGCAGGTCGGGCAGGGCTTTCCAAAACTGTGCGGAGCCATGGATGGCGGAGCCCAAGCGTCACATGGATGTGCCGTAGGAGCGTGTTTTGGAAAGCCCTGCCCGACCTGCTCACACCACCGATGCAAGAGCCGAAACAGCCGTAGGAGATTCAGAATGAGAATTGGTGTATTGGGCGCCGGCCAACTCGGCCGTATGCTCGCCCTCGCCGGATACCCGCTGGCAAAAGACTTCGTCTTCTACGACATGTCCGGCAGCCCCAGCGCCGGCCTCGGTGAAGTCATCATCGACCGAGACGGCCAATATCTTGACGACTTCCTGTCTCGGGTAGACCGCGTCACCTACGAATTCGAACACCTGCCCGTAGACGTCGCAGAAAAACTGGCCAAACGCACCACCGTACACCCCAGCCCCCGGGCACTGCAGGTCTGCCAGAACCGGGAAGCCGAAAAAACCCTATTCAGACAGCTAGGCATCCCCACCCCCGAGTGGCAAGTGGCTGACAGCGCCGATTCCCTGAAAGCCGCCGCCGAAGCACTGGGCTGCCCGGTCGTCGCAAAGTCCATCACTGAAGGCTACGATGGCAAAGGCCAGGCCGTTCTGAAAACACCGGAAGATGCAGACACCGCCTGGGCCAGCATCGGGCACCCCAGGGTCATCGTCGAAAAATTTGTGAACTTCCGCCGCGAAGTCTCCATCATTGCCGTACGCGCCGAAGACGGCGAGGTTGCCTTCTATCCGATCGCCGAAAATACCCACCACGAAGGCATCCTGCGCTATTCCATCGCGCCAGCACCCGGCCTGGAACCCCACGTTCAGCAAGACGCCGAAAAATACATCAAATCGCTACTGAACGAATTAGACTACGTAGGCGTATTAACATTAGAGCTGTTTGAAACCACCGAAGGTCTGGTCGCCAACGAAATGGCACCCAGAGTGCACAACTCTGGCCACTGGACCATCGAGGGTGCCATGACCAGCCAATTTGAAAACCACATTCGCGCCGTCAGCGGCCACGCGCTGGGCAATGTTCAAGCGCGGGGGCTCAGTTGCATGATCAACATCATTGGCGAACATGGCGACATTGAACGTATTCTGGAGCTGCCTTACACCCACGTTCACCTTTATAACAAGGGAGAACGCCCGGGGCGCAAACTGGGACACGTGAACATCCTGGCAGACAGCTACGAAGAGCTGGTTTGGCGAGTCAGAAACTGCGTGCAGTTTCTGCCCGGCAGCCCCGAGTTTAAAAGCACGCTCACAACAAGGGGTTGATTTAGCTCAAATCGCCCCTATATTGCTGTGACGTACATTCATATAAACCGAGAGACAGGGAGAACGACCTCATGGCATTTGAACTTCCCGCACTGCCTTATGAAAAGAACGCACTGGAGCCGCACATTTCCCAGGAAACCCTGGAATACCATTACGGCAAGCACCACCAGACCTACGTAACCAAGTTGAACGGCTTGATTGATGGCACTGACAATGCCAACAAATCGCTGGAAGACATCATCAAGAGTGCCAGCGGCCCGCTGTTCAACAACGCGGCCCAGGTGTGGAACCACACGTTCTACTGGAACTGCCTGAGCCCGAATGGTGGTGGCGAGCCAACTGGCGCAGCCAAAGAAGCCATCGAGAAAGCGTTCGGCTCGTTCGAAGAATTCAAAAAAGAATTCAACGACAAAGCCGCCAACAACTTCGGCTCAGCCTGGACCTGGCTGGTCAAGAAAGCTGACGGCAGCGTTGCCATCGTCAATACCAGCAATGCAGAAACTCCGCTGACCGGCGCCGACAAGCCCGTGCTGACCGTCGACGTTTGGGAACACGCCTACTACATCGACTACCGGAACAGCCGTCCAAACTACCTGGAAGCTTTCTGGAACCTGGTCAACTGGGATTTCGTGAACGAAAACCTGGCCTGATCACAGCCATACCGGGTGGGGCCATCGGTCTCCACCCGAACAAACGCCCGCCTGGGAATTCCGGCGGGCGTTTGCGTTTCTGAAAGCGACTAAATAGCTACAAATAGAAACACGCCACGCCTTAAATCTCTGAAAAAATCAGCCATACTCCCTGCAGTTGCGAGCAAACTGAACCATACTGTCATACACGAGGTAGGCTCTACGCCGACCCTAAAAAACAACTCGGACAGATGAGCCACCAGACATCGGCATGCAAAAAGCGTTCAAAGTTGAAAATCACCTTGGTTACCAGATACTGCGCTGGATTCTCCTTGTCGCCCTGCTGACCGGCGTACTGGTCAGCGCCATCCAGGTAGTCCTTGATGCCAACCGGGTATCCAAAGATTTGGAACACCAGGCGGCCCAAACCATGGCCATGGTTCGTGATTCAGCCACTCAAGCAGTGTTCAGCATTGACGATATTCTGGCCCAACAAGTCGTTGATGGCCTGTTTGCCTTAGAACCCATCCACCTGGCTCGCATTTCCCATCCAGATGGTGATCAGCTCGGGGGCAGGTTAAGGCCGCTCCAGGACCGGGCGTTTCGCCCAATCACAGACCCGATCTTTGGTAGCATCCGGGAATACCGCGAAAGCCTTCACCGGGGCATCAGCCCAGACGCCATCTACGGTTACCTGGAGGTGCACTACGACACCGCCCCGTTTGCCGAGAACTGGCTCAACCGTGCCTTGATCACTTTTGCGTCTGGCGTTGCCCTGGCGCTCATTCTGGGACTGGTTCTGTTTGTTGTGTTCTATCTGCTGTTAACGCGCCCGCTGCTGCGCATCGTTCAATCCGTTCGTAAGGTGGACCCAGATCACCCCGATGATCACCTGATCGCTATTCCAGAAGGCCACCGCGCAGATGAACTCGGGCTGTGGGTAAATGCCACCAACAACCTGCTGGTCTCTATCGGCGACAGCCAGAAAAAACATCGGGAAGCCGAAGACAGGGTCAGCCGGCTGGCCCGCTACGATACCCTGACCGGCCTGTCCAGCCGGGATGCTTTCATGGAAGAGCTGCAGTCTGACATTACAGCTGCCCGTGACAACCATGCCTCTCTGGCCCTTATAGTTTGCGGCATTGATGACTTCAAATCTGTAAACGAACAGTGCGGCTTCCGTGCCGGCGACACCACTCTGCAGACGGTTGCCAGCCGGCTAACCGCCAACCTCCCCAGCGATCGTTTCAACATTGCGCGCCTTGGCAGTGATCAGTTTGTGGTTGTGGAGAAGTTGCTTCGTGATGGCTTTCAGGCGGCAGACACGGCCGAGAAACTGCTTGCCAGCTTTGCCTCGCCGATTAACGCGGGCAACCATCGTATTTCAATGACCGCCACACTGGGCATTGCGCTCTACCCCTCAGATGCCGATCAGGCTGACCGCTTGCTGCAAAGCGCCGAACAAACCATGACTCTGGCCAAACAGAATGGGCACAACCACTTCCAGTTTTATGTGGCCAGCATCGACCAGGAAATCCGTGAACGGAAACAACTGGAAAAAGACCTGAGCAATGCTTTGATTAATCACGAGCTATATCTGGTTTATCAACCCCAGATCAATCTTGAGACCAAACGCGTAATCGGTGCCGAGGCACTGCTCCGCTGGAAGCATCCCGAGCGAGGCCTGATCCCGCCAGACGACTTCATTCCGGTGGCGGAGTCGAACGGAGCCATCGTCGAGATTGGTCAGTGGGTATTAGATCAGGCCTGCTGGCAAGCGGCGCGCTGGTCGAGTGAAGGCTCACCTTTGCGGATTGCGGTCAATTTGTCTGCCGTTCAGCTTCGCCAAGAGTCGATTGTTGACGACATCCTGAACACGCTGCAGCGCCACAACATACCCGCCGGGCGCCTGGAACTGGAAGTCACGGAAACCAGCTTCATGACTAACCTTACCGACGCCGTCGCCAAACTGCATCGACTGCACAGAGCCGGCATCAGTATTGCTGTGGACGATTTTGGCACCGGGTATTCGTCGCTAACCTACCTCAAAAAAATGCCGGTGCAGCACCTCAAGATCGACAAGCAGTTTATCCGTGATCTGCTGGTTAACGAGGAAGACACCCGAATTGCCAACACCATCATCGATCTTGGCAAGAGCCTGAACCTGACGGTAGTGGCCGAAGGCGTAGAAACGGCGGAACAGGAATACTATCTCAGCCAGCGGGGCTGTAAACTCGCGCAGGGGTATTTTTTCAGCAAACCACTGCCGCCACGAGAATTTGAGATCTTTGTGCAGACTTTCCACGCCCGAATCGTGGAAAATGACGCCTGAACCTTCAGCTTTGAGGAATTGTCATGGGAACAACTGTCATCGGCCTTATTGTAGTTGCCGTTGTCATTATTTATCTGGTGGTTATTTATAACAACCTGGTATCGCTGCGCAATCAGTTCAAAAACGGCTTCGCGCAGATTGACGTTCAACTGCAGCGCCGCCACGATTTGATCCCTAATCTGGTCGAGGCCGCCAAAGGCTACCTGGATCATGAGAAATCTACGCTCACTCAGGTGATGCAAGCCCGCAACAACGCGGTCAGCGCACAGAAAGATGCTGCCAAAGACCCAGGCGATGGCACCAAAATCCAGCGACTTGGTAGTGCCGAGAATCTGCTCACCAAGGCCCTGGCTAACTTCTATGCGGTCTCCGAGAACTACCCGGAGCTGAAAGCCAATGAAACCATCCAGCAACTGATGGAAGAGCTTTCCAGCACAGAAAATCGCGTCGCGTTTGCCCGTCAGGCGTATAACGATGGCGTGATGAGCTACAACATCTTCCGCGAAAAATTTCCCAACAACCTGGTAGCCGGTATGTTTGCCTTCAAGGAAACTGCCCAGCTGCAACTGGAGACTCCGGAAGCTCGCCAGGCACCAAAAGTCAGCTTCTGAGGCCTGAACCATGGCAAATCCCGGTTTCTTTGAGCGCCAGGCCCATGCCCGGCGCAATACCGGCCTGTTGGTCTTTCTTTTCCTGACCGCCGTTATCCTGATCACCCTGGCCGTTTGCCTGGTCGGCTACCTCGTTACCCGCAGTCAGAGTTCCGCTCTACCCTTCCACCAATGGCTGATATCCAGCCACGGGCTCACTACCGCCATCGCAGTGGTGCTGCTCGTCGGTATTGGCTCACTGGTGCGCTGGGCGGACCTGGCCGGTGGCGGCAGTCGCGTTGCAAAAATGGTCGGAGCGCGACTGATCGAGCCAGACACCAACGACACCGAAGAGCGCAAATTACGCAACATTGTTGAAGAAATGGCCATCGCCAGCGGCGTATCCGTGCCAGACCTGTACGTGATGGACAGCGAAACAAGCATTAACGCCTTTGTCGCCGGCTACACTCCCGGTGAGGCCGTTATGGTAGTTACCCACGGTGCCCTTACACACCTGACCCGGGATGAGCTGCAAGGCGTTGTAGCCCATGAGTTCAGCCACATATTGAACGGGGACATGCGAATCAACGTTCGGTTGATCGCTCTGCTGGCCGGCATTCTGATGCTTGGCCAGATTGGGCTTTTTATGATCAGAGCGGGCTTTTACAGCGGTGCACGCAGCCGTAATCGTGACGGACGTGCCCAGGCCGCCATCGGCCTTATTGGACTTGCCTTACTGATCATCGGCTATGTCGGCGTGTTCTTTGGGCGGCTTATTCAGGCAGCGGTGTCCAGGCAGCGCGAAATGCTGGCTGATGCCTCATCGGTGCAGTTCACCCGGAACCCGGAAGGTATTGGCGGGGCATTGTTCAAGATCGGCATGAAAGGCGGTTACCTTGACACCACCAGTCACGCCAGCGACATGAACCACATGTGTTTTGGCGAGTCAGCCCGAATGAAGTTTAGTTCTCTGCTGGCCTCACACCCCCCCGTCAATGAACGCATCAACGCCATCCAACCGGGCATGCTCGCGCGCCTGCGCAGTCGGCTTAGAGACACAGAACCCGGCCAGAATCTTCGCCAGGACAACCAAGCACAAGCAGCCGGGCGTGCAGGCCCGGGCGACCTGGTCAATCACCTTGTGGAACCGGCCAGAGGCAGAACAAGAGGCAGCTCCTCTCCCATACGCTCGTCATTGACTGGAGATACTCCGCAACCACCAGCAAAACTTTCAACCCGAGTAGGCACGATCAACCCCCAAAGCGAAGCGTTTGCCGCCCATCTGCTGAATCAGCTACCCGCAACCTTCCGCAACCTGCTCTACACTCGCGCTGGCGCCATTCAGCTTTGCTATGGCCTGCTGATCTACGATCTCGCCCAGAATGACCAGAAAGACAGACTCCGGTTGATTCCCCAGCATTCTTTGCTGGGCGGCCAACAAGACCTACTCGACAAGATGTTACCAGCACTGTCAACACTGGGTGAGGCCGCAAGATTCCCGATTCTGGAACTGGCTATGCCGGCGCTGCGTAAACTGGACCCGGAGGAACGGGACACTTTACTGGAAAACATCCAGAAGTTAGTCGCAGCGGATAATCGGGTCAGCCTCTTTGAACTGGCGTTGACCACCTTTCTTGACCGCCACCTGAGCGACGGTGCGGAGCGGGTTATACCGGTCAAGTACCGGAACTATCGCCAGGTGTTACCCGCCATTCAACGTTTGCTAAGCCTGTTTGCCCGAGCAGGCACTGAATCAACTGATGACGCCGACAAGCTGTATATGGACGCCATGGCAGGGTTTGGTGCCGGCAGCGAAGAGAGTCGGGCAGAGAAGATTTCTATGCGGGAATTACGAGAAACCCTGGAGGTACTGAACCGGCTGTCGCCACTTTTGAAGCCCGCCGTGATCGACGCCTGTGGTTACTGCGTTACCCACGATGGCCGGGTGGATGTCCGGGAGTATGAACTCATGCGACTGGTGGCCGACCAGCTGGACTGCCCGATGCCACCGCTCTAGAGTCAGTTTACAGGGTCTGTCCCCGCATGGGGACTGACCCTTTAGACCCTATTACTCCCTGCGCCCCTGGAACAACATCTCAACGGTTGGCTGATCCTCTGGTGCGGGCAAGCCAAGCTTTTGGCGCACCTCCAGATTCACATCCCATAGCTGATTGAACTTTTCTGTCGTCGCCGCAACGCTGTCGTCTCTGCCAAGCATGATGGTCGGGCGCAAGAAAACCAGCAGGTTACGCTTTACCCGAGTCTCCGACTCGGAGGAGAACAGCCGACCCAACACGGGAATATCGCCCAGAAGGGGAACCTTGCTCTTGTTAACCTGAAAATCATCTTTGATCAGGCCACCCAGAACCACGGTTTCGCCGTCATCCGCCAGTACGGTAGTCTTGATCTCACGCTTGTTGGTGATCAGGTCTGACGCACCAGCCACAGTGGTGGTGGAGATGTCTTCGGTGGTCTGCTCAACCACCAATCTCACCAAACCATCGGCACTGATAGTTGGCGTCACTTTCAGAGACAGGCCTACATCACGGCGCTCGATGGTGGTGAACGGGTTTGACAAGCCATCACCGGTCGTCGCGGACTGACCGGTCCGGAAAGGCACGTTCTGACCCACGATGATCTCAGATTCCTGATTATCCAACGTAATGATACTGGGCGTCGATAACAGGTTGGCCGCAGAGGAAGACGACAGTGCCTGAATCAACACTCCCCAGGTCAAGCCATTCCGATCGCGCTGGCCCGCACCCAAGGTGATACCGCCACCAAGCTGGGGCAAGGTGTCGCCCACCAAGGCACCGATCACTGAATTCAGACCCAGCATACCCTCGCCACTGGTCAGATTAGTGCCCATCACCGGGAATGAACTGGCCGACTCATCGCCAGCGGCCAATTGCACACCCAGCTGATCACCCAGCTCATCGCTGATCTCGACAATCGCCGCTTCAATCATCACCTGAGCGCGTCGAATATCCAGCGCTGCGACAATCTGTTCCGCTTCTTGCATCAGGGAGGGCTCGCCTCTCACAACCAGAGCGTTAAGCCCCTCATCCGCGAACACCGAAAAGTTTGCAGAACGACTCCCGGCACCACCACCAGCAGATGACCCGCCGCCACTCGCCTCCCGAGCCACCTCGCCCATCACACCTTTCAGAATCTCCGTCAGGCTTTTGGCGTCGGCGTGTTTCAGGCGTATCACCTTGGTGGTGCCGCCCGTTGCCGACGGCTGGTCCAATTGGCGGATCAGACCACGCATTTTGTCGCGGAAGGTTTCATCACCGCGCAGGATTAGACGGTTGCTGCGTTCATCGGCGGTCAAACTATATTTACGGGCGGAGGCATCGCCGCCGGAACGACGCAGCTCGTCTGGCGCCAACTCCTGCAGCAATTTCACCATGTCGCCGACCCAGGCTTCCTTCAGCTGAATCACTTCCACTTCGTATTTAGACGGGCTGTCCAGCTCACGCACGATCTGCTCAATGCGCTGAATGTTGGAGGAATGGTCACTGATAATCAGGGCATTCGCGGCAGCCACACCCGCCAGGTGCCCATACTTGGCCACCAGTGGACGAAGAATCGGCACCAGTTCAAGGGCGTTGGCGTTGTCGATCTGGATTACCCGGGTAATCAGTTGCTCGGAGGGAATAACCTCAAAGCGATCCAGAATTTCGGCAGACTGCTTGGCGTCTACCTGCTGAATCACTTTGATCACCTCTTCGCCGGGAATCGCGGTAAATCCATGTACGTTCAATACGGCCAGAAACAGGTCATAAATTTCATGCTTGTTCATCGGCGCACTGGAAAGCACCGTCACCTTGCCCTTAACCCGAGGGTCTACCACAAAACTGTACCCGGTAATGTCGGCTACCTGGGTCACAAATGCCCGGATGTCGGCATCTTTGAGGTTCAGCCTCCAGGTTTCATCCTGCGCGTGCGCTACCGATAAAATCGGCAATAGAAGGAGAAACAAGAGAGTCCGGAGCAAGTTTGTCTTGTGAATGTACATCTGGCGATATCGTCCTGTTGTATTGTTCCCGATCAGCGCCACTGTTCGGGTATTGCATAGCTGACGGTAAGTATGGAGCCGTCCCGCTCTATTTCGATATCCAGCTGAGCCTGGTTGCGCCAGTCCTCCAGCAAGGATTTGTCTTGTTGTATATCACCCAGGCGTTGGCCATTAATAGCCGTGATGACATCGCCCTGGCGCAGGTTGACCGCGTTCAGCATCGGGTTAGAGCCATCGTAGACGTAGCCCGAAAAACCGCTGTCATCGGCTGGCTGCAAACCGTAGGCCGCCAGGGCCGCCGCGCCCTGAGCATCCAATTGCTGCCGGGCTCCGGCCAAAAAGTCGTCCGGTGATTCTGCCGGCTGTGGCGTTGCTTCCGCAACCATTACCGAAGAATCCAGTTGCTCCTCAAACGCGAGCGACTCGTATCGGCCACCTCGACGAATCAGAATCCGATCTGACTCTACCTCAGCCAACTCAGCATTACCCGGCAAACTCTCACCAACCCGATAATATTCGGTTTCGCCGTTACTGCCGGCCACTATAGCACCGGAGTCTTCCGGTCGCTGCCCTATCAGCACGCCTTCAAGCCGCAACCGGAGCCCGGTTTCCGGGGCGGTGCGGCGCACAGCCTCGGCAACGCCCGCCTGCCGCTCAGGCCGGCCAAAAAAGTCATAACCCGCAATCGACATCTGCGGCACTCTGCTTTGCCCCGCTGACGGCCCCATCATCTGGGCCGGCGCATCAGGTACCGGCCGGTCAGACCAGGCGTATAACCAGGTCAGCTTGGCCAGAACAACGCCAAGATACACCACCAGCATGACTAACAGCAGATTAGCCAACACCCGGGAAAGCCTTTCCTGATGACGCAATGCCAGCCCAGCCATCTCAAAGCCCGCCCGGCAGCAGGGGCTGGCGCACACGGAACACCACGTCGCCTGGGCGGGCCGTGTCTGGCCACGGTTGTTGAGCCAGATCTACCATGCGTTTGTAAACGCGAACTTCCATCATGCCATTCCACAGAACACTGGCGTCTGCTGCCGGGCCGTCAGCACCCTGCTCTATCACCGTCAACGCAACGCCTCCGTCAGTGGTATTCAGGTTTGCCTGCATCGGCGGGAACGTCGCCTGACCGGTCTGACTGCCCATTGGCCAGGTCACCAGACCGCCGTCCCACCGGCCCAGGCCGTCCGCCCGCTGCAAGCGATTGCCATCCCAAACCAGTTGTAGGCGATCAATGTTCACCAGTCCGTCAATCATGGCACCGCCACTCTGGCGAATCAGATCCTCAAATTCTGCAACAGCAATCTGCCCACGGGCCGTCACATCCAGCCGGCCCGGCCACCCGATACTGGCAGCCCCTTCTACCCGGGATTGTGACGAAGCCAAAGAAAAACCGACCGGTAACTGCAATCCGCTGATCGTAGGCCAGCCCAACTGCCAGTGCATCCGGGCCGGAAACCCTGCCACCACCACGCCCGCGGCGCCATCCCAAAGCCGGCCAGATACCTGTCGCACCTCAACTTGTGGTGGCAACTGCACATAGCGCGACGCCTGATGCCAAACCCAGCCTGCCGGCACCCATAGCACCAGTACAACACCATAAACAATCAAACCAAGCGCCAGCAAAAGCAGCACTTTGCCAGGGCGGAGGAAGGGCTTGGGGCGGGATTCAGTCATTGAGTTTTACACGTTGTTAAACCGGTAACCGAGTCTAACAAAGCCGATGGGCAAGTTCATGACAAAAAAAACGAAAAACCCCGCGTCAGTGTGAACCAACGCGGGGTTTTCCAAGGTAGACCAGGCCAAGTCTCGAACATTGAGACCTGACCGGGATCAGGCCAGCATCACATCATGCCGCCCATGCCTCCCATTCCACCCATGCCGCCCATATCTGGCATACCGCCACCGGCCTTCTCATCTTCTGGCTCATCTGCAACCATCGCCTCAGTGGTGATGATCAGAGACGCCACGGAAGCCGCAGCCTGCAGCGCGGAACGGGTTACCTTGGCAGGGTCCAGGATACCCATTTCCAGCATGTCGCCGTATTCTTCAGTAGCAGCGTTGTAACCGAAAGCGCCCTGGCCTTCTTTTACCTTGGCCACAACGACTGAGGATTCGCCACCGGCGTTGAATACGATCTGACGCAACGGAGCTTCCATGGCGCGGCGCAGGATGTTCAAACCGGCTTTCTGCTCTTCATTGATGGCATCAACCTTGTCCAGCGCTGCTATGGCGCGGATCAGGGTAACACCACCACCGGCTACGATGCCTTCTTCAACGGCAGCGCGAGTAGAGTGCAGCGCGTCTTCAACGCGTGCCTTCTTCTCTTTCATTTCCACTTCAGAGCCGGCACCGATCTTGATAACCGCAACACCGCCAGCCAGCTTGGCCACGCGCTCTTGCAGCTTTTCTTTATCGTAATCAGAGGTGCTGTCTTCGATCTGCTTGCGGATTTGCTCAACACGGGCTTCGATGTCGCCCTGTGCGCCGGCACCGCCGATCAGAGTGGTGTTTTCCTTGGTCACGTTAACGCGCTTGGCCGTGCCCAGATCGTCCAGAGTGGTGTTCTCCAGAGTCAGGCCTACTTCTTCAGAAATGACAGTACCACCGGTCAGAATGGCGATGTCCTGCAGCATTTCCTTACGACGGTCACCAAAACCAGGCGCTTTAACCGCGTTCACTTTAACGATGCCACGCATGTTGTTCACAACCAGAGTTGCCAGCGCTTCGCCTTCGATATCTTCTGCGATAATCTGCAGCGGCTTGCCAGCCTTGGCAACCGCTTCCAGTACCGGCAGCAGTTCGCGGATGTTGGAGATTTTCTTGTCCACCAGCAGGATGTACGGGTCATCCAGCTCCGCAGACATGCTGTCCTGGTTATTGATGAAGTACGGGCTCAGGTAACCACGGTCGAACTGCATACCTTCAACCACGTCCAGCTCGTCTTCCAGGCCACGGCCTTCTTCAACGGTGATCACGCCTTCTTTTCCAACGCGCTCCATGGCATCAGCGATCAGCTGACCAATGGTTTCATCACCGTTTGCAGAGATGGTACCCACCTGCGCAATGTTGCGGCTGTCGTCGCAAGGAGTGGCCATTTCACGGATGGCTTTAACGGCTTCGGCAGTACCCTTGTCGATACCGCGCTTCAGATCCATCGGGTTCATGCCGGCAGTTACCGCCTTGATACCCTCGTTAACAATGGACTGAGCCAGAACGGTTGCGGTGGTTGTGCCGTCACCCGCGCTTTCGTTAGCCTGGGAAGCCACTTCTTTCACCATCTGGGCGCCCATGTTCTCGAACTTGTCTTTCAGCTCGATCTCTTTGGCCACAGACACACCGTCTTTGGTCACGCTGGGCGCGCCAAAAGACTTCTCCAGAACCACGTTACGGCCTTTCGGGCCGAGAGTTACCTTAACGGCGTCTGCCAGAACATTTACACCCGCGACCATACGCTTACGGGCGTTATCACCGAACTTAACTTCTTTTGCTGCCATGTTTACTATTCCTGTTCGTTAAACCGAAATAAAACCCATCGGATTAATGAGCGTTATTGCCTGTCGCTTTCGCGATCACTCAAGCACGCCGTAAATGTCGCTTTCGCTCATGATGAGCAGCTCTTCACCGTCAACTTTGACGGTGTTACCGGAATACTGGCCAAAAACAACGGTGTCACCGACTTTGACTGCCAGAGCACGGGTCTCACCATTGTCCAGAATGCGGCCGTTGCCCACAGCGATTACTTCACCCTGGGAAGGCTTTTCTTTGGCGTTACCCGGCAGCACGATGCCACCTGCAGTTTTCTCTTCTTCTTCCTTACGGCGCACGACAACTCGATCGTGTAACGGACGAATTTTCATTGCTCTGCTTCTCCAATAGCCACATCAATAATGCGGCGATGACAGTTACATGTTTAAAAGTGTCTGACCGGAAGATTCCGGCCCGACAAATTGCCCGGACTGCCAAACAGCTGCTGAACAGTGCTTGTCAGCCCGCGGCGAATCTGTGCAATGTAAATGGGGCTCAGCAAAGGCTTTTCAACACCCGGTGGCGAAAAAATTTCACTTTTTTTCGAGCCTGTCGCGGTCCGATTCGGTCTGGTCCTGATACTCCCCTTCGATAATGTCGCCGTTGGCATCCCGATCAAACGGTCGCTGCGGACCAAACGGCCCATGCTCCCCGAAAGGCCCCTGTCCGAATGGGCCGGCACCGCCACCTGCGCGGAAAGTAAAGCTGTGCCCCTGCCCTGCCACCGTCATCCGTTTCAGCGCCTTAGCGGCCAGCCAATGACGCGATCCGGGCAACAAGCAGGCAAAACCGATGGCATCCGTAATGAACCCTGGCGTCAGCAACAAGGCACCACCCACCGCCAGAATCAGCCCCTCAGCCACCTCCTTGGCCGGTAACTCTCCGCTGCTCAACCGCTGATTCGCTCGCAACAACGTAGCCAAACCTTGCTGGCGCAGCAGCCAGGCACCCATCACCGCTGTCAACAAAACCAAGCCGATGGTGTTCAACACCCCGATCATGCCGCCCACTTTAATAAGCACGACCATCTCGGCGATGGGCATAATAATGAAAAGAAAAAGGAAAACGGGCAAAATGACTCCTTATAACAATGCTCAGACACACAGAGAACCTAAAACCACTTGTTAACTTAATTAGGGCAAACCATGAAACTTCAAGATTCTGTTATTGCAATCACCGGCGGCGGCCAGGGCCTGGGCCGCGCCATGGCCGAATACCTGGCAGCCAAAGGTGCCAAAATAGCCCTCATCGACCTGATGGAAGACAAACTGGCTGAAACCGCCGATGCCTGCAAACAAGCCGGGGGCGAGGCCAAAACCTACGTTTGCAACGTCGCCAAAGAAGAACAGGTAGAAGCCACCTTCCAGACCATCATCAACGACTTTGGCCATCTGAACGGCCTGGTGAACAACGCCGGCATCCTGCGCGACGGCCTGATGGTGAAATTCAAAGACGGCAAACTCGACAAGCGCATGGAGCTGAGCCAGTGGCAGTCGGTGATCGACGTCAACCTCACTGGCGTGTTCCTGTGCGGCCGCGAAGCCGCCACCCGCATGATCGAAAACGGCGACCAGGGCGCGATCATTAACATCGCCTCCATTTCCCGCGCCGGCAACATGGGCCAGAGCAACTACTCCGCCGCCAAGGCTGGCGTATCGGCGCTGGTGCCGGTCTGGGCCAAAGAGCTGGCGCGCTATGGCATTCGCTGCATGGGTATCGCCCCCGGCTTCATCGAAACTGAAATGACGGCCTCCATGAAACCCGAAGCCCTGGAGAAAATGACTGCCGGCATTCCCCTCAAGCGCATGGGCAAGCCGGACGAAATTGCTTCCGCAGTCGCCTTTATTTTTGAGAACGACTACGTATCCGGCCGGATGATCGAAGTGGACGGTGCCCTGCGTCTCTAATGCGCAAACGCTTGAGGCTCTGAATGGACGAGTTCGATAAAGAACCGACGAAAGAGCAGAAAATCTGGCAAGTAGTGGCCGCAATCCCGGAAGGGAAAGTGGCCAGCTACGGACAGGTTGCCGCCATGGCCGGCCTGGGCCGCCAGGCGCGTTTTGTTGGCCGGGCGCTGGGCAAACTGCCCGCCGGCCACAGCATCCCCTGGCACCGGGTTATCCGCAGCAACGGCCAGATCGCGTTTCCTGAAGGCACAGAAACCTGCCAGCTTCAAACCGAGAAACTGAGACTGGAAGGGGTGGACGTGTATAAAGGAAGGGTAAGGATGAAGGACTTTCAGTGGCAGCC
>NZ_JACUUB010000009.1 GCF_014859525.1 Marinobacter sp.
TGCCTGTGCCTGTGCCGTACCGGCAAACGCCAGAAGTGCCATCAGAATAACCGGCATAAACCGCATCAGCTGTCCCTCTCTGCCCGATTGACCACAGGTAGCAGGATTTCTTTCCATACCCGTTCATTAACCACGCCAACATGGCGATACCGCACAATGCCCTCGGCGTCGATCACGAATGTCTCAGGCGCGCCGTAGACCCCAAGATCAAACCCGAGGGAGCCCCGGGGATCGAAGATGATCGTCTGGTAGGGATCGCCAAGACGACCCAGAAAGCGAAATGCGTTCTCTCTCTGGTCCTTGTAGTTGAGCCCGACAATCCGAACGCCTTTCTCATTAGCCAGCCACATAAGGTCATCATGCTCATCCCAGCACGCGGGGCACCATTCAGCCCAGACATTGAGCAGCGACACCTGGCCAAGAAACAAGGATCTATCCAGCGATTCACCGGGCTCACGCAGGTTTTCCAGAGTGAACTCCGGCACCGGCTTGCCAATCAGCGCAGATTCCAGCTCGGTGGGATCTTTGCCAATGCCGGAGGCCAGGAATATACCGATGCCCAGCGCCAGGATCAGGGGCAGAAACAGTGTGAGCCTTTTCATACCCCGGCCTCTGCGGGTTTGCCACTTGCGGTGCCTGCATCTTGATTGGACGACGCAACCTTAGCCTCTGAACGCACGCGAATCCTGTAGCGTTTGTCGGCAATCGCCAGGAAGCCACCAATCGCCATGACCAGGGAACCCAGCCACAGCCAGCGAACCAGCGGCTTGTATTGCAGTCGAATGGCCCAGGCTTCTTCGGAAATACGCTCGCCGATTGCAATAAACACGTCGCGGAACAAGCCTGCATCGATATCTGCCTCGGTCATCACACTCATACCCACCAGGTAATGGCGCTTCTCGGGGCGCAGCTCCGTCACATGCTTACCGTCGAGGAAGACGTCAAAAACGCCGTATTCGGCGGTGAAGTTCGCACCGCGACGGTCGCCGATACTCTTGAACACCACCTCGTAGTCACCCACCATCGCTGTGTCGCCCGGCACCATGCGTACATCCCGCTCAATGCCATAGTTAGACACCACGGTTGCACCCGCAATGACCATGGCCAGGCCAAGATGCCCGAACACCATGCCGTAATAACTTCGCGACTGGCGCTTCAAGCCATGCCAGCGGCCGTGGCGGGATGACGACTTGTCCCAAAGGTCCCAACCGGTGGCAACCGTAACCCAAACCGCCGCAAATACGCCGGCAAAGGCCCAGGGCGTAAAGCTGCCGTATATCAACATAACGGCGGTGGTTGCAATCACACTGACGGCCAATGGCCACAGCAATTTACGAGCGAGCCAGCCACCATCGGTTTTTTTCCAGCGCGAGAAAATGCCCGCACCGAGCAGCAACCCGGCAGCCACCGCCATCGGACTGAAAGTGGCATTAAAGAATGGCTCACCGATCGACAACTTGCCCATGTTCAGATAGTCCAGAACCAGCGGGTACAAAGTGCCTATCGCCACCAACAACGTTGCAGCCACCAGCAACACGTTGTTGAGTAGTAAAAAGATTTCACGAGACAGCGTGTCATAACGAGCGCGAACATGAACCACCGGGGCCCGGAACGCATACAGCACAAGGCTGGCGACCACGGTTATTCCCAATAACGCCAGCAGGAAAGAGCCCCGCTCCGGATCGGAGGCAAACGCGTGTACTGAGGTCAGCACACCCGATCGAACCAGGAAAGCGCCCAACAGGCTCAACGAGAACGTAACAATGGCCAACAACACGGTCCAGCTTTTGAACACGCCACGCTTTTCCGTCACCGCCAGCGAGTGCATAAGAGCCGTTCCAGACAGCCAGGGCAACAAAGAGGCGTTCTCGACCGGATCCCAGAACCACCAGCCACCCCAGCCAAGTTCGTAATAGGCCCACCAGCTACCCAGAGCAATACCCAGCGTCAGGAAAGACCAGGCAACGGTTGTCCAGGGCCGAGACCAGCGAGCCCAGGCAGCGTCAAGCTTGCCATTGATCAGCGCTGCAATTGCAAATGCAAAGGCCACTGAAAAGCCGACGTACCCCATGTAAAGCATGGGTGGGTGCAGAATCAGGCCGATGTCTTGCAGCAAGGGGTTCAGATCACTGCCATCGGCAGGAATGTTCGGCAAGATTCGCTCGAACGGGTTAGAGGTAATGACGATGAACAGGAAGAAACCGACGCAGATCATGCCCATCACAGACAAGACCTGGGACACCATTACCGATGGCAGTTTGCGACTGAAAATTGCCACAGCCAGGGTCCAGCCTGCCAACATCAAGATCCACAGCAGCAGCGAGCCCTCGTGGCCACCCCAGACCGCACTGAACTTATAATACCAGGGCAGCATGCTGTTACTGTTGTGCGCCACATAGGCGACCGAGAAGTCATCCACCATGAAGGCATGGGTGAGAACAGCAAAAGACAAGGCGGTAAACACAAACATACCGGCTGAAAGCGGGCGGGCAAACGCCTGCAGGCTATCACGGCCGGTCAAAGCGCCAGCCAGTGGGACGACAGAGAGAAGTACTGCCAGCAACAGCGCAATGATCAGTGCAAGCTGTCCGAGTTCTGGATACATCGGGTTCCTCCAGCAGGGGAATGGTGCAATTGGTTAGTACGCGGTGGATTCCGCAGCTTTCTCCAGATCGGCAGCCTTGTGCTGACCTCTTGAGGCGCGCTCCAGAGCCTCAGCCACTTCCGGTGGCATGTACTGCTCATCATGCTTTGCCAGTACCTGGTCTGCGATGAAGCGGCCGTTGGCATTCATCCGGCCCATGGCCACAACGCCCTGCCCTTCTGCAAACAGATCCGGCAGTATACCCACGTACTCCATCTGCAACGAGGCCGCGAAATCAGTCACCCGAAACTCGACCTTCAGACTATCCGGATCGCGAATCACGCTACCCTCTTCAACCATACCACCGGCACGAATACGAACATCCACCGGGGCGTTACCGGCGGCAATATCGCTGGGATCGTAGAACAGGTTAATGTTCTGACGAAGCGCATAGGTGGTCAGGCCCACAGCGATGGCAAGGCCCGCGACCAGAAACAACACGATGGTCAATCGTTTTTTACGAATCGGATGCATGAATTACCTGCTCTTCAGTCCTGAGAAATTTCAACACGGGCAAAGGTTGCCGATGCGTTTCGATTTGGCTGCGCTGACGTCTTTGCGTCGGCTTCGTATCTGCGCTGGCAGGCTTCGATCACTGAGTGGTTGCGCTTGGCCGACCACAGCATCATGCCGCCAAGCAGCACGGCGAAAACGGCGTAACAGGCCCACACGTACGGTCCATGGCCTTCCATCACAATAAATGCTGATAAAGAATCAAATGCCATCGGTTACTTCCCTCCTGCCAGGACCAGTTCTTTAACCCACCGGGTTCTTTGCTCTCGAACCAGAATTTCGGTCTTCATTCTCAAACAGGTCAGCCAGCCGAACAGCAGGTAGAGGCCCAGCACCGAGAGTAGCAACGGCAGCCACATTTCCATGGGCATCGTTGGCTTCTCGGTCAATTTGAAGGTGGCCGGCTGGTGAAGGGTGTTCCACCAGTCTACGGAGTATTTGATAATCGGGATATTCACCACCCCCACCAACACCAGCACAGCCACGGCCCGGGCAGCGGATTTTTCATCGTTGATCGCGCGATCCAGGGCAATGACACCACCATAAAGAAACAACAGAATGAGCATGGAGGTTAACCGTGCATCCCAAACCCACCAGGTACCCCAGGTTGGCTTACCCCAGACCGCCCCGGTAAACAGAGCAAGAAAGGTGAAGACCAATCCGACCGGCGCGATGGCCTTGACAAAGACATCCGCAAGCTTCATGCGCCAGACCAGAGTAACCAGCGCTGCCACTGCCATGCTGATGTAGATGGACTGAGCCAGGAAGGCGCTTGGCACGTGAATAAAAATAATTCGGTAACTGTTACCCTGCAGGTAATCCTTGGGCGCGAATGCCAGGCCCCAGACCAAACCCGCCGCCAGCAAAAGCAATCCGCCAATCAATAGCCAGGGCATCAACCGGGTTGCGATCCCGAAAAACCACTTTGGGGATCCCAATTTGTGAAACCATTGCCACATCAGTTGTTCACCGTCTTTGTGTTAACTGTTAATTGTCCAGCAGAACGGCCCTGGCCGTCAGCTATTGGACATGCTGATCCGTAACGCTGCTGCCGCTGCAAAGGGCGCCAGCGTCAAAGCCAGCACCAGAAACGCACCCATCAATGCCAGATAACCGCCTACCGATGCCCCTTCTCCAGCCGCGGCTACGGTTCCAGTGCCAAAAATCAGCACGGGAATGTACAGCGGAATAATCAGCAATGACAAGAGCACGCCGGCAGATCGTAATCCCAGTGTTAACGCGGCGCCAATAGAACCGATCAGACTGAGTACCGGTGTACCGATCAGCAGCGTTAGACACAAAATCACAATAGAGTTCCCGTCCAGGTGCACCATGACTCCCAGAACCGGAGCCAAAAGGACCAGTGGCAGCCCGGTGAGTATCCAGTGCGCCAGGGTTTTGGCCAAAATCAGCAGGAACAGAGGCTGCGGTTGCAGCACCAATTGCTCCAGTGTGCCATCGTCAAAATCGTGCCGGAACAAATGATCCAGCGACAACAAAACAGCCAACAGCGCTGCTACCCACAGAATACCAGCTCCGGACTGCTGCAGAAATGACACTTCCGGGCTAACACCAAGAGGGAACAAAGTGACCACCATCACAAAAAACAACAGAGGGTTCAGCAAATCCTGCCGCTGCCGGAATGCCACCCGCACATCCCGGGAAAACACAGCCAACATTGCGCTGAGCGGACCCACGCCCTGCTCAATGGGTTTGACGAGCGTACGCCCTGCACTACTCATCCGCTTGCCCTCCACCCAGCAGGATACGTTGCATACCTGGTAACTGCAGATCATGGTGGGTGGTAACCAACACCGCACCACCCTCCTCAACTCGTTGCTGGAGCAAGGCTTCGATCGCTTTGACGCCTTCTGCATCAATGGCCGTAAACACTTCATCCAGCAACCACAAGGGCTCATCCGCAATCAACAATCGAGCCAGTGCCACCCTGCGCTGCTGACCCGCGGAGAGGTTACGACAAGGTACGTTCTCATATCCGGCGAGGCCGGTACCCGCCAAGGCCTGCGCCAGCACCTCGTCAGCCACCGGGCAACGACCAGCCATCAATGCCCGCAGATTCTCCATCGGAGTCAATAACGGTTTGATGCCGGGGCGGTGGCCAAGGTACAGAGAGTTACGATAAAAGGATTCTCGGTCGTGTGCCCTGGGCCTTCCACACCAAAGCAATTGGCCGGTCCAGGCATCGCTCAGGCCCGCCAGAATCCGCAACAGGGTAGTCTTACCAGAACCATTAGGACCCTCGACACGGGTCAGCGTACCGGGCACTATGGAAAACGACAGGTTTTGGAACAACAGGCGCTCATCTCGCTCGCATTCGAGATCAACTGCCTGCAGTAAAGGCTCGGACATCATGGCCCCGTTTCAGCACGAAGGATGCACAGCAAGCATCGGATGTATGGACGAAGGTCACGAACGTGCCAACATGAATTCAAGGCATTCGTTGCCAGCGCGCCGTATTATAACGAAAGCGGTCCCGGATTACTCTTGCCGGACATCAAATCGATGACAATGAAGCTGAACGGCGAACAACCACCGATCAAAACGCCCGGTGCCCCCGCGAGCCCGACTGACACCGCTCAGGCCAATTCCAGGGTCCGGCAAGACGCACCTCCTGGCCAACGACCCGAGCCACAGCCGTCGGCCCAGCAGCAACTGTTGCGACTTCGCCTGAGCAACAATGAAACAACCTTGGCGCGAGTAGCCGAAGTTCTGCAGCAAAAAGGTGGCGGGCACGAGCTCATTCTGGAGTTGCGTGGCCAGAGCCTTGCGGTTTCCGCCGGCGCAAAGCCGCCAGAGCTGTCTGTCGGTGATCTGATCAAAGTGATGCGGGCGGGTAATGAATTGCAGCTGATAGGCAAACTGGCCCCGGGCCAGGATGCCAGTATAGCCCGCGCGCTGGCGCAACGTCTGCCCTGGCAACAGAATCTGCAGACCGGCCTGTCCCAGCTTTTACAGTCCATGACCACAGGTTTGAAACCCGACCCCAAACCAGGGCAACTGCCATCACAGGGCCAGCCACAGCCACTGCCCTCGGTTGCTCGGGAAAACTTGCAAGGGCTGCTCAACAACCTGATGAAGTCAGACGGCCTGTTACCAGGTACCGGCAAGGCAGACGGGTCGGCCCAGCAAGTCAGGCAGTGGTTATCCGAAAGCGGCCTGTTTGCCGAGTCACGGCTGTTACAATCCGGGCTGTCCGCCGCCGCCCTGCCCGATCTCAAGCTGTCGCTGGCGCGCATTGTCAGCGCGCTTCTGACCACTCAGGGACAGGGCCCGGAGCAATTCAACCGATTAACACCACTATCCAGTCACGACCTGGTGCAAGCACCCCTTCAGTTCCCTCAACTGACTTCAGCCCAGGCTCAGAGCAACAGTGAGCCGGCATCGGTCGGGCAGACCTTACGCCTGCTTGCCGGTATGTTGAACCGAATCACTGTAAACCAGCTACACAGCCAGGTGCTGACCGCCAGGGCCGGTGCCGAGCCCGGCACACCCATCAACACACTGCTGGTAGAATTGCCATGGCTAACCCCCCAACAGGAACCCCGGCTCGCCCAGCTCCGACTGGAGCAATACCGGCAAGATGACTCGACCGGTCGCCCTGCGCGGTCGGCCATGAGTGAGTGGCGCCTGTCCTTGTCCATGGATCTGGATGAAGCGGGCCCGCTGCACTTCGACGTGTCGTTCAGATACCCGTCGGTTAGCGCTCAGGTTTGGGCAGAGAAGCAAACGACACTCAGACAGGTGCACCAGGAACTGCCCCTTTTGAGAAAAAGCCTCACTGACCTGGGGCTTGAAGTAAAAGAGCTCGATTGCCGGCGTGGCAGTCCACAGCAGGTACAAACCCGACTGGAACACCGATTGGTAGACACCAAGGCATGACACAGAAACGCGCAGACACTCATACACCGGCAGCCGTAGCCTTGAAATACGACGGCGAACGAGCGCCCGTGATCACCGCGACCGGCACCTGGGAACTGGCCGAGGAAATCATTCGAATTGCCAGGGAGCATGAGGTCCCGCTTTATGAGAACGCCGAGCTGGCGGGCATTCTGGCCAGGCTTTCGCTGAATGAGGAAATTCCGGAAGAGCTTTACAGAGTTATTGCAGAGATACTGGCCTTCGCCTTTCACATTCGAGGCCGGACACCCGAAGATACCCGGCCCACAGACGGTGCGCGGTCAGTTGATCAGTGAGCGCAGTGCCCAGACTTGCTGCCAATGGTCGCCTTTTCTGGGCGCAACGGCGGTCTCAAAATAGTGCTTCAGACGACGCCGGTCATCCGGCTGATCTTTTAACGCAGAGCCAATAATGTGGTGCATAAGATGCTCCACTGTCATCGCCCCACCGCCGTAATACCAGGCATTCAAACTTGCCGCATGGGCGACCGACACCGCTTCGGCCGTTGACAGGGCGGCCCCGGCCAGGCGGTCGGTACTTCTGCCGTCCAGGGTCTGGCCGTTTCGGAGCTCGTGAAACAAGGTGACCAACACCTCAACCACCGCCGGTTCTATCGCAACATCGACACCTGCGCGCCGGTTGGCTTTGGCAACTTCACTCAATACCACGGCCACTTCGTCGGCCAGATGGCGAATAGGGCGAATTTCCTCAAATGCCATCCGTCGCTTGAGGGCAGCGCTCATTCGGTGGACGCCTTCATCTACGCTGTTTGACGTTGCCACCAGGTTGAAGCCTTCTTGCGCCAGAATGACACCATCGTCGCCTGACAATTCTGGAATGACCACCACCCGATCTGACAACACCGAGAGCAAGGCGTCCTGCAAGGACTGTGGGCAGCGTGCGATTTCTTCAAATCGAACCAGGCGCCCCTCCATCATGCCCCGAAGCAACGGCGTCGGCACCAGAGCGTTGCGGGTTGGCCCCTCGGCATGCAGGATGGCCTCGTTCCAGCTGTACAGCAGCTGGCTGACCTGGCTAATGGCACCCCCTTGCAGGGTGAGCGTGGAATTGCCAGAGATGGCCGCCGCCAGCAGCTCAGACAACCAGGATTTTGCCGTACCCGGCTCACCCACCAGCAGGCAACCTCGGCTGGTGCAGAGCGAGATAATAATCCGCACCACCATGGCACGATCCGCCACAAACTTGCGTTCGATGCCCAGTTTCTCATCACCCAGCAGGAATTTTTCGACACCGCGTGGTGACATCTGCCAGCCGGGTGGCACCGGGCCCGGATCCATCGAAATCAGTTTGTCGAGTTCTTCGCGGTAGGTAACTTCTGCCGGCTCCCGCTGCGCAGACCGGGCTTTTGGTGTGTTATGTTTCATTCGCGACTCCTGCGGCCACCACGAACTTCCGGTGCCATGCGCTCTCGGGGGAGGATGCGCGGAAGTTCCGACAGCGGAATAATGCCTTCAATCACATGATCCAATGCGCTGTCCCGCATGGTAATCAGACCGGCGTCGAGGGCGCGCCAACGTAATTCGCCAATCGGCGGCTGACTGGAGATGGCGTTTCGGATGTCGGCGTCTACTTCCATGTACTCGACGATGGCAACCCGACCTCGCGTGCCCCTGCCATTGCACTTGTCACACCCCTCGCCGGTAAAGCAATGAAAATCGGCTGGGGCGCCATCGGGAAACACCTCTGCCAGAATGGCCGGATCAGGTTTGGCCGGTTTCCGGCAATGCGGACAGATTCGTTTCGCCAGACGCTGAGCGATAACAGCCAGTAGCTCTCCGGCAATGGAGTTGGGGTGAATCCCCAAGTCGTAAAGGCGCTGCAGCGAATCCACGGCGTCGTTGCAGTGTAACGTGGACAACACCACGTGACCGGTCTGGGATGCCCGAATGGCTTCCAGGGCCGTTTCCTGATCGCGAATTTCACCCACCAGAATCACATCCGGATCTTCCCGGACAAAGGATCGCATGGCATCGGCGAAGCTAAAGCCGATGTCCGAGCGCACCCTGGTTTGCTGAATGTTATCAATGGAGTATTCGATAGGGTCTTCCACCGTGATCACTTTACGGCGTCCGTCATCGGCCAGAGTCTGCAAGCCAGCGTAAAGGGTGGTCGACTTACCCGACCCGGTCGGCCCGACCACCAGAACCAGGCCCGCCGGGTTATCGAGTAAACGCTGGTAGCGGGAACCGATGGCCGGCGACATACCCAATTCTGCGATGGTCATAGCGCGCCCGGTTTGGGGCAACAATCGGATAATGGCGTTCTCGCCGTGCAACGACGGCTGGGTCTGAACCCGCAGATCGTAGGAGGTGGTGCCCAACTGCAAACGCGAGCGCCCGCCCTGCGGCAAACGGCGCTCGGCAATGTTCAGTTCCGCGCGCAATTTGATGACATTGATAACACCCCGAATCTCTCGGGTTGAAAGCTGGTACTGGGGCAAATCGCGCAGATCGCCATCAACCCGCAGCCGGATACGAACCCGGTTTTCGTATTGCTCAATGTGAATGTCGCTGGCCTTTTCACTGACAGCGTCCAGCAGAATAGCCTCATACACCGACACCAGGTACGGGCTGATGTGTTTGTTGCCCCGCTCTTCACCAAGCAAATCCTTGGCGCCTGTGTCGTCATGCCGGGGCGCCGTTTTACCGTGCTCGGCGACAAAGCGGCTACCTTTAACCGTCAGGTCCAGCGCAGACCAGATTCTGCGGAAGTCCGTTGGCGTGACCAGCAAACAAGTGATGCGATGATTGGGTGTCAGTCGTTCCAACTGGTCGGTATGTGCATCCGGGTCATCGGTGACAACCGTCAGGCTGCCATCCTCCTCAGCCACCGGAATCATCCGCGACAGATCAAGAAAGGTCCGGGAGAAACGACGGAACAGTTCCGGCTGAAGAGTGCCCAGCACCTCGTCGGCATCGTTGAACATCATGCCGCGTTGCTGTGCCAGCGACCGATAAAGGTCTATTTCTTCAAGGTTCAGTTTTCGCCGAACCACATCCAGAACCCGCTCGTTCTTGGCGGCGGCTTCTGTTCGAGCCTGGGCAAGCACCGCATCGGTAACCAGGCCGAGGTCAATCAGAATCTGTTCGGCATTGCGATTGAAGTCTACCCAGCCCAGGGTTCTCAGTCTTTCGATACGGGTTCCGCTACGCTGGAACATCGCAAGACTGGGCACCGGTCCCGCCCGGCCTTCGAGGCAAACCAACTTGCCACCCTCTCGCAAAGCGGTGACCAAGACTGAAGGATCGGCCAAAAACGTGGTGCAGATAATCAGGTCACACAACTCATCCGCGGCCAAGTCATCGCCGACGGAAGCTGCAATTACATCCACATTGTGGTTGCCATTCCTGAAGAAGCGCTGCCGGGCCTTATCAGCGACGGCCATGTTGCGATCAACATAGAACACCCGGTGAGCTAACCCAGCGAGAACGGCAGTAAGATACCCTGAGCCACCACCCACATGCATAACCACATGATCCGGTTCTATTTCCGGACACAGTCCCAGCAGGTGATAGACGGTTTCTTCCCGAGGAATGGAATGCCCGGTGATGGAAGGGCCAATATCAGCACCGGAGACAAAGTCCTGGCGGTCTACAGCATTGAGGGCCTCAATGGCCCTCGGATAGAGGTTTTTCATTCAGCAGCATCCGTAACATCGTCGGATCAGGCCGCCTGACGTTTCTTCAGTGCGGAAACCAGCTCGGCCTCGGGGCGGGAGATCCCGCAGGTATTCATAAGATCGTCGATATCGGCACCAAGATCAACCAGCCGGGCGGCTTCATCATAGGAAATTCTGAGCGGGTCGTTCTGGCGCATCTCATCCAGTGCGTTGCGCAGCTCATGCAACTGTCGTTCACTGGCGACCAGTCTCTGCCCTACCCCCATACTGCCGCTAGCCGTGGCGTGGAGTTCACGACCCAGTGTGTCACAACGTTCTTTAAGGGACGAGCGCAGCGCCTTGATCTGACGACCGTGACTGATGCTCTGTAACAACACCAGGCCAATGGCCACTGCGGTCAGGCTCCAGGGAAGCCAGGACGGAATAGTAAAACTCATGACAGACGTCTCCCTTGTTTGTTACCACGAAAGACGTCCACCGGGAGCACTGTGTGAGGCTGGCCTCTACAGTGTTGCGATTTCAGCCCACTCGTGGTCTGACAACATTTTGTCGAATTCGACGAGAATGATCAGCTCGCCGTTTTTGTTGCACACGCCCTGGATGAACTTGGCACTTTCCTCGTTCCCCACGTTGGGTGCGGTTTCGATCTCGCTGGCTTTGAGGTAGACCACCTCGGCCACCGAATCCACCAGAATGCCCATGACCTGACTGGAAGATTCCATCACCACAATCCGGGTGGCGTCGGTCACTTCTGCGTCCGCCAGGCCAAAGCGCCGGCGGGTATCAATAACGGTCACCACATTGCCCCGCAGATTGATGATCCCCAATACGTAATCCGGGGCACCCGGTACCGGGGCAATCTCCGTGTAACGCAGTACTTCCTGAATCTGCATGACGTTTATGCCATAGGTTTCGTCATCCAGACGAAAGGTCACATACTGCAGCACCTGATCATCATGGGCCTGATTCACTTGTCCGCTCGGGGATGCCATAACGCTGTCTCCTTCTCGGCTGCCCGGCGGGCAACCTGATCGTCAAAAATTCATCGTCAGTGCCCAATACTATAGTTAAGGGCACAAACCGTGCCAGCCTGACACGGTTTCTTTGAGTAACCAATTTGTACAGTTTATCGCGAGCCTGGCCGGATCAGCTCAGATCCAGGTGTTGCTCCCGTTCGGCACGTACCAGCAGATGGGCCATGGTTCCCACATCGATCAGCGCACACATATGGTCAATAACGGTCCCGGCCAGCCACGGGCGTTTACTGCGCGCCGTGCGCCAGCGCACCTGATCTGGCTTCAGAGTGAAAGACTGGGCCACATCATCACAAGCCAGGCCCCATTCGCTGTCATCCAGGCGAATAACGAAACGATAATTATCCCTGGCCGCCGGAGGCACCCGGCCAGCCATGATCCACTCGGCGGTATCAACCACGCGAAGATTGTAGTCATTGCCCGGGCGAATCCCCATGTACCAGCGTGGGCTTCCAGGTATTGGTCGGATTTCCTCTTCAATACGGTGAATGGCTCCCAACAGCACCAACGGAACCGCCAGCTGCAAACCCGCCACCGTAAAGATCAGGCACTCGAAGGGATTTTCAGACCAGTCCGGGCGTGTCGGTGGCTCTGCACTGCCCGCATCAGGTGCTTTGACCTCTGCTGTTTGGGCGACCGGCTCCGAGATCTCCCGTATCACCGGCTTGGGCGGTTGCGCCAGAGGTTCCGGAGTCGTCTTTTGCACCTCGGCGACAACAGGCTCGGCTTTGGGCTCAGTTTTCGCCACCGGCGTTGCCTGCATCGGCGCCTCTTCCAGCGCGGTGCTGGTCGCTGTGTGCAGCAATTCATCCAGGTAACTGGCAATCGCCGCTTCTGGTGCCGCCAACTGCGTCATTTTTTTGTCAGCCATGCTTCCGACCTCTGGCGGTCGCCGTTGTCGCCAGGACATCGTCCAGTAAATGACGGTAGGCTCGAACGCCGTGGGTGTCGGCATCAACAGCTGACGGAGTTACACCGGCCTGACTGGCATCCCGAAACTTGGTATCCACGGGAATGGCAAAACGCCACAGGCTATCCTGATAGGTTTTACGCAACTGATTCAGGCTTTTTACGGAGGCCTGGGTGCGCCGGTCGTACAGAGTCGGCACGATGGTATAAGACAATTCGTTCTTCTGGGAGCGCATGATCATCTGCAAGGTGTGGAGCATTCGCTCAAGCCCCTTGATCGCCAGGAACTCCGTCTGAACCGGAATAATAAGATGCTGTGCAGCCGCCAGCGCATTGACCATCAACACGCCCAAGGATGGCGTGTTATCCAGAATCACGTA
Organism: Marinobacter sp.; assembly: GCF_014859525.1. Taxonomy (GTDB): domain Bacteria; phylum Pseudomonadota; class Gammaproteobacteria; order Pseudomonadales; family Oleiphilaceae; genus Marinobacter. The sequence goes on from NZ_JACUUB010000009.1 coordinate 13,039, forward strand.
ATCAAAGTCGTCCCAGAGCTGGGCCAGCGTGCGGGAGATGATCAACCCCATACCCTCCACGCCAATCATCCGTCGTTCCAGCGTGGCCAGCGCTGTGCTGGCAGGGAGCAGGGATAAACCTTTCTGGCTGGTTTCCGTGATTAACTGAGCGGGCAGCCCCTCGGGCACCTTGCCCTGATGCTGAAACAAATCAAACACACTGTGCGCGAGGGTGTCGGGGTCGTAACCGAACCAGCTGGTCAAAGAGCCATGGGGGTCCAGATCAACCACCAGCACCCGCTTGCCCCGCTCGGCCAGCAAACCGCCCAAAGTCACCACAGAGGTCGTCTTGCCCACGCCACCTTTCTGATTGGCTACTGCCCAAATACGCACTCTTGCTACTCCACTCATGGATAAACCCGACTAAACAACCGGCAGCTATTAACCCTATCGGCCTGGCACCCGGAAACTTGATCGAGGAATTCGTTCACTCTCCGGCAAGTCTTTGCCGATTGTGAGTTCTGAACAGAATGTAATACAGGAAGCATGCCAGTTCGGCCATACGCAACTGCCACTGGCGCTTCAGCGCATGGCTCCGCGAATGCTGGCATCCCGGGAGATCAGCAGGACTACCCGTCGGTTGCGGCGGCGGCCCTCTTCGGTATCGTTTCGGGCAACCGGTTGATATTGCCCATAGCCAACAGCGGCCAGGCGCTCCGGCTCGATACCCTCCATCATCAACATGCGGGCAAGGGCGGAGGCCCGGGCAGTGGATAATTCCCAGTTGGACGGAAACCGGCTGGTGCGGATAGGCTGATCGTCGGTAAAGCCTTCAACTTTGACGGCGTTGTCCCGGTCACGAAGCACCATCGCAATCCTTTCAACAACCGGAAAGGCATCATAATGTGGCTCAGCATCGCCACTGCTGAACAGCATACTGCTAGGAAGATTGAGCTCCAGCCAATGCTCACTCGACTCCAGGCTAACCACGCCCTGACTGATCAGTTCATCAAACTCCATGGCCAGTTGATCGGCCATGCTTCTCAAGGCTTCAGTGCGACCTGCGGCGTCCAGCCCAGGCGTACGGGGTGCCTCAGTCACCGGAGGCACAATGACATGGTCACTGGGCCGATCCGGAGCGCGCACCGCTTGCTCCCCGACAGGAATCGGTTGCACCGAGCGCTGGGGCACATTAAACACTCCTGTGAGCGTTTCGGAGAGCACCTTGTACTTGCCCTCATTTACCGATGACACCGAATACATCACAACGAAGAAGGCAAACAGCAAGGTGATGAAATCCGCATAGGAAATCAGCCAACGCTCTTTGTTGTGGAGGTCGTCCTGTGGTGGTCGGCGCCGACGCATACACTGCCCTGCCTCTGATTACTGCAGAAAGCCCCGCAGCCTCAGCTCGATGGATTTCGGATTTTCACCCTCGGCAATGGCAATGATGCCATCGATCATCATGTCTTCGTATCGGGTGCGTTCTCTGATGATGCTACGAAGCTTGTTTGCAATCGGAAAGAACAATAGATTAGCCAGTGCGACACCATAAATGGTCGCCACAAAGGCGGTGGCGATACCGCTGCCCAGGGACTGGGGATCTTCAAGGTTGGTCATAACCTGAATCAAACCCATGACGGCCCCGATAATACCGATGGTGGGCGAATACCCACCCATGGCCTCATAAATACGGGAGGCCTCCAGGTCACGCTGCTCCCTGGATTCCAGATCTACTTCCATGATACTGCGAATCGCTTCCGGCTCAGCACCGTCGACCAGCAGTTGCAACCCCTTGCGGGCAAAGGATTCCGGCTCTCGCTCAGCCAGGCCTTCAAGGCCCAGTAACCCTTGCTTACGGGCTTTCACGCTCCAGTCGATCACCTTGCCGATGCCGTCTTCAAGGCTGATATAGGGCGGCACGAACACCCAGCGCACCTGGCGCAACGCGCGCTTGAGCATGGGCCAGGAGGTTTGCAGGATGGTTGCCGCCAGCGTACCTCCGACCACAATCAGCCCGGCGGGTGCATTGAACAGCGAGCCCATCGCCCCGCCTTCCAGCAGGTTGCCGCCCAGTATCGCGACAAACGCGAGGATGATCCCCAGCAGGCTCAGAATATCCATCAGCTCACGCCTTCAACCAGCCTGGGGCCAATCTCTTCAAGCGGCAACACCTCATCGGTCAGGCCGGCCTTGGCTACGGCCATCGGCATACCGTAGATCACCGAGGTTTTTTCATCCTGGGACCAGATCACCGAACCCGACTCTTTCATCATCCGGCAACCTTCCTTGCCGTCGGCGCCCATGCCGGTGAGAATCACCCCGAGAGTCTTGCCCGGAAAACTGCGGGCCAGCGAGCCGAAGGTGACGTCGGCACAGGGCTTGTAGTTGAGCCGCTCATCACCCGGAAGTATCCGGATCCGGCCCTGGCCGCCCCGGTTTTCAACCATCATCTGCTTGCCGCCGGGGGCGAGCAGCGCCAGCCCCGGCTTTAGAATGTCGCCATCTTCCGCTTGCCGAACCTCGATATTGCACAGTTTGTTCAGGCGTTCGGCAAAGGCCGGGGTGAAGCTCGCAGGCATATGCTGGACAAGCACCAGCGGCGCCGGGAAAGAGGCAGGCAACGCAATCAGCACTTTCTGCAAGGCCACCGGCCCGCCGGTGGAGGTCCCGATCGCAACTACGCTGTACCGCTTTGCTGCGGTTTTTCCGGTAGGTCTTCTAGGGGCCTCGGTTTCTTTTGTGAGTTCACTCCGGCGCTCCGGTGCCTCGCGCCGCTCAACAAGCGCTGGCCGCGTCGGCCGTTCCAGAGGCCGGGCTGCTGTCGGCCGCTGAGCGCCCGCCGCTGGCGCAGCGGTCCGAGGTGCTGGCGCTGGCATCGGCGAGGAATGGCGAGGCTTACTGCCAGCAACATCCAGGATTCGCTCAATCAGAATTTTCTGAAGCTGACTGGTATCGCGGGCAATTTCCTCAAAGTTTTTGGGCAGAAAATCCACCGCACCAGCCTCAAGTGCGTCCAGGGTCACCCTGGCACCTTCGTAGGTCAGCGAGGAAAACATCAACACCGGTATCGGGTGCTTTTTCATGATTTCGCGGACTGCGGATATGCCATCCATCACCGGCATTTCATAGTCCATGGTAATCACGTCAGGGCGCAGCTTTTCAGCAAGCTCCACACCCTCACGGCCGTTGGTGGCCACGCCCACGACCTTGATCTGACCAGACGCGGTCAGGATTTCCGTCAGCCGTTTGCGAAAAAAGCCCGAATCATCAACGACCAGGACAGAAACTGTCATCCATTTCTCCTAAACAATACCAAAGCCCCCTGCAGACTACGCTAGCCGTAACGTTGCAGAAGGCTGGGCACATCAATAATCAATGCAATGCGACCGTCACCCGTGATCGTAGCTCCAGCCATACCGGGCGTACCCTGCAGTGCACGGCCCAGGGGTTTGATGACCACTTCTTCCTGGCCAACCAGCTGATCCACCACAAAGCCTACCTGTTTGGTGCCCATGGCAACGATGACCACATGGGCATTTTCTGGTTCTTGCTGGGCTGCGGCACCTTTGATCAACCAGCGCTTGACGTGGAAAAGCGGGAACACCTTGTCACGAACTACGATGCATTCGCGACCGTCCACAATGTTGGTCTTGGTCAGGTCCAGATGGAAAATTTCCACCACATTCACCAATGGCAACGCAAAGGACTGATCGCCCAGCATGATCATCAGCGTCGGCATGATAGCGAGGGTGAGCGGCACCTTGATGATAATACTGGTACCCTTGCCCTGCTCTGATTCGATGGTAATCTGACCGTTGAGCTGGCCGATCTTGGTTTTGACCACGTCCATACCGACACCACGGCCGGAAACATCAGAGATCTGTTCCTTGGTGGAGAAGCCGGCCGCAAAGATCAGGTTAAAGCATTCGTTATTGGTCAGCCGGTCGGCAGCATCCTGATCGTACAGGCCCTTCTCCACCGCTTTACGGCGCAGGACATTCGGATCCATGCCGGCGCCATCATCGGTGATCGACAGCAGAATATGATCACCCTCCTGATCGGCCGACAGGGTCACGGTACCCGCCCTTGGCTTACCGGCTTTCTCACGCACGTCCGGGCCTTCAATGCCATGATCCACGGAATTTCGCACCAGGTGTACCAATGGGTCTGACAGAGCCTCGACCAGATTTTTGTCCAGGTCGGTTTCTTCACCGTGCATGACCAGGTTAATTTCTTTCTTGAGGCTACGGGCCAGATCCCGCACCACTCGGGGGAACCGACCGAAGACTTTCTTGATAGGCTGCATGCGGGTTTGCATGACCGCCGCCTGTAAATCGGTGGTCACTACATCCAGGTTGCCGACCGCCTTATGTAAGTGTTCATCTTCGCTTTCAGAGCCAAGGCGCTGCAGGCGGTTCCGGACCAGTACCAGCTCTCCCACCATGTTCATGATGTCATCGAGACGCTTGGTATCCACCCTGACCGTTGTTTCCGCCACTGGTGCGGAGTCTCTGGGCGGAGTCGGCGATGCGGCGGGCGCTGCCGGTTTGCTGGCTGATTTCGGAGCCGGTTTTTCAGGCTCTGGCCGGGGCTTGCTGCTCGCCTTGGGTTCAGACGCCGGCACTGATTCAGTACCCGATACACTCGGGCTTTTGCCCTTGCCGTGCAGTTCGTCAAGAAGGTTTTCGAATTCGTCATCGGTGATCAGGTTTGGATCACCTTCCGAACCTTCGCTCTTCGAGCTGTCGTTCCCGGAATCTGCGCTCTCGCCTTTGTCTACGATGGGCGGCCCGGCAAACTGGCCTTTTCCATGCAGCTGATCGAGCAAAGCTTCGAACTCGTCATCGGAGATCTCATCGCTGTCCGAACTTTCATTCTGGCTGACAGGCGGTTCTGATGGGGCGCTCGGTGCAGGCTCCGAATCTTTATTGTCGGCAAGGGCATCCAGCAACTGCTCAAATTCTTCGTCTGTGATGTCACCAGAATCTCCACCGGTTTCGGGGGTTTCAGCCATGGCCTGCACCTGGCTTTCGGCCTGAACCGGCGCAGCATCTTCTGACTCAGGCAAGGCGAGGCGATCCAGCGCGGCAATCAGCTGATCCGGGGCCGGCGTGGGCTCTTCCTGATTACGCACCTGGTCGAACATGGTGTTGACATAATCCAACGCCTCCAGAACCACATCCATGAGTTCAGACGTCACTTTGCGTTTGTGGTTGCGCAGGGTATCGAATACGTTTTCTGCAGAGTGACAGCAGTTAACCAGGGCCTCCAACTGCAGGAACCCGGCACCGCCTTTCACCGTGTGAAATCCACGGAAGATGGCATTGAGCAGATCGCTGTCGTCCGGATGTTGCTCCAGATCTACCAGCTGCTCAGACAGCTTTTCGAGAATCTCTCCGGCTTCAACCAGGAAGTCCTGCAGGATCTCTTCGTCGGCATCAAAGGCCATGCGTCACCCTCTTCATCGTTCAGAAACCGAGACTGGACAAAAGATCATCTACATCGTCCTGTCCCGACACTACATCTTCCCGTTCTTGCGCCTTGATCTGCGGACCTACGCCCTGCTCAGCCGATTCTTCCCTTTCATCAAGCTGATGAACGGTGCCGGTCAACTGATCAACGTGGCTAGCCATCACCACCAGCCCCAGCAGATTCTCTTCCATTTCTTTAACCAGGGCGGTGACTTTCTGGATCACCTGCCCGGTAAGATCCTGAAAATCCTGAGCCAGCAGAATTTCCGACAGATTGTTGTAAAGCATGTCCGAATCGGTGGTCAAGGCCGCGAGAAATCGATCGATGCGGCCGTAAAGCTCCCGGAATTCCGCCGGCGCCATTTCCCGACGTCGCAGTCTTTGCCACTCTTCATGCAGCGCACTGGCCTCATCACGCATGGTATGCGCCACCGGCATACTTTCTTCCACCAGGTCCATGGTGCGATTGGCCGCCTGGCCGGTCATCTGCACTACATACGCCAGCCGGTCTGACGCGTCCGACATTTTCGACAAGGCTTCTTTCTGCTCGGCACTGCGAGGGTCTATCTGGAAGTTCCGGATCGCCTCGTGGAGGCTCCGGGTCAGGCGGCCCACCTCCCGATAAAGGCTCTGATCACGCACTTCGCTCAGATCATTGATCACAGACATCGCACGGGCATGATTGCCGGAGTTGATGCTTTCGGTCAGTTCAGAACTTTGCTGCCGGAGTTTTTCGACCACTTCCGGATCAAGGCCCTGATGGTTTTCTTTGTTGTCACTCATGACAGCCATCCGACCTAGGGTTACTGGATTCGCTCGAAGATTTTTTCGATCTTTTCCTTCAGAACGGCCGCCGTGAAGGGCTTGACCACATAGCCGTTTACGCCGGCCTGGGCCGCCGCCACGATCTGATCGCGCTTGGCTTCAGCCGTGACCATCAGCACCGGCAGGTTCTTCAGGTTGTCGTCAGCACGCACGGCTTTCAGGAGATCAAACCCTGACATGCCGGGCATGTTCCAGTCGGTCACCAGGAAGTCGTACTTGCCGCTTCTGAGCATGGGGAGTGCTGTATTACCGTCATCCGCCTCATCCGTATTGGTGAAGCCAAGATCACGGAGCAGGTTCTTGATGATTCGTCGCATTGTGGAAAAGTCATCCACAATGAGAATTTTCATGTTCTTGTCCAATGGGACCTCCAGTCAGTAACACCCGGATTTCATTCAGCCTTTTAAAAACTCGCAGGCCGCCGCTTTAACCGCTTATTGTGTGGTGTTTGGCCGCGTTGTAAAGCGCCGGTTACCAAAATCTACACAGGAGCCTGTGACACGCCCAGGCTGGCCCCGTTTATTCTGTGTCATCTTCACGCCAGTCGGACAATCGTCCTCTCAGGCGCAGGGCCGCCTGACTGTGAATCTGGCTGACACGGCTTTCACTGACTCCAAGTACTGCGCCGATCTCCTTGAGGTTAAGCTCCTCCTGGTAATACAGACTCAGCACCAATTTTTCTCGCTCCGGGAGCGCCTCGATGGCCTCTGCCAGACTCTTCTGAAAAGCGCCGGTCGCAAAGCCATCCAGCGGATTATCGCTGGCCTCTGCTTCTTGTATCGGCAGCTCGCCGGATTCATTGAGCTCATCAAGGCTAAAAAGTCGACCGCTGTTGGCATCGGCGAGAGCGGCATGGTATTCCTGCAGCCCAATACCCAGCTCTTCGGCCACGTCGGCATCCTGTGCCTCTCGCCCGTTACGGTCCTCAACGGTTTTGATGGCGGCCGAAATCCGCCGGGCGTTGCGGTGCACCGACCGTGGCACCCAGTCACCCTTGCGAATTTCATCCACCATGGCGCCGCGTATACGAATGCCCGCATAGGTTTCAAAGGTGGCACCTTTGCCTGAGGAATAACGTTGAGCAGCTTCCAGCAAACCGATCATGCCAGCCTGCATGAGGTCTTCGAGCTGAACCGAGGCCGGTAGGCGGGCCATCAGGTGAAGGGCTATTTTCTTGACCAGCGGCGCGTGCTCTTCAATGAGTGCTGAAGCACCTTTTGCGCCGGCTTGATGGTAGATTCCCAGATTTTTCGCCAAGGTCATGTATCCGGTTTTCTTGTAGGACTGGATTCAGATCAGACTTCGACGAGCCGCTCCACAAAGAACTCGAGATGCCCCCTGGGAGAGGACGGCAACGGCCAGCTGTCTACTTTATCCGCCAGCGCCCGGATGGCCAGCGAGGCTTTTGCTCGAGGATAGGCATCCAGAACCGCTTTCTGTCGCTGCACCGCTTTCTTCACGGCCTCGTCGTAAGGCACTATACCCACGTATTGTAGTGCCACATCGAGAAAACGCTCGGTGACACGGGTCAGTTTTTCATACAGATGCCGGCCTTCCTGCTCGTTACGCACCTGATTTGCAAGAATACGGAAGCGATCCGTGCCGTAATCACGATTCATCAGCTTGATCAGCGCATAGGCATCGGTGATGGACGTAGGCTCGTCACAGACAACCAACAATAACTCCTGTGAGGCCCTCAGAAAGCTCACCACAGACTCGGATATACCCGCTGCCGTATCAACAATCAGCACGTCAATCTGATCGCCCAACTCGCTGAATGCATTGATCAACCCGGCATGTTCCATAGGGCTTAGCTGGGTCATGCGCTGGGTGCCCGACGATGCAGGGACAATCTTTATACCACCGGGACCGTTAACCAATACATCCTTGAGATCACACTCGCCATTCAATACATCGTGAATGTTGCGATTTGCAGTGATCCCCAGCAGAACATCAACATTGGCGAGACCAAGATCGGCGTCCAGCAAAACCACACGCCGGCCCTTTTGCGCCAGCGCAATACCAAGATTGACGGACACGTTACTCTTACCGACGCCGCCCTTACCGCCGGTAACGGCAATCACCTGAACCGGATGTGATTTGCTCATACTGTTTTCAGTCTCTTGCTGCGTTCTTGTGTCGGCGCGGGGCGGATAAATGCCTGTTGCGCATCAGCCTCAGGCTCTCTCCGCAACCGCCGGGCCATGCTGCAATGCCTTCAAGCGCTCTACCCCCATTCGCACCAGGGGGACGGCCTCAGCCCGATGCAGGTCTTCCGGGATCTTCTGGCCGTCTGTGTACCAGGCCACCGGCAAGCCGGTTTCCATCACAAAACCCAAAGACTCGCCTAGCGTCAGGGCTTCGTCAATCTTGGTCATAACGCAGCCGGCAAGATTTGCCATCTTATAGCAATGCCACACGGATTTCATAATGCGTGGCTGGCTGGTAGCAGACACCACCAGATGGGTACGGATATTGTGATCGCTGCGCACCAACTCTGCCAGCTGTTCCTGATAACCCCGGTCTGAACTGGTCAGCCCAGCGGTATCGATCAGCACCAGATGCCGATCAGAAAGCTCATCCAGGATGTTGTCCAGAGAGTGACTTTCGTCGACCACCCGGACCGGCACGTTGAGAATGCGCCCGAACACAAACAACTGCTCATGGGCGGCGACACGGTAACGATCGGTGGTAACCAACGCCAACGAGTCGGAACCATGCTCAAGCACATAACGGGCTGCCAGCTTGCCAATGGTGGTGGTTTTACCCGAGCCGGTGGGGCCAACCAGGGCATAGACACCACCGGCATCAAGCCAATCCTCCCGGGCGGTTCTGACGCCGGTCGCCAGCATTTTCAACGACTGCTTCCAGCCATCCTCCAGGCGGCCGGCCCGATGCTGGCGCGACACCGATGTCGACAGCTCGGTGCCGAGGCCAAACTCCTGAAGTCGCTCGGCCAACCTCTGCTGAACAGCATTAGAGGCGTTAACCGCAACCGCGGGCTCGGAACCACGTTCGCGCCCGCTGACCAACTCTTTAAGGGAGTGGATCTCTGCCCTCATCATGGCCAGTTCGTCGGAATAACCACCCTGAGGAGAGTACGCAGTGGCTGCGGGCGCCTGCAAACGATCGCCGGATGACTCAAACAGGCAATCCGCGTCCTTCGAGCCAGTATGGGCACGTTTCTCACGAACCTCACGGATCCGGCTGCGGGAGCGGTTCAATTCTTCTTCCAGGTGCCGATGCTGGTCTGCCTGCAATTCAGCCAGTCTGGAGCCATTGGTCGCCTCGGCCGCCTTTTCACCAAGCCGCTGGCGCGCCATATTTTCGTCATAATCCAGAGCCGTCACAATCTCGACGCCCCCATCGACCCGGCGATTGGACAAAATAACAGCATCAGGCCCCATTTCATGACTGACCTGCTTCAGGGCCTCGGCCATGGATTTTGCAAAAAACCGTTGTACTTTCATGATGCCTCATCCTCCACCGGCAAGCCGTGTCCGGCTGACCGCGTTGCTCTGCAAGCCTTACTGGCCAACAGAGGCGACTATCGTGATCTGTTTGTTATCCGGGATTTCCTGGTACGAGAGCACGTGCAAACGCTCTACCCCATAGCTGGCAAACTTTGCCAGCACTGGCCGTAACGGCCCTGAAACCAACAGGATGGCGGGCTTACCCAGCATTTCCTGGCGCTGAACGCTGTCCTGAAGGGAGCGTTGCAGCTTTTCGACCATGTTGGGCTCAAGCACCAGTCCGATATCATCCTGTCCGCCGGATTGTTGACTCTGTTGAACAGACTTTAGCAATATCTGTTCCAGGTCCGGATCCAGAGTAATCACCGGTATCTCCACATCGTTGCCGCAGATGCTTTGCACAATCATCCGTCGCAGCGATTGCCGGGCCAGCATGGTCAGCAATTTCGGGTCCTGGCTCTTCGGATGCACATTGACGATGGCCTCTGCGATGGAGCGCATATCCCGAATCGGCACCTCCTCCTTGAGAAGGTTTTGCAGAACCTTGAGCAAAATACTGATAGAGACCGATGCGGGCACCAACTCTTCGGCCAGCTTGGGCGAGATTTTCTCCAGTTGATCCAGCCACTTCTGGGTTTCTTCGTGACCAATCAGTTCATGGGCATGCTTCTGCAGGATCTGGTTGAGGTGGGTCGCCACCACGGTGCTGGCGTCTACCACTGTGTAACCGAGGGTTTGCGCCTGATCTTTCTTGTCCGGCTCTATCCAGATCGCATCCAGGCCAAAGGCCGGGTCTTTGCCGGCAATGCCCTCGACCTTGCCAAACACCTGGCCCGGATCAATGGCCAGCTCCCGCTCCGGGTGAATTTCCGCCTCGGCAATGGTCACCCCCATCAGGGTAATTCGATAGACGTTCGGCATCAGGTCCAGGTTGTCCCGGATGTGCACCGACGGCATCAGAAAGCCCAGATCCTGTGACAGCTTTTTGCGGACACCTTTAATACGGCTGAGTAATTGCCCACCTTGCGACTTATCTACCAGCGGGATCAACCGGTAGCCAACTTCCAGACCCACAATATCCACGGTCGCGACGTCGTCCCAACCCAACTCGCGGGTTTCGCCCGGCGCCGGCAAAGCATGACCATCGCCACCGGCGCGGTCCTGAACAACCTCGCCACCCGCCCTTGGTGCGGCACCGGCAAAGCCAGCCCGGCCGGCATAGGCACCGTCTTCTTCAATGGTCTGCTGCTGCTTTTTCCAGATCATCCAGGCGGCACCAACGGCCAGCAGGCCAAGCCCGAGAAACGCGACATGAGGCATACCCGGAACCAGACCAAGAATAATCAGGATGGTGCCAGCAATACCAATGGCCTTGGGCGCATTGAACATCTGATGAATGATCTGCCCGCCCATATCCTGACTGGCGGTTACCCGAGTCACCATGATGGCCGCTGAGGTTGACAACAAGAGCGACGGAATCTGGGCAACCAGACCATCACCGATGGTCAACAGGGCATACCGCTCCATGGCCAGACCAAAATCCAGACCATGCTGCACCATACCAATGGCGACACCACCTATGATGTTGATGGCGAGAATCAGCAAGCCGGCAACGGCGTCGCCTTTAACAAATTTTGAAGCACCGTCCATGGAGCCGTAGAAGTCGGCTTCCTGTGCGATCTCTGAACGCCGGCTTTTTGCCTCTTCCTGATTGATCAAGCCCGCATTGAGATCCGCATCAATCGCCATCTGCTTGCCGGGCATGGCATCCAGAGTAAAGCGGGCACTGACTTCAGAGACACGGCCGGCGCCTTTGGTCACCACCAGAAAGTTAATGATCATCAGAATGGCGAACACCACCAGGCCAACGGCGTAGTTACCACCGATCAGCACGGCACCAAAGGATTCAATCACCTTACCAGCGGCATCCCCGCCCTCGTGGCCGTTCAGCAAGACAATCCGGGTAGACGCGACGTTCAGGCCAAGTCGCAACAAAGTCGCGACCAGCAACACCGTCGGGAACGAGGCAAACTCCATTGGCCTGAGCGCATACACACACACCAGCACAATGACGATAGACAAGGTAATGTTGAACGTAAAAAACACGTCCAGCAGAAAAGCCGGCATGGGCAGGATCATCATGCCCAGCAATCCCATTAACATCAGAGGAATGCCAATACTGCCCCGCGTCAGGGATTTGACGTTACTCAGAACTAACGCTCTGTCCATGCTGGATACTTCTCCGCTTTGCCGTGCTGTCTGGTTTGTCGGGGTCGGAAATCTGACGCAACGCGCCTTTCATGGGATGTCTCCGCAAGATCCGTACCAGACCTTACAGAATTTGATATTTCCGGACTGACCAGTGCCTGACGCAGGCGCCCGGATACGGTATCCTTGCGCCATTTAATCCGCCAGAATCCAAGCTCGAACATTTGAACCCACAGGTGACCCTCAATGCCCATTCACGAAGTAAAGCACCCTCTGATCCGCCATAAACTCGGCCTGATGCGCCGGTCTGACATCAGCACCAAAAACTTTCGTGAACTGGCACAGGAAGTTGGCACCCTGCTGACCTACGAGGCCACCAAAGACTTCACGCTGCAGGAAGAAACCATTGAGGGCTGGGCCGGGCCAGTAACGGTGGAACAGATTCACGGCAAGAAAATCACCATCGTCCCCATCCTGCGCGCCGGCCTTGGCATGCTCGACGGCGTTCTGAGCCTGATTCCGGTGGCCCGGGTCAGCGTGGTTGGCCAGATCCGCAACGAAACCACATTAGAGGCCGAGACCTATCTGGAAAAGCTGGTGGGCGAGCTGGACCAGCGCATGGCGCTGATTATCGACCCGATGCTGGCTACCGGAAGCTCGATGATTTCGACCATCGACCTGCTTAAAAAAGCCGGCAGCACCGAAATACGCGCACTGGTGCTGGTGGCGGCGCCGGAAGGCATCAAAAAGGTTCTGGAAAAACACCCGGATGTTTCGATCTACACCGCCTCGGTAGACCAGTGCCTGAACGAGAAGGGCTACATTCTGCCGGGCCTGGGCGACGCCGGCGACAAGATCTTCGGCACCAAGCAGAAGGACGTCTGACCATGCAGGACCACACCAACGACCCCATCTGGAAGCAAGCGCTGGCGGGTTCCCAGATGCTGCTGGTGGCCTTCGGCGCACTGGTGCTGATGCCGCTGATCACCGGGCTGGACCCCAACGTCGCACTGTTCACCGCCGGTGTCGGCACGCTGATTTTTCACGTCGTTACCGGCGGTCAGATCCCCATCTTCCTGGCATCCTCCTTCGCCTTTATCGCGCCGATCATCGCAGCCAAAGGCCGATTTGGCCTCGAAGAAACCCTCGGCGGCCTGATGGCAGCAGGTATTCTCTACATCGTGCTTTCCGGTGCCGTACGCCTGCGCGGTACCGGATTTATCACCCGCCTGCTGCCACCCGTTGTCATCGCACCGGTGATTATGACCATCGGTCTTGGCCTGGCGTCCGTTGCAGTCCATATGGCGTCCGGTCGCACCGGCGACGGCGAAGTCCAACTGATCCCCTACAACACCGCGATCTGGATCGCCATGATTTCGCTCTCGGTGACCATCGTTATGTCAGTATGGGCAAAAGGCATCTTCCGCCTGATCCCGATCATGTTCGGCGTGATCGTCGGTTACGTCCTGTCGTGGTTTGCCGGCATCGTCGACACCACCCCGGTGCAGGAAGCCGCCTGGTTTGCCGTCCCCAACTTCGTCGCGCCCGCCTTTAGCTGGGGTGCTATCCTGTTCATGATCCCGGTCGCGATTGCACCGGCCATCGAACACATCGGTGATGTGCTGGCCATCGGCAACGTCACCCGCAAAAACTACCTCCAAAAACCCGGCCTGCACCGCACCCTGCTGGGCGACGGCCTGGCCACCAGCACCGCCTCTCTGCTCGGCGGACCGCCCAACACCACCTACTCCGAAGTTACCGGGGCCGTCATGCTGACCCGCAACTTCAACCCGAAAGTCATGTGGTGGGCCGCCGGCACCGCCATCGTCCTCGCCTTCGTGGGCAAGTTCGGCGCAGCCCTGCAGACCATTCCGGTGCCGGTCATGGGCGGCATCCTGTGCCTGCTGTTCGGCTCCATCGCCGTGGTCGGCCTGAACACCCTGATCCGCCACCAGGTAGACCTGTCCCAGCCCCGCAACCTGGTCATCGTCGGCGTCACCCTGGTGTTCGGCATCGGCAACATGGCCCTGGGCCAACTCGAAGGCATCGCCCTCAGTGCGGTGGCGGCCATTGGCCTGAACCTGATCCTTCCCGGCGACAAGGAAGCCTGGGGCAAGCGGATTTACGAACACAAAGAAGACTGAGCGGAATCGCCCAACGCTGAGACAATGGGCGTGAGAGGGCTTTCCAAAAATATCGAAGGCCAGGGATGGCCTGAGAAAAGCGCACATGGGTGAGGCAAGCGTGTATGGAGCGGAGCTTCATGCGCAGCCGAACGACAGCAATCTGCGATTGCTGGCCGGACCCGCCTGCGGGTGCTTGTAGCGGTTTTTGGAAAGCCCTCTCATGCCCATTGTGCACCCCAGTCAACAGGCTTGAACAAAACAAACTCCCAACTCAGATATCCCGACGCATCTCCGGCGGAATCGGAAAGTCCGGCATACCCGGCTTGTCACCACGGCCCTTGCGGAACTGGCGCAGCTGAAACACATAGGCCAGCACCTGCGCAATGGCCATATACAGGCCATCCGGAATTTCCTGACCAATATCCGAATTGTGATACACCGCCCGGGTCAGCGGCGGCGTGCGCAGCACCTCTACCTTATGCTCCCGCGCAACCTCCATAATCTTGAAGGCCATCTCATCTGCACCCTTGGCCACCACCACCGGCGCGCCCATCGACATTTGATCGTACTTCAACGCCACCGCATAATGAGTCGGGTTAGTAATCACCACGTCCGCCGTCGGCACATCCTGCATCATCCGGCGCTGTGCCATCTCACGCTGCAACTGGCGAATCTTGCCTTTGACCTCCGGCTTGCCCTCCGTATCCTTGTACTCGTCTTTTACCTCCTGCTTGGTCATTCGCAGCTTCTTCTGATGATCGTAAATCTGAAACGGCACATCAATCAGAGCAATGACGATCGTCGCACAAGACAGAACCAAAAAACTCCAGCCCAGCGTCCAAACCACGTGCGCCATGGCCGGCACTACCGGCTCTTCAGCAATACTCAGCAAATCCTCCGTCCGCAGATTCAGAATGAGAATCGCCACCGCCAGTACCAGCCCGACCTTGGCAATCGCCTTGACCAGCTCAACCAGCGAGCGCGTTGAAAACATCCGGCCCAACCCCTTGATGGGGTTCATCCGGTTCCCTTTAGGGGTGATCGCTTTGGCACTGAACAATAACCCGCCAATGCCAATGGACCCTGCGATGGCGGCAATCAGCAGCATGATCAGAATGGGTGAGAGAGCAAAGGCAGCGGCTTTGGCAGACAGGATCAGCTGAACACTCATGTGGCGAGTGTCATAGATAGCGGCGCGCTCAATCGTAAAGGCATCGCGCATGATATCCTCAAGAGCCGCACCCAGACTGCCACCAAACATCAGCAGGCCACCGGCACCGGCCAGCAGCACGGCCATCGTCGCTAATTCTTTGGAACGTGCTGTCTGGCCATCCTCCCGAGCCTTTTCAAGTCGTCGGGGGGTCGGTTCTTCGGTCTTCTCCTGGCTGTTGTCGTTCTCTTCAGCCATGGTTACGGTTGCCCTTGCAGCTGTCGCATAAAATCAAACGTTTCCCGCGTGTACTGCTCAAAATGCGGCAGGAAATTGGCGTGCAATACCCAGATAGAGAACAATCCAAAAATCAGGCCAATGGGAAAGCCCAAGGCGAAAATATTCATTTGCGGGGCCGCTCGAGTCATCACGCCAAACGAGATGTTGACGATAAACACCGCCGTAACCGCAGGCAGTGCCAGTAGAATCGCCGACACAAACATCCAGCTTACCCGGTGCGCGAGATCCCACACACCGATCTGACCGAGACCTTCCATACCAATGGGCATAACGTAGAAGCTTTCGATAAACACCTCGAAAGCCACCAGATGCCCGTTCATGGCGAGGAACAAAAGCGTGATGGTAATGGTGTAGATCTGAGCCAGCACCGGTACGTTAACCCCATTGGCCGGATCCATCATGGAGGCAAAACCAAGGCCCATCTGCATGGCGATCATCTGACCGGCGATGACAAAAAGCTGCCACAGGGCGGTCAGCGCAAAGCCCACCCCAACACCGATCAGGATTTGTTGCAGGGTAATGACCACCGCATCGGCGCTGAAGGCCGCCACCTGCGGAACTTCCGGAATCAACGGCGCAATCAGCACGGTCATCAGCAAGGCCAGCCCCAGGCGCACACGGGCCGGCACCAGCTGGGTACCAAAAATGGGGATAACCATCAAGAAACTGGCCAACCGGAACAGCGGCCACAGATACTGCCCGACCCATTGGCCGATCAGATCCGCACTGAACTCCGCCGGCCCCATCCGTCAGCCGATCAAGAAAGGAATGCTGGTTATCAGGCGATTGGCGTGGTCCAGCAGAAGGGTCAGCATCCACGGCCCGAACGCAATGATGACCGTCAAGGTGACCAGAAAGCGCGGCAGAAAGCTGAGGGTTTGTTCGTTAATCTGGGTAGCCGCCTGAAAGGTGCTGACCACCAGACCAATGACCAGACCCGGACCGATGATGATGGCCGCCAGCAATACGATCATCCACAAGGCTTCACGCAGTATGTCGATGACGGTCTCAGGTGTCATTCAGAGCCTCCTATATCCCGTAACTGGCAGCAAGAGTGCCCATAATCAGGGCCCAGCCATCCACCAGAACAAAGAGCATGATTTTAAACGGCAGCGAAATGATAATGGGCGACAGCATCATCATACCCATGGCCATCAGAACGCTGGCCACGACCATATCGATGATCAGGAACGGGATAAACAATATAAACCCGATCTGGAAGGCTGTTTTTAGTTCGCTGGTCACAAACGCCGGCATCAGTACCCAGAAAGACACATCCTCAGGCGTTTCATATTGTACATCCGCTATCCGCATGAACAGCGCAAGATCGGATTCGCGGGTTTGCTCAAGCATAAAGCGCCGGAAGGGCTGACTGGCCAATTCCACCGCTTCGAGCGAGGAGACCTCCTCTTGCATGTACGGCTGCAAACCCACCTCGTTTGCCTCTTCCAGTACCGGCTTCATAATAAAGATGCTCAGAAACAACGCCAGCCCCAGCAGTATCTGGTTTGACGGCGTTGCCTGCAGACCCAGCGCCTGTCGTAAAATGGAAAATACGATGATGATTCGGGTAAAGGAAGTCATCATCATCAACATGGCCGGCAAAAATGTCAGCGCGGTCATCAGCGCCAGAATCTGCAGAGTGACCGAATACTCCTCGGTTCCGTTCTCTCCGGGGGTGACGGTAAAGGCGGGAATACCCGGAAGATCGGCCAGTGCTGCCGGCGCCAACAACAAGCCGGGACACAGCAGGAATAAGGGCAGACAGCGTTTGAGCGTGGCCAGAATCATAACGTTAGTCTTTCCTCTCCGGAGCTGACCAGGATTTGCCGATCATACCCTGCAACCGGCGGGCAAACTCGCTTGAAGGCGGATTGGCGGCATCAACGACAGGCTCGTCAAAAACCTGCAAGGTACGAATGGTGGAGGGTGTTATTCCTAACAGAATCTGTTGCCCCCCTACCTCAACCAGAGCAATCCGTTCCCGGGCACCAATCGCCAGCACAGACACCACCTTGATGGCGTTGTTGTTCATGCCGGTCATACCGTTCATACGCCGGATTAACCAGGCACAACCGTAGATAACCGCAATCACCGCCAACAAACCAACGCCCAGGCTCATGATGGTAGCGACGGTGTCTGGCGCATTGCGGGCCGACTCACGGGCGGGCGCTCCGGCGACTTCTTCGGCGAACGCCGGCACGGCAACGACAGCGGGCAAAACCCAGGTCATGATGCGAAGCATGTTATTTCTGCAACCGCTTGATCCGCTCACCCGGACTGATGACATCCGTTAACCGAATGCCAAATTTCTCGTTCACCATAACAACTTCGCCGTGGGCAATCAGGGTGCCATTGACCAGCACATCCAACGGCTCCCCGGCTAACCGGTCCAGTTCAATAACCGAGCCCTGGTTCAGCTGCAGAAGATTACGGATGGGGATCTGGGTATTGCCCACTTCCATCGAGATGGTGACCGGGATATCCAGGATCACGTCAATATCAGGCGCGTCCCCGCCGCCAGTGCGAC
Source organism: Marinobacter sp. (assembly GCF_014859525.1). GTDB lineage: Bacteria > Pseudomonadota > Gammaproteobacteria > Pseudomonadales > Oleiphilaceae > Marinobacter. The sequence continues at coordinate 31,104 of NZ_JACUUB010000009.1, forward strand.
CGGAGTCTTCTCCAAACTCTTCCATCGGTGCCGTACGAACGCTCTGCCCTGTGTCGTCATCAGAGGCGTCAGCGTCAGCCTCAGCCATAGCAGCAGCCCATTCATCCTCACGACCATCGGAATCACCGTCGCCAGAGTCGCCGGTCTCTTCCATTGCCGCTTCCCATTCAGCAGCCAGCTTTTCGTCTTCGCTGAGCTCCTGCTTGTCTTTGTTATCATCCTCAGCCATTGCGTCCCACCTTCAGTTGTTTCTTCACTTTGGGCGTTGTCGCCCGCTCATGAATTCTCAGTGCCAGTTTGCCGTCTCGGGTGCCCAGGGTTGCCTTGTAAATTGGAATGCCATTCGCCGTCACCGTCAGGAAGTCCGACATTTCTACAGGGATCACATCACCGGCTTTCATCTTGGCGATGTCTCTGAGCGATATCCGGCGCCGGCAGACCGTGGTATTGATCGGCACGTTCACCTCTTTGACATCTTCCTGCAAGGCATTTACCCAGCGCTCGTCAACGTCGTCAATGTCACTCTGCACACCGGCGTCAAGTACATCCCGAATGGGCTCAATCATCGAATAGGGCAGAGCAAAATGCAGCTCGCCGCCACCGCCGTCGAGCTCGATGTGAAAGGTGCTGACCACCACCACCTCGCTGGGACTGACGATGTTGGCCATAGCCGGATTTACTTCGGAACTGAGGTATTCAAAATCGACTTTCAGAACCGCATGCCAGGCTTCTTTCATGTCGGTGAAAACCTGGTTGAGCACCATCTGAACAATGCGGGTTTCAGTGGGTGTGAACTCTCGGCCCTCAATCTTGGCGTGTCGACCTTCACCGCCAAAGAAGTTATCAACCAACTTGAACACCAGTTTGGCATCCAGAACAAACAGGCCCGTGCCACGCAATGGGCGAACCTTGCACAGATTAAGGCTGGTGGGTACGTACAGGGTGTGGATGTACTCACCGAATTTCATGATCTGAACGCCACCGGTAGAAACGTCAGCATTTCGGCGCAGTAGATTGAACAAGCTGATTCGGGTGTAGCGAGCAAACCGCTCGTTGATCATCTCAAGCGTGGGCATGCGGCCACGGACGATGCGGTCCTGACTGGCCAGATCGTAATTTTTTACGCCACCCTCGTCCGCCTCTTCATAGGTATCGATGTCGCCGTCGTCCACACCGTGGAGGAGCGCATCAATTTCGTCCTGTGACAATAAATCCTGCATACCTGATCCTGCCCTGACAGTCGTTTACCCGATCGGGTACTTATTGCACTACAAAGTTCCTGAACAGTACGCGCTTGATCTCCGGCTCGCCTTCCTGAATCAACACGTCATTGACCGTGACCAGCATCCGTTCAGCCAGATCTACCCGGCCATCAGGTGTCTGTAACTCATTGAATTCGCTGTTCCCAAGCACCGTGACCAGCTTGCTGCGGATCAGCGGCATATGCGTGTCCGCCGCCGTCAGCGCCTTGGGATCCGTCGCTTCAAAAGAAACATGAACCTGGACGTAACGCTGGCGGCCCTGGGCCTGCACGGTGGTAACCAGCGCCCGTTCCAGATTCGTGTAGGTACTGGCAACAAAGGCCGGCTCTGAAGCACTGCGCCCTTCCGCCTGATCACTGCCCCCGGAGAAACCGTCCCCCAAAAACCAGAGCGTTCCAACGATCGACAGCGCAATGGCCAGAACGATGATCACCACCAGCATGATAATGAGCTTCAGCTTACCTTTTGGGGCGGGTGCCTGCGCCACGTTGTTCTCAGCCATAATGTCCGCTTTGTCAGTTTTTTGTCAGTCAGAACAACTTCAGCTGACTATTCAGGAATAATGCAAAGGGCGGGCCAGAACTCCCACCCCTCCGGTTCAGAATCGCAGTTTAGCGTTGCCGGCAGGGATGGGCAAAGGGCTTTGGAAGGTTGGGCAACAGTGATCAGAAAAAGAACAGGATCAGGCGAAGATATCCACCTCGCCTTTCCAGCCCAGATCTAGGCTGCCAGGATCTGGCAGATGCTCGTCGGCGTCGGTGCCAGCCATTCGAGCACCGTCTGCACTTGGCCCGCCCTCACCGGCGCTGCCATCCTGATCTCCTTGCTGCTGATTCGCCTGACCGGATACATCAAACTGGCTCAACGCTAACCCTTGCTCATTCAACATATCCCGCAGCCGGTGCGAATGCAGTTCCAGTTGCTCCCGAACGATCGGATTGGCGGCATGCACGGTAACCGTGGCCTGATCATTCTGAACCCGAACCTTGATTTCCATAGGGCCCATATCCGGAGGTGTCAGATGAATCTCCGCCACTGACATATTGCGCGCGGTCAGCCAACTGAGCTTGCCCATAACCTTGTCACCCCAATCTGCCTGTCCAACCGGAACATCCACAGACGTGGCATAGCCTCGCAGGGGCACCGCAGCCTCAGGTGCCAGGCGTGCAGGTTGTGCGACCTGCTCGAGGGTGGTTTGGAATGTCGGTGCCGTCAGCAGGTTCGCTGGGTCCACAGGTCGCAAGCTCTCACCAGAGCCGGCCCCAGCGAGCAATTCCGTTAACTGGGTTCCGGGAGTCAAAACGGTACCACCGGCATTTTGCTGCGGCGACTGGCCGTTCATCGCCCCGGGCATCCCGGCCATAGGCGCCAGGACGGGCAACATCAATTCGCCGGCATCAACATCCGGCAATGCATTGCCTTCGGGCATCAGCAGGGACTGCAGACTGGCAAAGGTCATTGGCGTATGGTCTGCCTGCAGAGCGTCGGAAGGATCGGCCTGCGCATGGGTGCCCGCGTCTGGTGGTGTTTCCTTACCTTGACTGACAGGCTCGCCGGCCTTGTCGGACGGCTCTGCCCGCCCGGCATCATCCATGGCTCTGTTACTTTTTTGCTCTGCAGCCGTTGCTTTTTGGCTGTCCTGCACTGCCCTGCGCTGGTCCTGACGATCCGCTTGCTTTTGATCCAGGCGCTTCTGCTCGGCACGGGAGACCTGATCAAACCGGCTGTCACCGCCAGCCTCCCGATTACCGGAGGGCCGGCCTGTCGCTACATCCTTTTGAGCACCTGGGGTTGGCGCCTGAGGGAGAATTGTCTGCTGCATGGCAACCTCTTGCCGCTGTATCCACCTGTGTCAGCCATTTTGGGGCCTCTATCAGGGTATTAGCAAAAGCAATGCCAAAACAGCCATCAGGAAACATCACCAAACGTTGTCAGCCGGGCACTTACCTCTGAAAACTCAGCCTCTATGGCCTTAACAACGGCGGGGGCGGCCTCCAGCTTTCCAGCCTTGCCTAACTGCTCAGCCTCCATACAGAGCGCTCCAAGGCAGGGTGCGCCGATGTTGACACAGCTGCCTTTAAAACTGTGGGCCGATTTGGCGAATCCGTCGGCATCCCCGGCGTTCAGCGTTTGCCACAGGCTGTCCAGACGGGTTCGGGAGTCCGCCAGATAGGTCTGGATCAGTACATCAAACTCATCGTCCATAACATCCTGCAGTTCCGCCAACGCTTCTTCATCAAGATGTGGTTTATCAGTCATCAGCGATCCTCTGCGTTTCGTTATGACCGGGTTGAGCTCTGTCATTACCATCGACAGCTTCCCAATCATAAACAATTTCAACGTGATTGCCGCAGCCGTGCACCCGGAGTTGCCGGGCCATTCGCCTCAGCATCGCCAGACCCCGGCCCGCGTATTTAGGCCCTGATGGCAACCCCGTGTCAGACACTTTCTCAAAATAACGTTCGAAATCAAAGCCCGGACCGCTGTCTTCGCAGACCACCTGTAGCCGGCCACCGGTCTCGGTGGGCTGGTGGCCCAGAGAAAAGCGGATGTAGTGTCCACGAGTTTGCGAAAGCCGCCGTTTTCGCTCCTGATAATAGTGACCAAAGCCGTCGGGCGACGCCTTCCACTCTGACGGCAACTGCAGCACCCCATGCTCCAATGCATTATTGTAAAGTTCGGACAACAACGTGTAGACCTCTCCGCTCTTTCTGCGCAGGCCCGGCACTTCCATGCAAATGTGCAACAACAATGGCAGCGGATTAAAATCCGCCAGTGTCTGCTCCCTCACTTCGTAGACACAGTGCCAGTCTACCGGCCCCGCCAGAGCAGATTCTGTCAGGCGGTCATTCTGAGCCTGGTGCTGTTCCTGATGAATGATTGTCAGAACGCACAGCGTGATGTCGTCTGTCGCTTCCGGCTTATCGGTAAACTGTCGAATGCGGGTCATCAACGCGTGAAAGGGCGCTTCGCCCGGCTGAAGTTGCTCCAGCACCTTTCGAACGCCCGCTTCACCAAACTGCTGGCCCTGCCTGTTGCTGGACTCGGGAAAACCATCGGTCATGATGATCACCTGATCACCCGGGGCCGCCGGCAGCACGGTCATAGAAGCACTGAACTGTTCAGTATTTTGCACGCCCAGCGGCAAATGCCTGGACGGAATGGCAACGCGTTCACCATTAGCTCTTACCAGCCAACCATCAGGCAAGCCGCCGTTCCAGGCGCGCAGCTGACCAATTTTGAAGTCTGCCTCTACCATCGCTCCACAACAGAACATACCGACCGGGAGAATCCTGCACAGTTTGCGGTTGATCTCCCGCAGGATGTCGGCTGCGCCGAATCCTTTTGTGGCCATACCGTAGAAAATTTCAGCCACTGGCATGGCTCCAATAGCAGCCGGCAAACCATGCCCGATGAAATCCCCGAGAAAAATCAGGGTGCCGCCACCGGGCCTGTCCGCGGCAAACAGCACGTCGCCATTGAACACCGACATAGGAGATGCGTGGTAGCTGATATTATCCGCATTCAGACAACCGGTATGAGCAACGTTGTCAAAGACTCGCCGTGCTAATTCTTGCTCCTCCACCAGGCTTTCATTCTGCCGGCGGATCTGGTCACGCTGATCCGAGAGCACCTGATGCATCGAGCGCATCCGGTTGAAGGCATTGATCTTTGCTTCGAGAATAACGCGGTTGTATGGCTTGACCAGAAAGTCATCGCCTCCCGCCTCCAGGCAACGGGCCAGCTCACTGGCATCCGAGAGAGAGCTCAGAAAAATCAGCGGAACCAGCCGCTCGCCCGCCAACGCTTTGATTTGCCTGGCGGCCTCCATGCCATCCATTCTTGGCATCAGCGCATCGAGTAAGACAATATCGGGCTGCAACTGCGCGTATAGCGCTACTGCTTCAATGCCATCCCTGGCCTCGAAGACATCATGCCCCAACCTTCGGACAAGAGCTGAGAGGATCAGGCGATCACTGTCGCTGTCTTCAGCGATCAGTACTTTCAAGCCGCCGACCTCAGCGGATGTTGAAAAGCTGCTCAAAATTGGATATTGCGAGGATGCGGCGGACATCACTGTTGCAGTTCTCGACGGAAATACGCGCGCTGTCGCCACCGGCGTGATCCCTTAACAACAGCAGCATGCCGAGCGCGGAGCTATCGAGGTAGGTCGTATCGGAAAGATCGACCACATAGCGGTTAATGGCAGGATCACTGTGTTCGTAGGCATCGCGAAAGGCCTGGTGAGTGCTGAAATCGAACCGGCCCTCGACCCGGATGGTCAGGGTTTGACCGTCATCACTCCGGCGCGCTTCTATTGGCATTCCGTAACCTCCCTGAGCTGTGCGTCAAACAACATGGCAACGCCCCTTTTCCAGTGTATAGCCTTATCTGATTAAGCATAGCCAAGTTACCAAAAAATGCATCTGTTGCATCTGATTCAGATCATCGCAAACCGTTACCGATGCTTTCGGGCAAAAGCGCGGCCCGCCGCCTCATCCGCCAGCTTTTGCTCAGTCAGATCTCGCTCTCGCTGCTCTTGCTGCCGACAGGTCTCGATATACTTTTCCATGCCCCGGCGGCGCTCCCAGGCCTGCAGCCACTCCTGGCGGCGGGCCTCGAACACCTGCTCGGCCTGCTCTAACTGGCGAGTCTGCTGAACAATCACCTGGTCCAGCTGGGCAATAAAGGCAGCCCAGGCCTGCAGCCGGGTGACCGGCACCACACCTTGCTGGCTGGCCCGAATCTGGTCGCGGTATTCCTGCTGGTAGCGCTCAAGGTTGGCCACCTGCTCACGATGGGCTTCGACCTGCGTTCGGGCCTCGCCCAAGCGCTCCATGGCCGCTTGTTCTTTACGCTGTTCCAGGTTCAGCACAGTCTGCAGCCGTGTCGAGCGCAACATCAGCCATCACCCCGCTCGGCGGCAGCGCCTGGCACCGCCGACTTCAAGCGGTCCGGGGAGCGACGTTCGGGCACCACCTCCAGCAACTGCGCGATGCTTTCGGTCAACGGCGAACTGGCGTTGAGGTCCTGTTGCAAGAATTGCCGCATGTTGCCGATGTGCTGAATGGCAAAATCGGTTTCCGGGTCCGAGCCTTTGACATAAGCGCCCACGCTGATCAGGTCCCGGGCTTGCTGGTAACGGGAATAGACTTGTTTGAAGCGCTGCGCGCGGGAAAAATGTTCGGGCGCGGTGACCTGCGGCATAACTCGGCTGATCGATGCCTCCACGTCAATGGCTGGGTAGTGCCCTTCTTCCGCCAAACGTCGCGAAAGCACGATATGGCCATCCAGAATGGCCCGAGCGGCGTCGGCGATCGGGTCCTGCTGATCGTCACCTTCGGTCAGGACGGTATAAAACGCGGTGATGGAGCCGCCGCCAGGGCGACCATTGCCGGTGCGCTCAACAAGCTGGGGCAGTTTGGCAAATACCGACGGCGGGTAACCCTTGGTTGCGGGCGGCTCACCCACGGCCAGGGCAATCTCCCGCTGGGCCTGGGCATAACGGGTAAGCGAGTCCATCAACAGCAGTACGCGCTTGCCCTGATCCCGGTAATATTCGGCGATGCGGGTGGTCAACATGGCCGCGCGCAGGCGCATCAACGGCGAATCGTCGGCCGGAGACGCCACCACCACCGACCTGGCCAGGCCTTCTTCGCCCAGGATGTCCTCGATGAATTCCTTGACCTCCCGGCCCCGCTCACCAATCAGCCCGACCACGGTGATGTCGGCATCGGTAAACCGGGTCATCATGCCCAGCAACATGCTTTTGCCGACACCACTGCCGGCAAACAGGCCCAGACGCTGGCCCTGACCAACCGTCAGCAGCGCATTGATCGCGCGAATACCGACGTCCATGGACTGCCGAACCGGAGCGCGGTTGAGCGGATTGATAATGTCTCCGGTCAACTGGACCCGGGCCTCGGCCTGCAACGGCCCCTTCCCATCGAGTGGATCGCCGGCGCCATTCACTACCCGGCCAAGCATCTGTGGGCCCACCGGTACCCGGCTGGCCGACGACAAGGGCACCACCCGGGCACCGGGTTTCAGACCCTCAATGGCGGTCAGCGGCATCAGGTAGACTTTGTCTTCTTCAAAACCGACCACTTCCGCTTCCACACTGCCGGCGCCTTCGCCTTCAATCACGCAACGATCACCCACCACCATGGGGCAGCCAACGCACTCAAGGGTAAGGCCTACCATGCGGGTCAGGCGGCCAGACAATTCCGGCGTTGGCTCGGCCGCAATGGCACCCTGCAGCTGCCGCAGGCGATCAGCCAGGCGTGACGTCATCGTCCTCATCCTGTGCGCTTGGTGCTTGGTCAGGGCTGGCCTCAGGCGCTTCAGAGGCGAGGTGTGCGGTGTTCGGGGCGTTCATGCCGGATTCGCTCAGGACATCACGGTGGAAGTCACTCAGTTCGCCCATCAGGGTGTCCAGCTCTTCCGTTTCTGCGCTGGGGCTGTCACTCAACTGTTCTTCCAGCATGCCTTGCACCGCACGCTGAAACCGCTTCTCAACGGTGTAGTCCACCAGGCTTTGCCGGGACTCGACCCGACAGCCGCCCGGCAAGACGGTGTCATCTTCAATAATTGAAGGGCTCACCTCGAGCCTCTCGGCCACTTCGCGGACCGGCTCCAGATCATCTGGATGAATATGAATGCGCAGGTTGTCGGCGGTCGAGGGTAGCGCGGCCAGCGCTTTGCGCACGACCTGTCGGATCTGGGAGGAGTCCATGCTCAGCTCCCGGTAAACCACAGCGCGAGCCAATACGGTTGTGAGGTTAACCAGCACGGTTTCCAGCTCTTCCTCATGGCGTTTTATCGGCAGTACCAGCTCACCCAGCAAGTGTTCGAGGCGGTCTGTGCGAGACTCAAGTTCCTTGCGAGTTTCTTCCGCCGCCCGCTGACTGCCCTGCTCCCGACCCTCCGCTTCACCGGCGCTATAACCTTCTTTGTGGCCCTCAGCACGGCCTTTCTCAAAGCCTTCCTGGTGACCTGCTTGCCGGCCTTCCTGAAAACCATCTTCTCTGGCGGCCTGTCGGATCTCTTCCAGATCAGCGGCGGTCAGAGGCTTTACCTCTTGCTCATGAATCACCTGATTGCCGCGCTCATCAAGCAGCGGCAATTCCCACCGTTCCCACGCGGTCAACTGTTCTTTTGGAGTGCGCTTGGCGTTCTGGTCGGAATCTTTCATCACATCATTTCTTCACCGGCGCCGCCGAGCGAAATCTCGCCGGCCTCGGCCATGCGCCTTGCCACGCTGATGATGTCCTTCTGGGCTGATTCCACTTCGCTGACCTTAACCGGGCCTTTGGCCTCCAGGTCGTCTTGCAGAAGCTCTGCTGCCCGCTTCGACATGTTTTTGAAGATTTTGTCCTTAACGGCCTCATCCGAGCCTTTGAGAGCCACAACCAGAACTTCTGAAGACACTTCTCTGAGCAGCGCCTGAATGCCTCTATCGTCTACCTCTTTGAGGTTATCGAAAACAAACATCAGGTCTTCAATGGTGGAGGCAAGATCCGGGTCCATATCTTTGATGGAATCCATCAGATTGCCTTCGATGCCTCGATCCATGAAGTTCATGATGTCGGCTGCCCGCTTGATACCGCCAATACGACTGGTCTGGGCGGCGGAGCCACCGGAGAACTGTTTCTCCAGAATATCGTTGAGTTCTTGCAAGGCCTGGGGCTGGATGCTTTCCAGTGAGGCAACCCGCATCATCACATCAAGCCGGACTTTATCATCCAGGGTTGCCAGAATTTCGGCGGCCTGATCCGGATCAAGGTAAGAAATGACAATGGCCTGAATCTGGGGGTGCTCATAGCGGATGATGTCGCCCACCGCTCTGGGCTCCATCCATTTCAGAGTATCCAGGCCCGTGGTGTTGCCACCCACCAGGATGCGGTCGATCAGGCTTGCGGCCTTGTCATCGCCCAGGGCCTGGGTCAGCATGGCCCGGATGTAGTCGTCGTTACCAACGCCCAGCCCGGTTTGCCCGCCTACAGCCTCAACAAACTGATTGAGAACGTAGGTGACGTCATCTTTACTGACGTCTTGCATCTGGGCCATCGCCACACCAACCCGCTGAACCTCTTTCGGGCCCATGTGCTTGAGTATTTCGGCAGCATCAGCCTCGCCCAGAGACATCAGCAAAATGGCCGCCTGTTCCACTCTCGGAATTTTGCGCTGCGGTTTTTTGGGGGCGTTACCCCCTTGCGACAGGCCGCTCTCTTCAGTCATCAACGTTTACCCATTGGCGCATGACCTGTGCAACCCTGGCGGGATCTTCTGCAATCAGGCCTTTGAGTGCATTCACCTGTCTATCATAGCCGTCTGTGGCCCCAGGCAAAAGGAGATCATCCTGCGCGGACATGGCCTCTCTGAGTGCATCGCCACCTTCAATGCCGTCAAGCCCGCCATAACTGCCACTGTCCGAATCTTCGCCACGATCTCTGTTGCCGGCACCAGACAGACTCTTCAACGTCGGTCGCAGCAGCCCAAGCACCAGAATCAGAATAACCAGACCAGCCAGCACCTGCTTCATCAGATCCCAGAACCAGGGCTGCTCCCAAAAGCCCGGTGTGTCAAACTCCAGGGCTTCTTCCTGGGCAAAGGCGGTGTTCATTACGGTCACACTGTCACCGCGAGCTGCTGAATAGCCGACTGCGTCACGCACCAGCATACTCAGGCGCTGCAACTCTGCTTCTGGCCAGGGCTCAAAGGTGACTGCGCCGGTTTCCGGATTGACCACTCTCATGTCATCGACTGCCAGCGCGACCGTTACACGCTTGATGCCGCCCATTTCCTGACGGGTGTAACTCACGGTGCGGTCGATCTCATAGTTACGGGTAGATTCCCGGCGAACATTGACCGGCGGCGCAGCGGGCGCTCCGTCTCCGTTGCCGGCACCTACCTGCTCAGGAACCACAGCATTACCCGGGGGCTGATTGGCAAGCGCACCCGGAATACCGCCGTTGGCACCAGCACCCCGTTGCTCACTCAGCTCACGCTCACTGCGCACAGCCTGCTGATCCGGGTTGTACAATTCCTCAGCACGTTCCACCGCCGAGAAATCAAGATCGGCGCTGACTTCGGCCCGATACCGGCCGTTACCAACGATCGGTGAAATCATCGACGCCACCCGCCGGGTCAGTCGTTCTTCCACTCTCGAGGCATATTCGTACTGGTCCTTCATCCGGTCTACGTCACCGCGAGCTTCATCTCCTGTCAGCAGATTGCCGTTCTGATCGACCACGGTGACTTGCTCACGGTTCATCATGGGCACACTGCCAGCCACCAGATTGACAATAGCGCGGATCTGCTCTTGCTCTGGCCTGCGCCCGGCAAAGACTTCTAGAAAGACGGATGCGGTGGGTTCACGGGCGTCCCGAATAAAGACCGAGCGCTCGGGAATGGCCAGGTGTACCCGGGCATTACGCACACCGCGCATGGTGGAGATGGTTCGGGCCAACTCGCCTTCCAGGCCACGGCGATAGCTGATGGTTTCCATAAACTGAGAGGTGCCCAGACCCCGATCCTGATCGAGCAGTTCGTAACCGATGGTTCTCCGATCGGTTACGCCCTCAGCGGCGAGCCGCAGGCGGGCATTGTGAACCTGATCAGAAGGCACCAACAGTGCACCCGTGCGTTGATCCATCCGGTACTTGATGCCATTGCTGTCAAGAATACTGGTAACGTCTTGCGGGTTGTAGGCCGACAAATCCCCAACCACGGGTTGGTAATTCGGCTCCTGCGCCCAGAGCACCACGGCAAAACCGAGAGCAACACTCGCCGCCAGACCGACCATAAGCCCGACCTGCCGTAACAGGTTCAGTCGATTGAACCCCATTAGCAGGGCATTGGTGCTTTCGGGTGCGCCTGTGTCCTGGGTTGCCGGCACGTCAGAGGCAGTGGTTTGTGCTGGTACGCTTGCCATGCGAGTGCTCCGTTATCAGATCGGCATATTCATGATGTCTTCATAAGCCCGCACCACCCGGTTACGTACCTGGGTGAGAGCCTCGAAGGACACGGTAGATTTCTGGGCTGCAATCATAACCCTGGTGATATCGACATTCGGATCACCCATGTCGTAGGCGGTTCGCAGGTCGTTGGCCTGCTTTTGAGCGTCATTCACACTGTTGACGGCATTGCCCAACATATCACTGAAGCTGGTGACTTCCCGGGGTTCCTGAACCGTGCGCGGTCCGTCAACCCGGCCACGAACCGATTGATCCTGTTCGACACGCTGATTCTGCATCATCTGGGAACGCAGGGAACGAATGTCAGACAAAACACTGTTGATGTCGGCACGCTGAACCATATTTCTCTCCAGGCTACCCCATGGGGTGTCACTTGATCTGTACTTACAGGAGATAAAGCAAACACCAGGCCACAACAGTTTTATCTATTTATTTCAATATATTGAAGATTATTAATGTCGGCAGGCGCGCTCAGGTGCCAGAGATTTGACGACAACGCAGAGGAGATTGAGGGCAGCTAAAAAAAATGACACCCCGAAGGGTGCCAGAAGGAGTATGTTGCACGATAACAGACAAGAACTATGCCATGGCCAGTTCAGACTCAAGATCGATACCTGCCTCACGCATCTGAGCCAATTTGTACCGGAGCGTTCTGGGACTGATACCCAGCTGCTCGGCGGCCCTGTTGCGACGACCACGTTCTTTCCTGAGCGTCTGAATGATGATACGGAACTCTTGTTGACGCAGATCATCACCGAGCGACCCTGGCTCACAGAATTCTTCCTCCGGCAACTCAGCCGAAGCCTCCGCTGGCGTGTGTAAGGGCTCAGCAAAATTTGCCTGCGGAGGTGTTACCGGCCGGGATTCCACCTGCACAGTGGATCCACCAAGTTCCGAACGGCCGGTGATACCAAGCTCCAGGCAAAGATCCGCGGCATGAATCACGTTACCCTGTTGCAACACCAGGGCCCGTTGGATGGCGTTATCCAGCTCCCTGACATTGCCCGGCCAACCGTGGCTGATCAGCGCCTTACGAGCGTCATCAGCCAAGGCCAGTCCGGTCAGTTTCATTTTCCGACAGTGTTTTTTAAGCAAATATTTTGCCAGCGGCAGAATGTCCAGCGGGCGCTCCCGCAACGGCTGCCAGTGCATCGGGAACACAGTCAGTCGGTAGTACAGATCTTCACGGAACTTGCCTGCACGGACATAATGCCCAAGGTCCCGGTTTGTGGTGGCGATAACCCGGACATCCAGGGAAATCGTCTTTCGGCCACCCACTCGCTCCACTTCACGCTCCTGGAGCACTCTCAGCAACTTGGACTGTAGACCAAGTTCCATTTCGGAAATCTCGTCCAGCAGAATGGTGCCACCATTGGCTTGCTCAAATTTACCAGGTGATGACGCAACCGCACCGGTGAACGCGCCCTTTTCATGGCCAAACAAAATCGCCTCCAGCATGTTCTCCGGAATAGCTGCGCAATTGATCGCCACAAAAGGACGGTCGGCACGCGGTGACTGCTGATGGATATACCGGGCCAGCACTTCTTTACCGGTTCCGCTCTCTCCGGAAATCATCACGGTTGAATCACTGACGGCGACTTTAGCCGCCAACTGGAACATCCGCTTACTGATGGGGTCTTCCGCGATGGCCTCATCACTGGATTTCTGGCGGGAGCCGCCGACCACCTTGGTCACTGCATCCACCAGCACCTGAGGCTCGAACGGCTTCACCAGGTAGTCAATCGCGCCGGATTGCATGGCAGACACTGCGTGACTGATCTGGCCATAGGCGGTGATCAGCATCATCGGCAGTCCCGGGTAGTGGCGCTGCACCTCGGCCAGCAATTCATGACCAGACATACCCGGCATATTGACGTCACTGACCACCATGTCCACAGGATTTCGTGCCAGGCTCAGTAACGCTTCTTGCCCGTTGGCGGCCTCATGCACCTGGAACTTCGCCAGCTCCAGTGTGGTCACCAGCGCATCCCGCAAGTCCCGGTCGTCTTCAACTATCAGAATCTGGGCCTTAGCCATGCTATCTGCCTCCAACGTCTATTCGTTATAGTCTGCCGACCAGGGTAGGCAATTGCATGACTGCGACCGCCCCGCCCCGCTCCGGTGAGAGAATGGAAAACCGGCCTTTGTGGGCTTTAACCACGGCCTGTACAACGGCCAAACCGAGCCCAGTGCCGTGCGACTTAGTGGTGTAAAAGGCTTCGGTGATCCTGCCGGCTTCCTCGGCAGAAAACCCCGGACCGTTGTCCTGCACCCTCACGCCCAACCCCTTCTCGGAAGACTCAAGCTCCAACCGAACGTCGGTGGCACCGGCTTCCAGGCTGTTGTTCACCAAATTCATACAGGCACCCACCAGGGCATCCCGATTGCACATCAACCGACACCGCTCATCAATTCGGTTGTCCAGCACCACAGTGGCGGCGTTTGCGGGCTTCAGGCCTTCCACCGCGGCTTCAAGAGACGCCACGAGCTTACTGGCAGGTAACTCTTCAGCCAGGCGCGTCTCTCCGCGGGCAAAAATCAGCATATCCCGGACTTGCTGTTCAAGATGGGTAAGCCGCGACATCAAACGTGAGGCACAACGCTGGCGTAATTCTTCATCCAGGTCTGGCTGACTGAGATGACCACCGTACAAAATAGCCGCAGACAGCGGCGTGCGGATCTGATGAGCCAGCGAAGCCACCATGCGGCCCATGGCCGATAATCGCTGAGCGTGTGCCAGCTGGGATTGCAACTGCCGGGTATCGGTCAGATCGGTCAGCAAGATGAGCTGGCCGGGCTGATTCTCCATGGTACGAATTTCAATACTGACGCGCCGACCATCTTTCAGAGACACCTCATGGCCATCATCACTGCGAGGTGAAAAGCAACGATGAATCACATCCACCCAGCGCTCGCCATCCAGAGGCTCGCCCAGAAGCGCTGTAGCAGCGGGGTTGCACTGACTGACCACGCCCTGTTGATCGAGAACCACCACACCTGCAGGCAACGCTTTAAGCAATGTCGACAGGCGGTCGGCCAGCTGTTCTTTTGCTTCGAGTTCTTGCTGACGCTGATGGGTTTCGTGGGACAGTTCACCCGAGAGTTGGTTAACGCGGGATTCGAGGGTGCGGTAAGAGTCGGTGATTTGCCGGGACATGCGATTGAACAACTCAAGCGCAGAATCGACCGCCTCGTCATCCTGTTGCGGAAACAAAGCCGTCACTTTGTCGTTCACATCGGCGGCGGCATTAGCGCCGGTCTTCTGATGTGCAGATTCCATGACAATGTGTGCATGACTCATAACCTTCCCCCTGACGGATCCGGAACGGACCTTCGGACTTTCGTTCAGGTTTGGTTAAGCCAACACTGTGCCAACTTAATTTTTCTTACTATTTTCAATGGACAAACAAATATCGAACAACATTAGTGACGGCTTTTCGTCACCCAAAAACAGAAACGGCGTGACAGGTTACAAACCTTTGACGCCATTCAACGCAACCCATTAACTCTCTTCGGAGTCGTCTCTCAGGCCGTACTTACGGACCTTTTCGACCAGCGTGGTTCGCCGGATTCGCAGCTTCTCAGCGGCCCTGGCAACCACTCCACTGGCCTCATCCAACGCTTGCTGAATCAATTGCTTCTCCAGGTTGGACAAATAATCCTTCAGATCGATACCGTTAACCGGCAGCAACGCCGGTGCATCCAATCCAATCAGGCCGGGCATAGCCGACGGCATACCACTGTCTTCCACCGGGCGATTTTCATCGTAGTCATCTATATATCGGAACTTCTTCGGCAGCTCCTGAACACCAATCACCCCATACGGGTGCATGATGGCAAGACGCTCAACCAAATTCGCCAGCTCCCGGACGTTGCCTGGCCAGTCGTGGCGACACAGGCTCATGATCGCGGCAGAGTTCATCCGCAAGGAGCCCCGTTTTTCTTTCTCCATCCGGGAGATCAGCTCGTTGATCAGCAACGGGATATCTTCTACCCGTTCGCGCAAAGCCGGCATTTCAATCGGAAACACGTTAAGCCGGTAATACAGATCTTCGCGGAAATCGCCAGACTCAATCATCTCTTCCAGATGCTTGTGGGTTGCCGCAATCACCCGGACATCCGCCGACTGGGTTCGATTACTGCCCACCCGCTCAAACGTGCGCTCCTGCAGGACCCGGAGAATCTTGACCTGCATATTCAGCGGCATGTCTCCGATTTCATCGAGGAATAGCGTGCCGCCTTCGGCCAGCTCAAAACGGCCCACGCGGGCAGTGATGGCGCCCGTGAATGCACCTTTCTCATGACCAAACAGTTCGCTTTCAAGCAGCTCGGCAGGAATCGCACCGCAATTGACCGGCACAAAAGGCTTGTCACGACGGGACGAGTGGTAATGCAGATTACGCGCAACCACTTCTTTGCCGGTACCCGACTCCCCCGTGATCAGAACACTCACGTCTTTATCGGCCACTTGCTCCATCAACTGGCGTACCTGCTGCACTTTACGACTGGTACCGACCAGGCTGCGAAAAAGCTGTACACCGCGCTGCTGCCCGCGCTCCTTGCTGCGACTGAACTGATCGCGGTAGATCTGGGCACGGTATAGCGAATCCACAAATTTGGTGTAGTTAAGCGGCCACTCCATTCTGGCGATAATCCTGGCGCCGTCATCTTCAGACACACCCTTGAGCTGCGGATCACCAACCAGCAAAATAGGCAGGCCCTGCAAGAATTTACAGGTACTGGTGACATGCCAGGCGCCGGCGGCGTCTTCACCGTTGATCACGACAGCGCCAATATCGCCAACCGATAACGCACCATCACATTCCAAAAGCGCCAAAGCTTCGTCACCGGCTACAATCTGCTCTTCACCGACAAATTCGAGAATGGTAATCAGATCCTTCCGCCTGGATTCGTCCTCACTCAGCACCAGCACTTTGTTGTTTTTGGACATTCACGGAAATCTCTTTGGGAATTTGTGCGGTATTTAAGACTGTATGGGCGCCAGAGTCAATTTTATGACGCTATCTTCGGGGGGTTGTTGAAACGTTTTCGTAGGCACGTGCAGCATTTCGGTTTTCGTTCACGCCCTTGAGCGATTCACGGGCTTCATCCCGGGCTTTTACGGCGGCCCTGTTAGCCGATTCCACAAACTCATTCAGGGCTTCGAGCCGGGCACGTATCAGCGCGGGCTCGATTCGCCCGGCTTCCAGCTCATCCAACAACGGCTCTATGGCCGGCTTGACCCGGGCATTAAGCTCTGCCAGCTGCTCCCAGTTCTGGTCGGCCAGGGCCTGGTCGAGTTCGGATCTGAGTTGATCAAGGCTTTCAAGGAGGGCTTGAGAGTCTGCCATGTTGTCTTCTCCACAGGTGGATGAAACATTACTGGCCTGGCAGACCCTCAAACAGGGGCGTCACCCTCTGCTGGCAACGCCCCTGTTTGACCAGTTACCGGCGGGCTGCCCGACGGGCCGCAGCGGCGGTAAATTCGTTACCACGGAACCCAGGCTCAAAGTTGTAAGCTGAATAACCGTTGTCCAGACCATCAATGTAATAACGCTGAGCTTTCAGATCATACGTCATTTCCATGGTTGTCCAGAAGACCGGAACACTGTAATAGACGATATTATGGGCTTCTGAGACACGCCACAGCTCACCGTCTCCGCTGTACTCTTCCGTGGCCAGAATTTGCCAGCTGTCCTCATCAATGTAGTACACGCGCCGATCGTAAATGTGGCTGATACCGGTGCGCCGTTTGGCCTCAACAACCCATACCCGGTGCAGTTCATAACGGGTCAGGCTCTGATTGATGTGATTGGGCCGGATAACATCACCCGGGCGCACACTCTCATCATGAAGGTTGTAGGCGTTGTAGGGAACGACCAGCTCCCGCTTACCTTTCAATTCCCAGTCGTACTGGTTAGGTGCGCCGTTGTACATATCCTTCTGATCCACCGATCTCAAAGACGACGAATTCGGCAGGTCTGTTTCATACGCCAGGTTTGGTGAGCGACGAAGGCGACGTGAGCCAGCGTCGTAACGCCAGGCCAGCCTCGGTGAACGAACCTGATCCAGCGTTTCGTGGACCAGCGTAAGGGTGCCAGCCAGACTGGACGGTGCCACGGTTTCGGTTTTCAGGTAGAAAATCTTGTTATCAATATCTTCGAGCTCGGCGCCGGGCCGGCTGTAAGCAAAAAAGTAATCGTAGTTATTGACCACCGGATTGAATGACCCATCGCGCTGCGGCGTCGCTGATGCGCTCCGAAACGACAACTCCTCACCCCGATACCGGAGGATATGATTCCAGATTGCTTCAAGGCCATTTTCAGGAATCGGAAACGGGCTGGTCATAATGGTGTTGCGCACGCCATTGCCGTTTTCCAGAAGTTCTGCAGTTAACGCATTCTCATAAAACTTGTCATACACATGCTCAGGAAACGCTGCCGTGCGACGCGTCTGGTACACCGGCATAAAAAACTCAGGACCGTACTGCTCGAGCATTTGGATATGGCCGTCAGACAATGTGTCGCGGTGCTGATCCAGGTTGTCCCGGGTAATCACGTACAGCGCTTCATCCTCAGGAAACGGGTTGACCTCAACCGTACCTTCACGCCAGTTAGCCGGTGGCTTAGACAGGCCTCCTGTCCATGCCGGAATGGTCCCCGCCTCATTACCCGCACGCTCTGCACCAACCGGCGTCAGGTCATTCTTCAGGCGCTCAGCTTCCGCCGGTGACACCTTTGCCATAACCGGGCCGGAAAACCCCATTACCGCCGCTGCTATTGCAGCAATTAGCCGGTTCCGCATCCTTAAAACCTCCAAATAGATCACAAGACGATCAAAACTTATCCAAACTGAACGCCTTTTTGCCAGTTTCAAACGACCGTTTCAAGCGAATGTTTGTATTTTCTTGTGACACGACCAGGCGGCGCCAGCAATTACAGGACGAGAAGTCCGCATGAAAAAATGGTAGTATCCGTCGGCTGATCTGATCGATCTTCCACGAGCTTGGGCAGTGCGGGTGGCGTATGGCATCACAATGGTATTCTCTGGTCTCTCAAAAACTTTTTCTTGCCAACACCTTACTGGCAAAGCTTGGACCGGATGCGGACTGCGGGAACACCGGCCAGAACTCTACCGCAGAGAGAGAAGCGCTGTCCCAAGGGGCGACGGAGCTGATTTTGAGGGCGCGTCAATTACTGCTGATCATGATTGCCCGCTGCCATCAGCATAAGGCGGCAAAGCCGGTCTCGCTGGCCGAGTTGGGCGCACTGTTTCCGTATGAGGTGCACGAAGTCCAGTTGCTAAAACAATTGTCTGAGACGCCCGGGAGTTGGTGGTGTCACCTGGATCAACTGGAGGCAGCCTTGAGCCAGCCGCCCGTGACGCGCAAAAACGTTACCGACGAGAACATCATTGCGATCTCCGTCGATCAAGGTCCGGATCGTTCTTTCGCAGCCTTACAGACAACGCTTACGGCCATCACCACTCTGGCCAAAAGCATCGAAGATCAACACAGCGAGTGGTAAGCCACAATTTGTCGCAATACCGAATTTACCAATACAAAGGTTGAACGAATGTCACCATCGTTTTTTGAAATCGTACAACTTGCCAACGGCGACTATGCACTGCGCCGTATTGACGACGACGCTGCACCGCTGGTTCGCATTTCATTCTCGGAAGAAGCCCGGGAAATGATGGAAGATCGGGAGATGAGTGTCGCCAAGTCCATGATCGCTGCGGGCATCGAAGCTGCCGGCAATATCGCCCACGATCTCGACTGGGATGACGACGACAACGACTACGCTGACCCTCAGCCTCAACACACCTTACACTGACTCACTTTACCGGTGACGCAGCACCACTCCATGACTGTCACCTTGCGCTGACGCCTTTTGAAGGGACTCAAAGGCCGAACGAGCCAGCTTGTTGGTCCAAAGCACCACCGCATGGCACGTACCCACACCGAGCGCTCGCTCAGCCAGTTGTTGAGCCGAAAAATCCGGGGTTGATCGCAATACCAGTATTTCGGTGACAGCAATGCTGTGCATCTTCTGCCACTTGCCCACCAGCGACTGCGGCGGATCGATCAAAGCGAGCCAGCGCTTTTCCTGATTCAGCTGGGTCAACATTGGTAACAGCAGCTGAACGTTGTCTGCCTGGCCTTCTGGCAGAATGATCTCTGTCACATTGCCGCACAAGTGGCTCGCTTCACGTGCGGTGCCAGACACAGAACGGTGAGCCTTGACTCGCCGATGGCTGGCAGACATCCCGTGAGCCGGAATAACGGCCGCCGGTTGGAACGCCATGTTCTGATTGAAGCTTAACTGTTCCATTACTCACCTACCTGCAGTGCGCATGTCTGATGGTTAGTGCAGATCTGATCGACGGATCACACCTACGCCCAGGCCTTCGATAAACAATTCTTGTTCGGTCAGATCAATTTCAATCGGCGCGAATTCCTCGTTCTCTGCGATCAACCAGACTTTGGAGCCTTCACGCTTAAACCTCTTCACGGTAACCTCTTCACCAACCCTGGCCACCACAACCTGCCCGTTATGAACATCCTGAGTGCTATGCACCGCGAGCAAATCGCCGTCCAGAATGCCGATGTCTTTCATGCTCATGCCCCGGACCCGAAGCAGATAATCCGCAGACGGAGAAAAAAAGCCCGGTTGCAAGGCGCAATGATCTTCTATGTGTTCCTGAGCCAAAATCGGGCTGCCCGCCGCTACCTGCCCGATAACCGGCAGCCCTGGATCTGGCTCGACCTCCGGCAGACGTATCCCGCGACTGGCACCAGGCACCATTTCAATTGCACCTTTTCTCGCCAGGGCGCGCAGATGCTCCTCGGCTGCGTTCGCTGAACGAAAACCCAGTTCAGCGGCGATCTCCGCCCTTGTCGGCGGATAGCCGGTCTCATCTACATACCGCCGGATAATATCCAGCACCTGGGACTGTCGTGCGGTCAGCTTCATGCAGTTACTCCGGTTTTGGCATCCTGGTTTTATATACAGTAAATTGACTATATACAGTGTTTTATCCAGTGTAAAGGCTCGTCAGTATTTTTCTTGATGGTCACAAGAGGCGACCACGTCCTATGATAAGGTGAAGTTCTTCGAGCTATAAGGATGTCAACAATCTATGAACTCAAACGATCGTTGCAAGATGCCGGATCGACTCCAGAATCACCAAGGCGAAGAACGAAAGGTTGGGGTGGAAATTGAACTGTCAGGGCTCGGCTATAATGAGCTGATTGACCATGCGGCCCGCTTGCTTGACGCCCCCCCGAAGCTGACCTCCCGATACGTGACCAAGCTCGACACAAGCGACGGTACCTTCACCATCGAACTCGACTCTGATCCGATCAAAGATCTTGATCTGGACGATGAGCGAATGCCGCAATCGCTTCGGGATCTTGGCAATCACGCCATGGATGTGATTGATTTCGCGGCTGAGAAGATTGTTCCACTGGAAATTGTGGGGCCTCCCCTGGCCTTTTCGAAGGTTGGTCTGATTGAACACCTTGTCGATGAGCTACGGGAACTTGGCGCCGAAGGTAGCCGTGAAGCCATCTATTTTGCGTTTGGCCTACAACTCAATCCGGAACTACCTGACCTCCAGCCCGACACTCTTGTGCGCTATCTGCAAGCCTTTGCAGCACTGTATGACTGGCTCAAGGCGCGACACCAGATCGACATCAGCCGCAAGTTCACCACCTACATCGAGCCCTGGAACAGCCGTTATACTGAGAAGCTTATGGCTGATGAGTACAATCCGGACATGCAAACACTGATGCGCGACTATCTCCACTTCAACCCGACCAGGAACAAGGCTCTTGACCTGCTCCCCCTGTTCGCACACATTGATGCGGACTTACTGGCAGAATATGTGGACGATCCGAGAATCAAGAGCCGGCCCACCCTGCATTATCGCTTGCCCGACTGCGACATTGACAACCCACGGTGGCACTTTTCAACGGTGTGGAATGACTGGGTAGTGCTTGAGCAACTCACCAACCACCCAGACGACCTGAAAGCACTGAGACAGGCGTTCCGGGAATCCCAGAAGTTCAGCTTTCATAATCTCACCCATTCGTGGCGAGAGACCACAAACCAATGGCTGCAGCAACACGGTTATGTCTGAGCGTCAAGACGCCCTGGAACCCCCCGGGCTAACCATTGGTATAAGCGGGCCGGCAAGGCGGAGTGCTACACACCGCCTGATCAGCCTGGGGTTGAGGCTACACGGCGCCCACACCCACTACATTAGACCCGGCTCAAAGACCGACGTCTCGCTGCTGGACGGATTGGTGTTGTCTGGCGGCACCCACGTTCATCCCCATCGCTACGGCCAACAGCCCCAGGTAACCGCAAACTACGACCTCAAGCGGGATGAAACCGATTACCGCCTGCTGGAGCGGGCCGAAGACCTGGCCATTCCTGTCCTCGGAATCTGCCGTGGCGCCCAGTTCATTAATGTGTTTCACGGCGGCTCCTTGTGCCAAAACGTCACCCCCCTGCGGATGAATACCCGGCATCGCCCCCTGCTACTGCCGTTGCAGACTGTTCAACTGGTGCACACCAGCCGCATCGGGCGCCTGATGCACAGCACGACCATCGGTGCTAATCGTATCCACAGCCAGGCTATCAAACAGCTGGGAAAGAATCTGAGAGTAACTGCTCTGGACAACGACCTGTTTGTACAGGGTATAGAGAGCACGGGGCACCAATGGCTGATGGGCGTGCAATGGCACCCGGAATATCTGCTGTACCACGCCGGGCACAGGCGGATATTCAGCCACTTTGTGCACGCAGCCCGAGCCCGTAAACTGGAACGATTGGAGCGCCAGACAACCATGGCCAATCATCAAGGAGAATGATCATGTCACAAACAAGAAACGCGATGGTGCTGGTCGCCACTGTGCTGACAGCGTCCGCTTTACCCTGGACTGCGGTCGCGGGGGAGGTCAGCCTTAGCGGTGAAGGCAGTGTGCAGTACGCCCCAGACAGCGCCCGATTGCAGTTCACGGCAAACGCGGAGCATAACCTGCCGGAGAGGGCCTCACAGCGACTGGCAGAGACCATGGAGCAGTGGCGTGAATCGATTCAGAGTCTGCGTGATCATCTGGAGAATTACTCAGATGCCAACGTTAATCTTTACACCCGCACATTACCCGTCCAGGACCGGAGCCAGCAACCCGAGCGTGTGGCCGTGGCCAGTCAGACCGTCAGTTTCTCGATCAACGATCTTGAGCTACTGAATCCGCTGCTTGAGCGGGCCCAAAAAGTCGGGCTCCAGTACCACTTGGGCGAGCACCAGTTCTTCCATTCGGATGAAGAAGGCCTGCAAAAGCAGGCGCTGGCCAGGGCCATTAGCGATGCCCGTAGCCGCTGCGCCTTTGTTGCCCAGCAACTGGACAAATCCTGTGGCGACGTGGTTACCCTCAACGTCAATGGCGGGCACCGACCCATGCCCCTGATGATGGCAGAATCCACCGCCCGAAGCGACACCGTGTCGAGCGTCGGTCCGCGGGAAATACGGGCCAGCGTAAACGCCACTTTCAAACTGGAATAGGCCCCCGCCAGCCTCAGAAATCGCGGGTGTAGAAGATATCGAGGGAGGATGCCAGACCACTGGCAGCCTCCAGATAGAAGTACCGACCCAGATCGTAGCGCAAGGCAACGGTAGTAATAGGCTCAAAGATACCGACGCCATAACGAAGGCTTAGCTCATCGGTAATGTAGCCGCTGGCCACCACCGCTGCATCATCGCCAGACCCCTCGGCCTCCAGGGTCAGATTGCGAATACCCAGCTCGTCCCCGATACCCTGGGTCACCCTACTGGCCTGAGTCAGGCCCAACGACAGTGCCGCCTGACTCATCTGACCATCATCGCCACGGCCTTGTGGCGGACGCCCTAGAATAACGTAAGACAGAGCATCGCTTTGTGGCATCGATGGTTCTGAGAACACCTCGGTTTCCGGTGCACTGGCCGGCCCGCTAAGCCGGATGCCAGCGACCACCGAATCCACTCGTCGGACCGCTTCGATGTCCAGGTACGGCTCAGTCAGCGCCCCAACGAACAGAATTCTTGCCCGACGAAGTTCCAACTCCTGACCAAACGCCTGGTAATGGCCGTCCACCAACTGCAGCGAACCACGAGTGTCCATGTCATTGCCAATCCGCAGAGTGCCTTCAAGGTTACCGGTAACACCAAAGGCATCAAAGGTAACCTGATCTTGCCCAACCACCACCGTCACGTCCATCAACATGCGACGGATAACGGGCGCCTCCGCTTCAACACCAACGATTACTTCGTCTTCTGACAACGACACGGCGGTTTGCGGAAGGCCTTTAATCTCGATACCACCGCGCGGCACCTCCACTCGCCCTGAGACAGACAGCTCGCCATCCCGGAAGGCGATGGTAAGATCCGGACCTATTTCTACCCGAGCATAGGGCTCAAAGTTGACGGGCAGCCGGTCACCGGTGATCGACAACTCAAGCTCTGGCTGCTGCTGCCAGTTCAGCAAACCAGACAATTCGCCACTGCTGCGGTCATTACTTTTCCAGCGGCCACGGATGTCGGCGGAGTCGCCAAGAAACTCGAGTACCAACACAACGTCATTCATCGGTAGTGGCAGACCAGGATCGTAAAAACGCCCGCCGGTAAGAGCCAACTCCCCGGTAATCTGTGGCCGCAATAAAGGCCCCGAGAGCACTCCTTCGCCATTTACCTGTCCGCTGATCTCTTCCAGCCCGGCAAAAGCCGCGGCGAACGCCAGGTCCAGAGACTGCAAACTGAAACTGCCCTGTATTGGCCGATCTTCCGCCACCGGATCCACCGAAAGATCCGCGGCAAAGGCACCCAGCTCCGGGCCGCGCATCGCTACCGAAAATTCGGCAACGTGTGGTTTCAGGCGTGCATCCAGGGTCAGGGCCTCATGGGTCAGGCGCTCCCAATCATCCAATACCAAAAATTCAAAGGTGCCAGCGCCAGCGTCCAGAGTGATTCGACCATCCGGGCCAGCATCCGTCAGCGACAGATCTACATCTGCATCCAGGTAGGCATCCCAACGGAAGGTTTCAGGAAACAGAGGCTCAAGGGCCAGCGTCGGGAATTGGCGAATCTGATAGGCAATACGGGTATCTGGCCACAGTTGCTGATCTCCGGCACATACCGAACTGTCTTGCCAGCGCCAGCAATGGGCACCAAAACTTACCGCACCGTCATCGCCATAGGACAGATCCGCAGGGGACTGCAGCTGCCAGGTCTGGCCCGATCCGGGAATCTCAATCTCACCCTCAGACAGTGCGCCTTGCCAGGCGTCACCAGCCTCGGCGAGGGCGCCGGCAAAAATCATCTGCACGGTGGCTTCAGGGTGGCGCGCGTTAAAGGACAACTGGTGCGCCTCGCGCGTTCCATCCAGCCTCAGCGTTATTGCATCAAGCTGCTGTTCTGCAACGTAAATATCCTGGACATCCAGCGCAGCACCAAGCACGCCCCCACGGGCCAGATTGGCATTCAGATCAACATTCTCAATATTCAGAAGATCCTGCCAGCGCAGATTTTCGCCATTGAATGCGAGTTCGGCAGTAGGGTCATCGACGGTCCCACCCAGCGTCAATTCAGCGCTCAAGGCTCCCGCCAGGCCGGTCGCGAACATGCCGGGTTCAGGCACCAACACAGACAGCTGACCACTCAGTTCGCGACCATAACGGCCTTGCCCGTCCAATCGGTTTTCACCAACAGCCAGTACCAGGTTATCAAGCGTCCAGTCGTTGCCGTCGGTGGTCATTTGACCGCGGGCCTGGGTCTCGTGTGCCTGCCATTGACCCTGCAGATTCCAGTCTGCAGACATCCGGGGCAAGCTCTCAGACTGGAGCTGTCCTTCGCTGTTTACCTCGCCGTTAAGGCTGGCCTCAAGCATGGGCACCCAGTATCCGGGATTGAAACCGTCAAGCACCAAAGCCGCAGTCCAGGCCAATTCGGATGCAAAATCAAGCTCTGCCTCGCCGGCAAGCGATCCCGCACCGGTGCTCATGGTCAGCTGACGGATACGGACCGCCTGGTCGTCACCGTCCAGACTGGCCGTCAGTTCAGCCTCACCCAATGGGCCGGTAACGGTCGCGTCAAGATCTGCCTGATAACGATCGTTCTGGTAACTGGCCTGGCCCCGCACACGTTCAAGTGATACCGGCGGCTTCTCCAGACCGGGCACCAGGCTGTACCAGGGGAAGCGCTCCAGCGAGAGATCGATATCAGCAGCAAGGCCGTCGGTCCAGGAGGCACGGCCTTGCACCTCAAAAGTGCCGCGACTGGCTTCTGGTTGCTGCGGTGGAGCCGTCATGGACAGCACCAGATCGGTCACCTGCTCCGTGGTCACCAGGCCACGAACCGATGTTTCGATGTCTCCCTCGGTGCCGGGCAGGACAGCCCGGGTTGTCGCCAGGAAACCGTCAGCCAAAGAACCAGCCAGATCCAGGGACCAGTCCTGCAAGGTGAGGGTTTTGGGCAAATCATGATGCGCCAGGAAACGGGAGGACTCCAGCCCGATGTTCGCGGGCAACCGGCTGTCCAGCGGCTGTACCTGCCCCTGAAGCCGGGCATCCAGATAACCGCTGCTCGCGCCCCTCAGCCTCAGATCTCTGACACTGCCGCCCAGGTTGACGGCTATTTGCCAGTCATCACCCGACGGCGGTGGCAACCACACGTTCACATCCACATCAAGAGGCCAATCGCCGCGCATATCAGCACGACCATTAGCCGTCACCCGGATTTCATCCAACTGATACAACGCATGCTCAAGCTCCAGGCTCGATCCTGAGGCGCGAGATGTCAGCTCGACACGATCCCAGATCGCACCGTCATTAACGGTCAGCGGTCCGAGCGCAATATCACCGATCACCACCGCAATTGGCAGACTCACCCGGGGCAGGTTGATGTCACCGGCGGATTCTTCTTCTGTACCCGAGGGTTGGATCGTCACAGCGATGCGATCAGCCTTGAGCGTATCAAGGCATAAGGTTTTTTCAAACAAACAGCCAGGTGACCAATCGACCTCTGGTGCGTCAACCACAACACCAACCCCATACCCTTGCCAGCTCAGGCGCTCTGCCTGCCATTGCCCGAGTAAAGAACCGCGATCGGCTTCTGTTTGCAAACCGGGAATCTGGTCAATCGTCCAGGCCGTGCCGGTCTCGGTGTGCAACGCCGCCAGAATCAGCCCAATCAGTATCAACGGCAGCAACAGGACAACCGCCAGCGTGATCAACAGCCAGAACCACCAGCGCCTGCGCAAGGGCTTTCGGTGCCGCTGTGGTGGCTGTTGAGTTTGCTCGGGGGATTCTTGGGAGGAATCGGTCACAACTCAGGCCCCATAGAAAAATGAATACGCCAGCCACCGCCAAATTCTTCATCCAGACCTTTAGCGATATCCAGCCGCAGCGGCCCAACCGGGCTCACCCAGCGAATGCCCATACCAACGCCCGTAGCCAGACGGTCGAAAACGTCATCAACGGCATTACCTCTATCGACAAAGCCGGCGATGCGCCAGTTCCTGATAAATTCATACTGGTACTCAACACCGCCGACCAACTGATAGCGACCACCGATCGCGACGCCATCGGCATCACGGGGAGACAGGGTTTCGTATCCGTAGCCCCGAACGCTTTGGTCACCACCGGAGAAAAACCGGAGAGATGGCGGTACATCCGAGAAACTGTTGGTGGCAACCCCGCCAAAATTAAAACGGGTCAGAAACCGGTGGTTGTCGGCCAGGGTGTAAAGACCTCGAGCCAACACGTTCATATGGAGAATGTCTGCATCCGAAATGATGGCACGGTGCGCGCCCATCACGTCAAACTGGAGCCGGTAACCCCGGGACGGGTCCAGCGGCGAGTTGGCCTGAAGCTTTGAATAGCTGAGCCCCGGCAACAGCAGGCTGGAGTTGCCCCGTTCGTCTTCGCCGATGCGGAAACGCTCACCTTCCCAGCGAATCGACACCACCTGCATCCACCCGGTATCCAGCTGGTGCCGCCATTGTTGCCCCAGAGTCAAACGTTCAGATTCGACGTCCTCGATATTCTCGCGCTGATAGCCGGCACCGAGCCGCAGAGAATCGGTCATCGGTGGGTCCAGGGGCAGTTCGTACCAAGTACTGACGTTCTGGCGAAGTTCCGAAAGCTCGGTGTCGGCACCGCGCCGGTGCCCCATGGAGTTGGTGTAGTGCTCGCGCCAGTTACCCCGCACCCTGGGACCAACGTCTGTGGAGAAACCAACACCGGCACCAATTGACCGGGGCGGCCTTGGAGTCAGACCAATATCGATCGGTATAACGCCATCTTCGGCACGGTTGGGTGAGGCATCAATATCAACGCCCGAGAAATACCCGCTGTTAGAAAGGTCCCGGTTCAGCTTGGCCACTTCATCGGCGTGGAATGGGATATCAGGATCAAACGTTACAAACCGATTCAGCAAATCCGGATCAAAGTCGTGACCTTCCAGGAAGGTGACAGAACCGAGACGATACCGCTCGCCTGTCCGGTAGTGCAAGGTGATGTCTGCCAGATTTTCCGAGGGGTCGACTTCCAGCCGGCGGGTAATGAATTCACCGTCAAAATACCCCAGACGGCCGGCTCGATTCTGAATGGCCTGGCGCAGGGTGGTATAGCGACCGTGATGCAATATGTCGCCTTCGGCCGGTTGTCGGGGCACCTGGCCTGTAAACTCCGGATCGTCGCCCCCCGGGCCTTCGATTTCAACGTTCCTGGAGCGGATTCTGACGGGCTCGCCCGGCTCAACCGTCAGGACCAGCTCAGCAAGGCCGTCATCAGATTCGGTAACCACGGAGGTGATAACCGGGTTGTAATATCCCAGCGCTCGTATCGCCTGCTCTACTTGGGCAATTGCGGTCGATGCATAACGCCGCAGGCCATCAGCCGTCCGCCCCTCCACATCACCCACGAATATCCGAGCATTGTCGCGGAGATCGCGATGATTGCCTTCAAAGACTACCCGCACCTGGCTGCCATAGCTGCCGGAGGCGTAACAAAGCATCGCGAATCCGATAAGCCTAAGGCATTTCTTGATGTAAATTGCGGGTAACAGCATGTAGTGTGTTCGTTCCCCACCGGGTTGAATAATAAATCCCAAAGACAGGGGTGCGAGTTTACCGATACCCACCGAGGCCTTCTACGCCTGTCAGGACAAATTCGATCGACCGCCATGACCACCTGATACCAGGAAGGTCGTCGTCTCAATCAGAATAGGCTAACCTGTCAGTGACTTATGCTGGTCAAAGCCCCATTAACAGGAAGCCCGGATGCTCAGGATTAATCGCGAAAATCTCAGATCCAGCCATCAGATGATCTGGTTCCTCATTGATTTTCTGATGTTGGGCCTATTGGTCATCAACCTTTCATTTATTATCTGGGATTCAATCTACAGCTTCGTGGCCATCCAGTCGTTGCTTGAAGAGCACCTGCCTGGCGTGAATGCCGCTTACCAACCGGTGCATGAACGCTTCATTTTCTATGACCTGATTTTTGTATCGATCTTTCTCACAGAATTTTTCCTGCGCTGGGGCTACTCCGTTAAAGCCAAAGTCTATGACCGCTGGTATTTCTATCCGTTCATTCACTGGTATGACCTGGTCGGCTGCATCCCGATCGGCAGCTTGCGCTTCCTGCGGATACTAAGGGTGATCTCCATCATCTACCGTTTACACCAGTACAAGATCATCGACTTCACCAGTACCCGTTTGTACCGATTCGTCATGTTCTACTACGACGCTTTTATGGAAGAGTTGTCTGACCGGATCGTGTTAAAGGTGCTCAGTGGCGTACAAGACGAAGTAAAGCGCGGCTCGCCACTGCTGGAAAGAATCCAGCATGACATTCTCTATCCAAGGCGCAGCATGCTCTCAGACTGGCTCTCTGAACGGGTCTCGCAAGCCGCCCAGCAGGGGTATGTTCCGAACAGGGGCGCGCTGCGTGCTTACCTCGAAAGTCGAGTCGACCATGCCCTCGAACAGAATCTTGAACTGTCACGACTGAAATATCTGCCCGTTGTCGGCCCCACTATTCAGGACACTCTGGAGAACGCAGTCGGCGATATCGTCGCCAACGTAATCCACCAGATCCTGGAAGATCTGGCGTCGTCTACCAATCATGCGTTTATCGAGGATATCGTGAACGTGTTCTTGCCAGAACCCGGCGAGGAAGCCACAGAAGATACAGAAACGCAGGCCCTGATCAATTTGACCCTTGAGGTGATTGATGCGGTTAAGGATCAGGTGCGGGTGAAACGGTGGCGAGA